>JASLKO010000081.1 GCA_030747475.1 Candidatus Thalassarchaeaceae archaeon | reverse complement strand
TGATACCCTGGCTAGTGATTCGCCTCCAACTGTAACACTGAACATCACTCCATCGGGCACGGTCAAGGTTGGCGAAAATGTACAATTTTCCGCCATCGGATCGTCAGACCCTGATGGCGACCCCATGACGTTCTCATGGGATTTTGGTGATGGAAATGTGGCAGATGGATCTACCGCCAGTCATACGTATAATTCTCAAGGGGCCAAAACCGTCGAATTATGTGTCAGTTCAACCGACTTCGAAATCTGCGAAGAACGCGATGTGATTGTTGCAGCAGCAGATGCAGCAGAACCAACCGCCTCAATCATTCACTACAAGGATGATGATTGTACAGGAGAAAACCCTCCTGCGGGCACGTTCATCCTCGCATGGATTTGTGAAGAAGAGATGGAAACAAGTGATGATACAATCGATGCAACCACCACAATCCAACTGGATGGTTCAGATTCATCTGCTGGAGATGCAAGCTCATACTTGACAGAATTCGAATGGGATTTAGATCTCTATGTCGACAGTGATGGCGATGGCATCATGGACAATGACGTGGACTTGACCGGTGAAGAAGTGGAGTGGACCAATGTCTGGCCTGGCGAATATGAAATCAGCCTCAGTGTGACGGACAGTCAAGGCTTTATCGACACCATGACAATCGACGTTTTCATCAATTACAGGGGCGCTTGGGCTGAATTCACAATTGATAGCAATGGCACATCTGGTGCCGGAACAGCCACATTTGAGTACCCATTGGTCTATCACAAGGACCATTCCAGTCAAACACATTCCATTCGATATGTGAAAATCCAAGCCACCTATCCAAAGTTAGATGATGATTGGCCTGCCGGAACATGCTCTGAGCAAACAGGATGTTCCAATAGGCTTGACATCTATGCCTACAATGGCTCACAATCTGATTCAGATACTGAAGAAATTGGCAATACAACATATCTTGCGAATGAAGACCAAACTGCTGGCGATTGTTCAGATGACGATCGTTGTGTTGAACTCCGATTGAGCACCCAACACTTCCGCAATTACAACGATGGTGAATGGACCATGCATTGGACTGTGGATTTGGTCAATGAGAAAGCACACGATACCACGGTGAAGTCGTTTGTCATCATCCTAGAGTACAAATAAACTCAATTATATCACCAAATATGGCGTACAGTACACCATCTAGCATCGATTATTGAAAACCCTTGTCAGAGACTACCTTGATATAGGGGAGTTTGGTCGGCGGGCCACACATTGAGGTAGAATTATGGGTTCACAATGGGAAGATAAGAAGAAGCCGCATCTAAACATCGTTTTCGTAGGGCACGTTGATCACGGAAAGTCGACCACTGTTGGTCGCCTTCTATTAGACACTGGCCACATCGAAGATCACGTTATTGAAAAGAACGAGAAGCTAGCACAGGAAATGGGTAAGGCCGGATTCGGACTTGCATACGTTATGGATGGTCTGAAGGAAGAGCGCGAGCGTGGAATCACAATCGACGTTGCTCACAAGGAACTATTCACACCTAACTACTACTTCACAATCATCGACGCACCAGGTCACCGTGACTTCGTGAAGAACATGATTACTGGTACCAGTCAGGCTGATGCAGCCGTTCTCTGTGTTGCAGCAAACGACGGTGTCAACGCACAGACCAAGGAACACGCTTTCCTCGCGCGCGTATTGGGTGTTAAGCAACTTATCGTCAACATCAACAAGATGGATATCTCTGGTGTCGACTACAGCGAAGACAAATACAACAGTGTCAAGGAAGAAGTTAGCACCTTGCTAAAGATGGCTGGCTTCAACCCAGCTGATGTTCCAATGGTACCTTGCTCGTCATTCAACGGAGAGAACCTGTACACCAAGAGTGACAACATGAAGTGGTATAGTGGTCCAACACTCTTCGAGTGTATTGATCAAATCCAAATGGGTCCAAAGCCAACTGACCGTCCTCTAAGACTTCCAATTCAGGATGTTTACAAGATCAGCGGTATTGGTACAGTGCCTGTTGGCAAGATTGAAACCGGAATCCTAAACGCTGGTAAGACAGTTGTATTCAACCCAAGCCAGAAATCGGCTGAGGTCAAGAGCATCGAAATGCACCACACAATGGTCGACAAGGCAGAGCCTGGCGACAACGTTGGATTCAACGTACGTGGATTGTCCGCTCAGGACATTCGCCGTGGTGACATTGCTGGATACTCAGACAATGAGCCAATGTTCGTTCGTCACGACGAGACCTTCGTTGGTCAAATCCAGTTGATGGACATCCCCAAGGCAGTTGCTGCTGGATACACTCCTGTGTTCCACGCACACACCGCTCAGGTTGCAGTTCGCTTCGTAGAGCTATTGGAGAAGACCTCCAAGGCAGGCAAGGAAGCCAATCCGGCTTTCCTTGTGACAGGTGATGCTTGCCTGATTCGGTTCCAGCCTACAAAACCGATGGCAATCGAGCAGATGGATGCTTTCCCCGAACTTTCCCGCTTCGCAATTCGCGACATGGGTAAGACGGTTGCAGCAGGCGTTTGCATGAAGATTGATAAGAAGTGAAATTCTTACTGATTCAACAAACCATCGGAAAAGGGATGCATCATGCCAACGGTTACCACCATCAAACTAACTGGTGAGAACCACGTTGACATTGATACTGTCTGTGCATCAATTCGCAGCATTAGTGAGCAAACCGGAGTCAAACTCCGTGGGCCAATCCCACTACCCACTCGACGCTTGGTCGTCCCGTGCCGTAAGGCACCTGACGGAGAAGGCAGCGAAACATGGGATCACTGGGAAATGCGTATTCACAAGCGTCTGCTAGAATTGGTCATCGGCAAGTCAACCGATGAAAGCGCACTTCGCCAAGTCATGCGCATTCCAATCCCCGATACAGTAACCATCGAACTCAGCCTACGGACAGTTGCTTGAGAGCTTACGTCTCTCAATCGAGAGATGATGCTACGGCCCAACCCGCAGCGATTAGGGTATCAGCCATTAGGGCGCTGCAGTTGAATACATCCCCAGTCATGAGTTCAATTTCATCACCGTTCGCATCAAGAATAGGCTCAGGCATATCTTTGAGAATTTGAAGACGAATCATTCCATCACTGATTTCATTCTCAGGACTTGTATTTTCATCTGCCAGCACAGGTTCGTCCGAAATTGAATCAGAAATTTCTGGATAACCTTCCATCATTGAAATTCTATCTTCTTCGTCAAAATCAGGGTCTTGCCATGTTTCCTCATTTGGGTTTGATTCGATAACCGGTGGTTCAGATCCGGTAAGGCCCCCAGGTTGTTCGACGAATTGGTCCAATTGGGCATTTCCAGCAGGGGTTGCTGGCACAGGTATATTTTCAGTTTCGATGACACCTTTTTGCAATCCATTCCAAGAAACATTTCGCTTGTATTGCTCGATTAGTTCAGCAACACCAGAGTGAAATGCGCGTTCCGCACCATCCTGACGTTGCCAATCGATTGGCATTAGATTGAGACTGGCTTCTGATACAGCATCTCCAAAGGGGGTACTCGCAAGATTTGCTAGTGCTGCATGGTTCACAAATGCAGTCAGTCGATGTCGAGTTAAGTCTGCAATTGCCCGCCGCAAATTTGCTTGTCTTCTGGAAAGTGTTTGTGTTCTTGCTGAAAACCCCTCTGCCCGACTAATTTCAGTCAATTCAAGTTCTATTGATTGTAGCAATTGAGAGCAAACATGCCAGAAATCAGGTCTTGGCAAATCGACAGGGAGTGCGTGTTTGGCTTGTTTGCGCAATAGAGCATGAAGTTGTGCTTCGACAGCTGCAAGTTGGGGACCTTGCAACACTTCTTGCTCACCCATATGCCCACCGCGAACTGTCTCTCCTCCGTGCCGGTAAATGAACCATTCACATGGGAAGCGCCCTACGGGCGCTGTGGTCAGACATCCGTTGTGTTCAAACCGACGGCCAAGGGTGGCCTATTCGAGGTGAGACCATGCGAGCGGCCATTCTACTGACCTTGCTCATGCTCATTGCCCCCATCGCCCAGGCTATTGAAAGTCCATACAATGGCGATTCAGAGCTAATTGTTCAACCCACCAACGATGGAACTTTGTCCAACATTTCTGAGGATTCATTTCAAATCCCGGTCAATTCGACCATTCTAGACGGTTGGGTCAATGTATCAACCGGTGCAAATGGAAATGGAGGGACGGGCGAGCATTGGTTGGCTGACAATCCCAATCTCAATTTTAGCCATGGTACATTTGACGACGCCTCAATTTCAGTCTTTGATCATGAATTGACATTGGGTGTGAATCATACAGTGGGCCGATTGGATGATTTGGAATCCCTCTCCTTGCAATTTCAACAATATGTTGTCGGTGGCACTGCAGATGTTTGGCGAATGGCCGAACCCTCTCAATTCAACGGTGCTTTTGCCATGAATTACAGTGCACGGCAATCTGCAGGGGGATTGATTCCCTCTCTCGCCTCCGATGGTTCACTGATTGCAGCAACTTTACCAGAAAATCCAGTGCCTGCAGGTACGTATGCTTGGTTAACCTCGCCAAGCAGTCCAGTACCAAGTTTGGCAAATCAATGGAGATTGAATTTCAATCACTGGTATCATTTGCACCATTCCCCCTCCTCTACAGGTTCATCTGGAGCTTGGGTTGAAATCAGCCTAGATGGGGGTGTGACTTGGAATTATGTGGAACCAATTGGGGGATACAATTGGAATATTTCAAATTCGGCCCCTGTCCCAAATGGGGCCTCTGGGGCTGGTTTCGGGGTATTTGGTGGGCCGAATGCGAGTGGTTGGGTCAACTCGACCTTCGACATATCACATCTACACAATTCGAATGCATCTCAAATGTTGCATCGATTTGTAATTTGGACGGACCCAACAGGAACGGTAGACCGTCCTGGTTGGTATGTCGATGAAGTGACCATCTCAAATGCTGGAGAAACACCCGGTTCGTGGTTCCATGGTTCATTGACGGGCGAGTATGCCCCAGATGCGCATGCCCATCTTACGATTCCAGTTCAATTAAATGTCAGTTCAGGTATATCGGGAGCATGGATGATTCGCTATTGGACAGATTTTGACCTTGAGGG
>JASLKO010000080.1 GCA_030747475.1 Candidatus Thalassarchaeaceae archaeon | reverse complement strand
GAACCAGAACCTGAACCCGAGCCCGAAACTTCGACAAATTTCAAAGTCCTACCTGGCAACTACAACGTCGAAGGTGGATTTGATGGCCAAGAAAATCTGACTTGCAATTCAGTTGCTAATCAACTCATTATCACAATTGATGGTGTCGAAACAAGATACACCATCGACACATCTGACAATCAGTATGCCTCCGAAGATGGAAATATTTTGAGACTTCAAACATATGATGACTCGTCAAAGGTCTATACTGGTGTAGATTGGAATGGTAATAATTTCACACTTACTAAGATTCAATCGGATTCACAAGATGGTGACAATTCACTGAACGTTGAATCGGATTCACAGTTGATTAGTGTTGGAATTCTTGCAATGCTAATGGTCATCTTCCTGAGTATGATGGCCATTCAATCCATGCGCAAGCCACAATGATTACTCTAGCGTCCAAACCACACCATCAGGTGTGTCTTTCACAGAGACCCCCATCGCCGTCAATGCATCACGAATTTCATCTGCACTGCCCCAATCCTTGGCCGCTCTTGCGATTGCACGACGCGCTAAGAGTTGCTCAACTTCATCCTTGATGGCTTGACGCGCGGGATCTAAACTTGGGTCATGCACTGCCATAGCGACGTCCTTCGCGGGCAGTAGTCCGAGAACTGAACCGGCAAACTCCTCTAACCAGTCGATTGCATACACGGCGAAGCCCGCTGTATCGCTTTCATCAATGTCTTCGCTGTTGAGGATTTGTGGAATGAGGCGAGCACCATTGCTGACCTTGGCCAACGCCTGACGACTGTTGAAATCATCATCCATCGCAATTGCCGCTTCCTGCAGAAGCTTCTCGAGTAAACCGAGTTTACCAGCAAGGAAATCAGCGGATTCAATATCTGCTTGTGGCAATCGTGGTGCTTCTTGCATCCCGGCTTTCTTGGCTTGCTTGATTACCACCAATGCATGACCATAGGCTTCGACCAATTTCGCATGATGTCCCTTTGCATCCTCAAGCAATTGTTCTGTGAGATCGATCGGTGAGCGATAGTGTGCATTCAACAATGCATGGCGAAGGACCAATGGGTCATAATTTTCCAAGGCTTCACTGATGGTCCAAAAGTTTCCAAGTGACTTGCTCATCTTTTCGCCATCGATATTGACAAACCCATTGTGCATCCAATATTGAACCAATGGTGTCTTGCCAGTACAACATTCAGACTGGAAAATTTCAGCCTCATGGTGTGGGAATCTCAGATCATGACCGCCGCCATGAATGTCAAACTGTTCACCAAAGTGTTTGAGTGACATTGCGCTGCATTCGATGTGCCAACCGGGGCGTCCATCGCCCCATGGTGATGGCCACGATGGTTCACCAGGTTTGGCGACCTTCCACAATGCGAAGTCCTTGTGGTCGCGTTTGCCAGATTGTTCAACACGTCCACCTGCACCAGCTTTGACTGCATCAATCGATTGTCCGGTTAACATTCCATACTTCTCCGGTGCTGAAGCAATGCTGAACCAAACTCCATCTTCAGCCACATAGGCATGCTCTTTTTCGATGAGAAGTTCAACCATTTCGATGATTTCTGGCACCACTTCTGTAACCCTCGGATAGTGATCAGCACGCAACACATTGAGTGAATCCATCGCTTGATAGTAATCCTCGATATTGCGATTGGCCACCTCGAGAAAATCAACTCCCTCTTCGGCAGCGGCATTGATGATTTTGTCATCGATGTCAGTAAAATTCTGGACATAATTCACCGTCCAACCACTCGCTTCCAACCAACGATGAACAAGATCGAAGGCAATGTAACAACGGGCGTGTCCTAGGTGGGAAGGAGAGTAAGGTGTAATTCCACAAACATACATGTCGACCTCACCGGTCTTTGCAGTTTCAAACGCTCGCTTTTCGCGC
>JASLKO010000079.1 GCA_030747475.1 Candidatus Thalassarchaeaceae archaeon | reverse complement strand
TGTTCGCCATTTCTGGTTAACCACATTCAACTATGCATCCTACCCGTTCCTTCCGGTGCCGTCAATGGAACTGTTTGGACTTGCTGCGGTGGGGGTGTTCGTCTCAGTCAGTAGCGGGAAATCTCCTCCTTGCGGATTCATCGTGCGCCCGTACCGATTCGTTGCTTCTACAGAGCCTGCCCTCCCGGACATCCGCCTTGCGACGGACCACCTGCACCTATGCAGAGGGGACTTTCCTCAGTGTCGTACACTGTCAGTGGTCCTCCTGATCCCAATCGGTGAGGATAGCAGCCCTGTTTTGAATGTGATGGAACTACAATGCAACCCAATTTCCGGCCTCATCATAGTAACCACCCCACTGTTTGGCTTGGTTGTACCATTCGAGTTGTTCTGGGCTCATCGTGGCTGGATCAAATGTCTGCTTGTTGCCAACCTGTGCTTCAACAAGACTTCCGGCTGCTACAAATGATGCTGCAGCTTGATCTAATTCGGACTTGTTAAGATATTCATTGTCATCTTTGTCAAAGCCCTTGGCGTGCTGCAAAAAGGCGATGGTGTCGGTGATTCCATGCTGTGCCATGACATGACGGACAGTCTCATCACGATAGTCCAAGGGGAATCCCTGTGGTTCTTCCTGCGCCCCACTGGGCAACAGATTGACTTCATCCTCATCTTCCCAATAGTCATCTGTTTCGTCGAGATAGGATGTGTTAGAGCCACCACTACGAAGTGCGATCATCAGGACGCTCGCAAGTAGAATGAGTAGACCAATAAACAGGATGGCCCAAACCAAATCGACACCACCAAAGACAGCACCAATGAATCCTGAATCCTGTTCCTCGATGACATTCAAAGTTGGACCCGTTGCCATTGTCCCATCGTCCATCGTCACCCGTATCCATTGGCGCCCATTGGTTGAGGGTTGCCAATCCAGATTGACCAATGCACGTTCACCTGCAGCAATGTCTTCCTCAACTGGAACAGCTGTTAATTCTCGTATGGTTCCATCCAAGTGAACTTCACTCAAAAACATTCGAACCGTACCATCGACCTCGCCATTGTTCCGGACTGCAATGGTAATCATCACGTTCTCGCCAGATTCAATGTCTCCAGATTTTGAATAGGTGATGTCACCGTCTAGGACTTCAAAGACGGCAGATCTTCGTTCAATCGACCAAGTTGCGTATGGATTTCCATCAAGATTGGTGTTGAGTGGAGTTTGAACATCATTCCCAGCCATGTCTTGCCCTTCAATCCAAATGTGGAATCGAAGATCATCTGCATAATATTCAATCGGTATAGACTCGGAAATGTCCAGGGTTGCCTTTGCAATGATCGACTGTCCCGCAAGGTTGTCACCTTCGATTGTGAGTGGTGTGTCGCCTCGCACAAGCGGTGTTGCGCCAGCATCTGCACCGCGAATTACCTTCCAATGTAGTGTGAGGCTTTCGGCATCAATTTGTTCAATTTCGGACAATTGAACACTGATTTGTAAATCATTCAATGCATCAATGGGCAAAATGCTGTCAATGCGTGGCGCCAATACATCCACCACTTCAGGCCCATAAGGGTCAACCACAATCCATCTCAATGCAGCTGAGGTATCGGTAACGTCGATGGCACCAGCAGGAGGATTGGCAATCTCTACAGTCAATGGATAGGAACCAGCCTCAATTGGAGCAGTCAATTGAATCGTCCAAAGTCCATTGCCACTCTGAATGATGGATTCTTGACCATCGAGTAGGACGCGAATGCTGAAATCTTCATTTGGACTTGTATCGGACACGGGGAAGTGTACACCTCCTGAAAGGACGATTGTGGACGATGGTGCAACCCATGCCCCTTCCTCTGAATATGTCCCTGACCCAATGTTGAGGGACATCGAAGATGTATCGATGGCCAAGTCAGGCGAATATCGCCAGCGCAATTGCGGCAGGGATAACCAGGCACCTTGTCCACTGCGATCCGTGACTTCTAGAGAGGGTTCCCAGCGCATATCACCTTCACGTGGCAACGACCAATTCAGTTGGAATTCGACATAAAATTCTAGATCAGGATTGAAAGGAGAAAGTTCGCCCGTCCAAGCCCTGACACCGCACCGTTCAACATTGATGTGTTCCGAGATGACATCGCATTGTCCACTGGCTGCCGACCACTCAATGGCCAATGTATCCGTCACAGAGTTACTTGCAAGTTGCAACCGCAATTCGCCGATGTCTGACCAACCATTGGGTTCGATGATATGCAATGCGAATTCATAATCCACACCTGGGTGAAGATAGGAAAGTCGACCATCGACTGAGCTGGCAAAGCCACCCTCACCAGGAATGAGAGGTGGGCCATCTGGAAGGACTTGGTAAGCGAATAGTTGGGATGACTCATTTGCATTGCCTCCATCTTTGATGTAGTTCCCTGCCGGGTCTGCGCCAGTGACATAACCGGCAACAATGTCGCCCTCTTCTGCTGCTGTATCATCGATAAGCAGTGTATAATTGCCAGTGGAGGCGGTCAAATCTGTTGGAGCCTGTAATGGCATTGCGACGAATTCATCGGTATCGATAACGCCATTGACATTGATGTCATCAACCCATTCTCTCCAAATCATCAATGTCAGGTCTGTTGGCAGTACGGGACGGTCATAAATTTCAATTTGAATCACTTGATTGGGAGATGGCAATCGATGATCATATTGGGCAATATTTTGGCCGACAACCTGTGGATTGAGTGAATCGACCGTGAAGGTCCGATTCATTGACAATGACTCCACAAAATTTTGACCTGCTAGAGGTTCAACTTCAATTGAATAGGTCGCATTTCCAGTCCCTGATTGTGTGCTGAAATCGAATCGTGCGATGCCTTCATCGACGGTGGTCGTGTTCATCATTTCAACACCATTTTCCAATAGATGTACCCGAACATCACCGCTTCGAGGATTCTTTGTCGAATCTTGAATCAAATTTTCAAATCCAAGGTTGACCTCAACCGAAATCGGACTGTTAGATCGCAGGTATGACATCGACTCAGGGATGGCGATGCCAAGTTCATTGAATACATCCCAACCAATGATTTGGACATCATTTTCAACACCTTGACTCGAAAGACCTGAGATTTCGATGTGTGAAGGTGAAGGTGCACCATTCGTCATGTATAGTGATGCGCTAATCTTGAATTGATCCGCATCTTCCAAACTCGCGTCAGTCTGGAATGGCAAATTCACAGTGAGGGTGTTTGGACCTTGATTGAACGTCGCACCTCCGTTGGCGTCTTTGAAGAGAAGTGGAGACGCAGAGGCACCGTCAATTCTCGTCATAGAGAAGGCTGAACCATCGACTGGGAACTCATAGAATGCACGTGCTCCATCCGTCTCGACGCTGACCGTTAAGTGGTCAGGGGTGCCGGTAGCCCAGGAATAATTCAGCCCCAGTTCCATCCATTGCCATGAGGGTGTGACTGGATACCATGCAGTGAAGTTCGACAGCATGGCGTCATCCAATAGTACATTTTGCGAGGTGATCAAATCGGTAATTGTCCCAACAAAGGCCCCCGGTGTACTGGACTGTACTGAAAGAGGCACTAGGCGATGTTGAGAAATTGTTTGGGCCCCAGGCAGAGCTTGATTCATCGACATCACAAATGCAGAATCAACCGCAAAGGATAGGTCAACTGTCGGTCGATATATGGCAGATAAACCGCCGACTCGAAGTGAACCCGTATTGCCTTGGATGCCAATGGTCACCAACGCATATTCAACATCAGTACCCACACCCCAGAATGTACCGGCATTGGACAATTCTGTGTTCAAATTTTGGAGGCCTGCGGCATTCAGAGAAAATGTTTCGGAATGTGTTGAGAATGCAATATTCTTGGTGGAAACTGTCGTCGCCCCCACGCTTAGGGAAACGTCGACATCATCACAAGTTGTGAATGGTGCGAGATCGACAGAGAATGATTCCAATCCGCTCTTGGGAAGGAGAACCGCGATTTGTTTGAGGCCGGGTGCAGACCATGTCATGTCAGCTGACAAATCACCATTTGTGAAACGATCTTGCCAACCCCATGTTGAAACATGCGGGTGTTCAACTCCCCATTCAGACCAACCGTCTAGTCCAATGTCAAAATTAGGGTCGGTTGGCAAATGGCCACCAAGCATTTCGAGCGTCAAATCGGTCAGGCTGCAAGAGCCACTGCATGTAATCCGAATTTGAAGCGTACTTCCGTAGTCTGAAAATGCCGTGATTCCAGTTGTCTGAACACTCTGCCAAGCCCCACCATCGACTGAGGCTTCAAGACTGTATGAACCCGAGGAAGTCGATGAAAATTGCATCTGTGTTATCGGCCTGTGCGAAGTAAAAATCGGTGAGGTTGCGGTCCCTCCATTCGAACCACTAATTTGTCCATTGTTCCAATTCATGGCGTTCAGTGACCAACCGACCAATGCGGGGTTCAATGCAAAGGATGTCCCATAGCGATGATTCATGTGAATCTCATGCACAATGGGTGACAAGGCGCCCCCTCTGGCATCAAAGTACAATTTTAGACGGAGACTTGGGTGCTTTTCTGGATCAATACCACCCAAATCAATCCAAGTCGGATCTAGATTAGAATAACCTGGAATGGGGGTTTTTGAGACGCCATCAAGTACGGACAATTTCAAATTAGAACCTGTTGGAATCGTGGCATCAATCGATGTGATTCCGTAACGATTGCCATCCATCCCGCGTGCCCCGGTGATGCCTGGACCAAAACGAGCACTTGTCCAATTGGCTTCCTCACCACCACCACCGCCACCAGCAGGTGAAATGGATACATCATCAACATTCCAGCCGGTGTAGGTCACTGAACCATCGGTGGAACCCAATCCAAAGCGGACTTGGAAAGCCGGGTTGTTTTGAACATAATTTGCAATATTGTATGTGACTTGTTGGAAGGACCCATCATTGATTGTCCCTGTGCTAGAGTAAATTTGAACCCAACTTCCCTGTGGATTCTTAACTTGGATATAGGCATGATCGTAGTAGTGGTATTCAACACCCAATCGCTTCCAGAATTGTAAATTCCAAGTGCCACTGCAGCCTGAACAGTCGATGACAGGACTTGTTGCCCAATGTGTGCCAGACATGTAATTTGGATAATTTCCATTGTACGTGTAAATGGCCTTGGCACCACCATGAACACCACCATTTTGTCCAAGTGTTGAGTCATAACCCCATGCCCAACCACCCGAACTCTGTAGAGTCCAACCATGGTTAGAATTCTCAAAGTCCCAAACCCATTCTTGGGGGAGCAACTGTATGCCCTCGGAAATGTTGACATTTACGCGATCGAGCACTGCGCCCGATGCATTCCAATCAGATTCCCCAGACCAGGTGAATCCATCGTTATAGGCCAAAGCATCTGGAGAAAGGGTCAGATCAATCGATTCAACAGTATGACCTGTGGGGATTTCAGCTTGTAGTGCAGAAGAACTATCATTTGCAGTTTGAATTTCCAAAGTTGTGGCCTGATTGAGGCCTACATTACGTTGTTCACCCTCGCCCAAAAACGCCGTTTCAGGAGCAGGAATGCACATTGAAAGGCTCATCCCTAACATCAGCCAAGTTAGCAAAACAGGCAGAGCCCATGGCATACGCTGGCGACGCATGCCGCTTCGACAATACTGGAAGTGTTTGAATCCATCGCCGCCCCTATGGGGCGAAATTCAATTGGACACTGTGCGAAAGGATATGCCCTGTATCGGTTGAGCCCCAGTCAATGGGACAATTCACTTCGGAAGAAAAAGAGGCCATGAAAGCCGAGGCAGGAATTGCCGCTTGTGCATTTGTCGAGAATGGAATGAAAATTGGGATTGGGACTGGATCAACCGTCAAATATACCATTCTCGAATTGGGTCGAAGGATACGTGAAGAAGGCTTGGATGTGGTGGGTATTCCAACATCAGAAGCCACTGAGAAGTTGTCTATAGAACAAGGTATTGAAATGGTAGATTGGTCAAATTGCCAATATCTCGACTTGGTCATTGATGGTGCTGATGAATTTGATTCAGACCTTCACTTGATCAAGGGTGGAGGAGGGGCATTGCTGCGAGAAAAAATTGTCGCCGAATCTAGTGGTGGAATGATTGTGGTCGCCGATGCAAGCAAAAAAGTTGAGATCTTAGGTGCATTTCCGTTGCCCATTGAAGTCAATCCCTACGGGTGGGAACAAACACAGCGCCGAATTGAAGCAATTTGCGAAGGAGAGGTTGTGCGCCGTGGCCCAGATTATGTAACTGACAACGGAAACCCAATCCTAGATGCTCATTTCGGGCCAAACATTGCTGATCCCGTTCAACTAGAAGCGGATCTGCGTTCGATTTCAGGGGTGGTTGAAGTGGGATTATTTACAGATACGGCTGATGTTGTTGTGCTCGCTGCACCAGGTGGTTGCGAACTCATTCGAAAACCAACGGCTCGCCTCTAAACACAACCGCCAAGCGCTATCCTCATAGAGGGATGTCCAGTGGACGGGTTGGGCGCTTAGCTTAGCTAGGTAGAGCGACGGGCTCTTAACCCGTAGGCCAGGGGTTCGAACCCCCTAGCGCCCGCTAAAATCTGATTGATACCATTGCAAATTTTCACCTTGGAGAGCGGAGGCATTGAAATGCTGTGCCATGCTCGACCCCTTTGGAGGCTACACCATGCAAAAGGACATCTTCATCGGCGATGTTCAATCAGGTCACCACGATGGTGAGAAAATTGAGCTCAAAGGGTGGATTAATCGTACAAGGGGTTCGAACAAAATTCGCTTTATTGTATTGCGAGACAGTACTGGTCGAATACAGTGTGTTGCCAAGCGTGAAGATATCGGTGACGATACATTCGAAGCACTGAAAGGTGCACTCATCGAAACCAGTGTCATCATTACTGGTACGGTCAATGTTGATGAACGGAGCGAAGGAGGCCATGAATTGGTGGTTGATTCTGCCACAATTGTCGGACCGGTCAACCCAGAAAATCCATTTCCAATTACCGAGAGTGCAATGGCCAATGCCGATGGAGGAGAAACCGAATTCTTACTCGACAATCGGCATCTCTACCTGCGCACATCAAGGATGACGCAGATGCTAAAGATTCGTTCATCAGTGTTTGGCGCCATCCATGGTTACTTCCGTAATCGTGACTTCATCGAATATCAGGCGCCAAACTTTGTGGCGGGTGCCGTCGAAGGTGGTTCGACATTGTTCGAAGTCCCATATTTCGGCCGCAAAGCATACTTGACACAATCCTGGCAACTCTATGCCGAAGCGGCCATGCCTGCGCTTGAAAGATTGTACACAATCGCACCATCATTCAGGGCTGAAAAAAGCCGCACCAGGAGACATCTAACCGAATTTTGGCACGCTGAAATGGAAATCGCATGGGCCGGAAATGAGGATGTAATGATCCATGGAGAAGGGGTTGTTCGGCACATCGCTCGAACACTATTGGATGAGCGCTCGGATGAACTTGCTGCTCTTGGACGTGATCTTGACCTGGTGGCCAGATATGCTGACAACCCATACCCAAGAATCCGTTATGATGAGGCCGTTGAAACTCTACAAGGCATGGGTGTTGAAATCGAGTGGGGTCAAGATTTAGATTATTCAAAGGAAAAAGTCCTCACACAAGATTTCGATGTACCTCACTTCCTTACCCACTACCCGCGTGTCGCGAAACCATTCTATCACCGTCCTGACCCAGATGACCCGAAGTACGTGTTGTGCCACGATTTACTGGCACCCGAAGGATATGGAGAAATCATTGGTGGCGGTGAAAGAACTTGGTCTGAAAAAGAGATTTTGGAGCGAATTGATGAAGAGGGTACACCACGTGAACCATATGAATTTTACATTGATGTACGCAAATATGGTGGCGTGCCACACGGCGGGTTCGGCCTTGGTGTAGATCGGGTGTGCAGTTGGCTTTCGGGTGCAGATCATATTCGGGAAGTCATCCCATTCCCACGTGATAGTCGTCGAGTAACACCGTGAGGTGAACCAATGTGGGTTACCATCGCCATTTCAGCCTTTATCCTGATGCTGATATTGCTTGTTTGGCAACGCTGGAAGGTGTCTTCTGAATGGATCAGGATGGAACGTGATTTGTCCGAAGACGAATATGCCATCTGGAAAAGAAATAAGGAAAGAGATGCCGAAGAATGGTCCAATCGTTGGAAATGGGCCGAATCAGGATTTATCCTCATACTCGCTGTAATCATGATTGGGTTTTGGTTGCTCATTCCTTAGCCAAAGCGCGATTTGGCATTCGATTGACTTGCTTTCCAAGGACATACAAGATTAAACTTGTAGTGAGAGAAAATACGCCGACCAAAGTGGCGGCAAACGCCGCCAAAGCAACCCCAAGAGAAACACTGTCATGTGGACCTTGGAAATTGATCAATTCATTGGCCATTTCAAAACCCACCCAGAAAAATGCGATTCCAGGGACGCCAAACAAAATCAGGGGATGTTTGCTCTCTAACATCCAATAGAAGAATTGCGCAAATCGACTTGCACTCGCCAACGATTCGCGTCTCGGAGGGCCTTCTGGCAACTCCAATTCAACGACTCTTACATCGATTTTTGCGGGTAAATCGGCAGGGGAGTCAGATTGTTTTTGACCTGCGATTGCGACAAGTCCGGCTTGTGAACAATTTGCAAATTGAATGTCAGCATTTTCGTAAACATAGGTATCAGACTCAATCGGGTCATTGGAATCATCGTCGACTCGACGGTTTTTGGTACGATGTTTGAATGCGATGAATACATCATGCCCTTGTTGTGAAAGACCCACAGTTTTGGCCATGTCTGATAATTTCCAATCAGAGTCAAGGGAAATGATGACTGTGCGTTCAAGCTCTAGGACTGAATTAACCAATGCATTGGCGATAGAGGGGGCGCTTGTCGACCCATCTAAATCGATAATTTCAGCGCCTGCTTGAGTGGCCAATTCACTTGTTTCTTCATCCAACTCAAGATTGAGAACTGCGACTCGGTCAGCGAAATCTTTGGCACGAACAACTGCGGATGCGATACGCAAGGCTTGGCTGCGCACAACCAAAACAATCCTCATCGAACTTGCTTTTCACCGAGTACCGATGAATGATTCGGTCAAAGCGTGCCTTGAAGGACCGGTTGGCTAGGGCAGTGTCCATGCGCGTCGTTGTCGTGATGCCGGCTCGCAACGAATCGAAATTAATCTCGAAGAGTATTAAATCGATACCAAAGAGTGTAGATTGGATAATTGTCATCGATGATGGGTCGACAGATCATACAGCGTCATTGGCCAAAGATGTACTTGCTGATCGCGGCGAGGTGGTTTCAACAATTGGTTTGGGTGTTGGTGGTGCAATCCAAACTGGGAGTCAGTTGGCACTTACTCGTTTTGGAACTGACATCGCTGTTGTTGTAATGGCGGGTGATGGGCAAATGGACGCAGGAGATTTACCGGCGGTTGTTGAGCCCATCATTTCACGCCGTTCGGATCATGTCAAAGGCAATCGATGGTTACACCCCGAAGGGCCAAAAGGCATGCCATTGATTCGAAAGATGGGGACTTGGTGGCTGTCGAGATTAACATCACTGGCATCAGGAATTCGGATTCGTGATTCTCAATGTGGGTACACTGCAACATCCGGAGAAATGATTGAAAAATGGGATTGGAATGCAACATGGAAGGGGTATGGGTATCCAAATTGGTGGCTGATGGAAGCCGGAAGAAGAGGATTTAGAGTCCAAGAAGTTCCAGTCAAATCCGTCTATGCAGACGAAGTATCAGGCATACGGATTTCCAGGTTTTTTTCCAGTGTGAGTTGGATGTTGTGGAAAGGCATTTGGCGACGCGGAGTGGATTGGTATATCCTCGGAAAAAACACTCACCCTGCGACTAAGATATTGGCAAACACCCTGTGGTTTGGGGGTTGGCTAGGACTCATCGTGGCGTTGAAAATGCCCGCTCTGCTAATATTACCGCCCCTTGCTTTCATGCTATTGGCTGGGCTTGATGACAAGGAATCAAAACGGAGAAGGGGGCGCGTAACAACATGAGTGTTGAGCAAGAGGCGCGGTCCATGTGGAGGTGGATCCTCAGTTCGGCGGTTTTGGCCAGTATGTGTTGTTTCCCCAGTGTCCTTTTGGTCGGCCTAGGATTGATGACTGTGAGTGCAGGAGATGCACTTTCCAATGATTTGTACTTTGGACCGGCACGCTGGATTCTGTATGTGTTGACAATTATGTTTCTTGGATTTGGACTGTATCGACATTTTACCAATCAAGGGATATGTACCCTAGATCAGGCCAAGCGTGAGAGAAAGAGAATCATCAATACTGCAATATTGGTTCTTTTCAGCAGTTATGCTATCTATTTGATTTGGAATTATGTCATCTTAGAATTGGCAGGAATTGCAGTCGGACTTCCATGGGAAGACTCTGCATTTTGGAGCTGAAAAAATGATTCGTGAGACGTTAAGGTGTACATCTGCCAGTCCTTTTGAAATCCATCATATCCTGACCGGTCTGGATAAATGCCCTGAAACTATGATTGAGAATGAGTTGATTCTTCCGCAAGGCGAAGGGCCGTTTGGATGCGTGGTTGCCCTTCACGGCAGCAAAGGTTGGGCGGATCATCATCAAGACCACATCAATGGTTGGCTCGATGCCGGGCTCGCAGTTTGCAAGGTCAATTCATTCACGTCAAGGGAAATTGATTCAACAGTAGACGATCAACTCTCTGTGACACATGCAATGATGCTTGTCGACGTCTTTCGCACACGTTCAGCGTTGGCAAAAGACCCTAGG
>JASLKO010000078.1 GCA_030747475.1 Candidatus Thalassarchaeaceae archaeon | reverse complement strand
CGTACGATTTGAGGGGCAGGCCAACCAACATCCATCCTCTGATGCGTATCGTGTTGCATTGGAAATTATGAGTGTGAACGATTCAGTACAATCGATTGGAATCAGTGGCTCCGAAGGTTCATTCTCAGCGAGTATTTCATTGCCAGATTCTTCCGATAATATTTCATTATCACCTTGGATTTTACAAATTGGGCCTTCCGGCATACCGACGTACGGAGCAGAAGATGCCTCTGCAGGTGAATTTTCCATTGAAGTGCGCCTTGATACTCAAGCTCCATCATTGGGTCCACTAATGATCTACACTTCTGATGGTGGCCAGTTGGCAGATGGGAACATCTTGTCGCCTGATCGCACAATTCCATTTTGGATTGATGTGTATGATGCAGAATTGCATCAATCATCAGTTAGTCTACGATGTTGGTTTGAGACATATGATGATCTTGATCAAGATGGTTTGGCCGATCTTAGTGAATATGGAGAATCATCGCAATTCCTTGGTGGTGTGCCGCGCGGCTCTTTACGTGTAGATTTCCCTGCAGTCAGTCTTTCAGGTATGGCTGATGGTGACCAAATTTCATGCTTCATTGAGGGGGGTGATTTCGCAGGATTCCCCTACATTGATGCTGGTGGTCCAGGCATAGACAATGATTTGGCAACAATGACTGTAGAAGTACAACAACCAACCCAAGTTTCTCTTCCATCATTGGATTTGAATCGACATGAAGACATGTCTTTGTTACAAGGAATGGAGCACAGTTTCTCATTCACATTCCAAGACCAAAACGGTTTGGAATCAATTGATTTAATCGAATTAGATATCGCAGGTGATGGGCGTGGAATCATCCAATATCATCCGCTACAAGATGTGCTTGTCCGCCCTGAAGATAGTGCTGTAGTTCCATTGGATGTAATTTCAGAATCTCTAGGAGATGGGGCTTACCGGGTTGAAATTCAATTCGCCATTGACTTCATCGCACCTTCAGATTGGCAAGAAGGAATTTGGAAACCATCATTGAGAATGTTCGAGGAAGGCGAAATGGTTTCAAATGGTGCAACAGACTTAGATCACTTGTCATGGGCATTAGATCACCGGTTAATGTGGCGTGTCGATGAAATTCTTGACTTAACTCCCCCTTCAATGCCACCGTTTGAAAATAAATTGAGCCTTCAACCTGGCGATTCGATGTCTTTTTCCGCGTCATTAGTTCACAGAGAATTGCATGAACACATCGCCATAGATTTCCCAACGTCAACAGAAATTGAAATTGAAATTGAAGGTGGCGTTCAATCTTATTATTCCATACAACAATTTGAGGGTGACCATTTCGATGCCATCCTTGAATTTGGTTTTGGAAATTGGCCAGGTCCAACACATCTTGTCCAATTTGGGATGGTGAATTTGTCTGAATTCAACACCAGTATACCCAATTTAGCCTTTGAAGTTGCGATTGATGATGTCAATCCTTCGATTGAATTTCAAACCACTAGTTTAGTCCAACTTCGATCGGATGCCCTTAGCAATCAATTGGTCGCTTTCAATATCAACGATGAAGGTGGCATGGGGAATGAAATTGTAGAATTAAATTGGGTTTATCGTCGTGGTGGCCTTGATATTCCTGGTGCAGAAGGTGCTGTAGACATGGGTTTAGGGGTTCATTCAGGAAATTCATGGGTCTATTCATCATATGTTGATTTCACACCGCTTGTAGATTTAGAGCCTGGCGACATTTTGCTAATTTGGGTGGAAGGCCAAGATTTAGCGGGGAATGCATTGGATGGCCCTGGAACGATTGATTCGCCACGTCTTCCCGCATTGGAAGTCATGCATTTCACACCAGAATTAGTATCGATTTGGGTCGACCCTCCGAATCCCGAAGTCTATCAAAATATCAGAGTTGATATTCGAGTCCATAATACTGGTAATTTGGATGGTGAATTTGAAATTGGGCTATGGGTATGGGAACCTCAATCTAATTCAGAGTCACGAATAATACGTCTAAGCAATCAAACTGTTTCACTTGATGCTCGACAATCTGCATTGATTAGTTTTCAATTTGAAGCTTGGAGGGAAGGGGATCTACAATTGTACGTAGTCATGAACGATGACGAATTATCGCGGATGCCAGTTGACATCCCTCCAATCAGAAAAGAGGGCTCTAGTTTGAGCTCATTTGAACGCGTATTTGGTGATGGCCCGTTGGTTGTTAGTTTGCTTATTCTAGCATGTACTGCACTAGGTTTTGGAACTGCAATGCTCTGGCTTCGTGGTGAAAATGATGATGATGATTCGGAATGGATTGGTGATGATGAGAACAATTGGCCAGAGCCACCTCGGGAGTTCCCAGATGCAACACCACCGCCTCTTCCAGCGGGTTTCGAGGATGTAGGGCAAGAGGAAGAATGAACATCAAGAATCGAATCGGCGAGTCATCGCAGGGGTTCCCGAGTGGTCAAAGGGGGCGGACTCAAGATCCGCTGTCAAGCGCTTCGCAGGTTCGAATCCTGCCCCCTGCACCAATTGAAAAATTGATTTTCCAATTGAAAAATTGATTCTCGAGAATAGTCATGCCTCATCCATAGCGAGGTTCAAACCCCCCCCCTTGGTCGCAGGGCCATGGACGGGACCGATGAATTCATCCTCATAGAGGATGATGAGGGTGATATCCCCCCTGAAAACCCCCTTCCTGAATCCATATCTGAAGAACAAAAAGTCGACGTTCCATTAACCAAGCGACTTTCTAGGCTAACCAAGGGTCTTTCAAATCAAGTAGATGCTGTCAAAGAGCGATTGAAACCACGTTTGGTTGATGTCGAAGCAGCGGCTTCTATCGATGCTGAAGATCTATCGCTAGAGATTGATGGTGTCCATATCTTTGAATGGCCGATTAAAGGCATGGATTGTCCAGATTGTGCAGCCAAAGCAAAACGAGCCACCCTACGATTGCCAGGAGTTCGTCAGGTCAATGTTTCCGCCACCATGGGGACAGCATCAATCACAATTGACCTTGGAGAAGGACATACGTCCAAAGTGTCCTCGCTATTGAGCAGTCTTGGTCACGAACCAGATTTGCCGTGGCAGAGAGTGCAAGGTATCACAGCGACAGGCCTAGCAGAGAAAAATGGAGTTGGTCGAACTGAACTTCGTTTGTTGCTAACCCAAGTCCCTGGAATTCTTGATGTTCGGTTTGAGGATGCGTGTGTTGAGTTACAAATTGTTCCCGATATTGGACGGGAAATTGTGGTTGAGTTGGAAAATGGTTTGGAGAGAATCATCGGACCAAATCCCTCGCTAAAGGAGGTCCAAAATCGGCGATTGGATACGGGGCAATGGCGCCTTATATCCAGTGTTCCTGCGATTTTAATATTGGTTGCAATCTTAGTCATTCCAAATTTAAGTTGGTCAATGCTGATGTCATTGACGTTGATTGGAGTTGGTCTTTCTGGATGGCGTATGTTCCTAGATGCATGGGGGGGTCTCAAGATCAAGGAGTTTGGATTTCAGTTGCTAACATCTCTTGCAGTAATTGGAGCATTCTTTGGTGAGCATTGGTCCGAGGCCCTCATTGTTTCAATCCTTGTAGCCATTGCAGCACACATGGAAGAATCAGCGCTAATGAAAGCGCGACAAGCAATGCAAGGGGGCCTAGATCGCCTTCCCCGCAGAGCTCGAAGAGCAGCCTCACAAGCGAAACAAATCACCAGCATTTCATTGATGCCATCCAATCAGCCAATGCTCACATCAAATCCAGTTGCCGACTGCGTAGACGAAGATGATGACATGGTTTCAATCGAACTTCTTGAGACGGGAGATCGAATCGAAATACGCAGTGGAGAGGTGGTTCCAGTAGATGGGATTGTAATCGAAGGAATTGGTTCATTGAATCGTGCTCCTTTGACAGGTGAAAGCATCCCCATACGCGTAGCAGAAGGTGACGAAGTGCACGCCGGTTTGGTTCTAGATAGAGGCCCAATCATCGTTGAATCTACAGCAATCGGAGTAACGACTAGATTATCCGGTCTTATCGATGAAGTTCGTACGTTCAGGGATCGACCTCCTCGGATTCAAGCCACGCTTGAATCATTTTCTCAGTGGTGGGTCCCGCTCGTTCTTGTCGGAGCCCCTTTGGTTGGATTGATTACAAACGATATTCGTACAACTCTCTTGTTGTGGGTTGTAGCTTGCCCTTGTGCTCTGTTACTTGCAGCCCCAGTTCCACATGCAGCAGCGCTCTCGACCGCATCACTATCAGGGGTCGTTGCCAGAGGCGGCGATGCATTGGAGGCCGCCGCCCGAATTGATTTAGCCCTCTTAGACAAGACGGGCACATTGACCAGTGGACACCCTCGTCTAGATGTCATTCGTCCTCTCAAAGGTCAAAAACGAGAATCTGTACTGAAATTAGCAGCAGGTCTCGAACAGCGCTCCAATCACCCATATGCCGCAGTAATCTTACGAGAAGCAGAGTCAATTGGAGTGGCTGATGTCAAATCTCTCAAAGATGGTGATGCCGGTGTTGAAGGCACACTTAAGGGCAAGAAAGTGATGTTCGGTCGTAAGGATTGGTTGGTTCAAGAAGGGGTGACCATATCGGATGATTTACTGGATGATCTCAATCCAGATCATGGGCTATCTTTGCTAGCCAAAGACGGTAAAGCCATTGCTGCCTTCACCTTTATTCATGATGATTTACGCCCTGGTGCTGCAGAGATGATCCATGATCTTCAATCCATGGGCATTGCTGTTGAACTTCTCTCAGGAGATGCCCAGGCTGCTGTTGAATCACTAGGCAAAGAGGTCGGTATACCTCCAATGCATTGTAGGGGAGAAATTGACCCTGAAGGCAAAGCAATTTGGGTTGAAAATCGAAGCCATGGCCGTCACACTCTGATGGCAGGAGATGGTTTCAATGACGCCGCAGCACTGGCGGTTGCAGATTTGGGAATCGCAGTAGGAAGTGGTGAACAGGTCAATCTTGATGCCGCTGATGTTCTCATTCCAGGAGAAGATCCACGCGCCATAACATCGTTGATTCAA
>JASLKO010000077.1 GCA_030747475.1 Candidatus Thalassarchaeaceae archaeon | reverse complement strand
GGCAACATACCCAACTCCTCTTCGGTATAATCGGTTTGATCAGGTGATGTTACCACAGGTTCCAAATCATCATCATCTCCCGTTAATTTTGCTTCACTCATTTCGATTTCATCGTCGAGTTCAGCTCTGACTCGTTCTAGTCTGATACCTTGGTGTGGCCCAATCAATCGAATCATCAGGGCCCGCTCATATTCGGTTGCCACGAGTTCAAGTTCTTCACGCGTATTTACGTCCCTCATTCTCTGTTCGAAAATCTCAGTTCGCCCATTGCGCGTCACAAATCCAAAGATCAGCCAAGAGGCTAGAGGTAAGCCTGCCAACAACATCAGCAAGTCCCAAGCACTCAATGCGATATCTTCTGTGATGGGAATCTCAAAACTATCTACGGGGTGATCAGTTGGGTCATGAGAATCAGTTCCTTCACGCATTTCAACCCAATCATTCCAGTTGTCATTGTCGTCATCGGGGTCCAAATTGTCCCCAATTCCATCATTGTCCCAATCGGCCCATTCAGTCCCATCGTAACGATCCCAATCTTCATCGTCTAACCACCCATCATTGTCTAGGTCACCAGGTGTAGGGTAGAATGGCAACGGATCGATGCTGTTGTCATAGCCGTCATTGTCACTGTCGAAGAGATGTGGATCGGAGTTGTTTCCATTTGGGTTGTCGCCCAATCCATCGTTGTCTTCATCAATCCATTGAGTTGAATCGAATGGAAACGCATCGGCCATTCCTCCACTCGGATTGTCTCCATGTCCATCATCATCCGAATCCATCCATTGAGTGGGGTCTAGAGGGAATGCATCCGGCATATTCCCGTTCTGGTTGTCACCATATCCGTCACCATCCACATCAGACCATTGTGTCTCATCATTGACGAATTTGTCCGCACTGGATCCCATCGGGTTGTCACCGAATCCATCTCCATCTGTATCACTCCATTGGGTGGGGTTGTAAGGGAATGCATCTGCATCATCTTCGACACCATCTTCATCGGTATCTTGCCAATGTTCGGGATCGTCGGGAAATCGGTCGTTGATGTCACTGACTCCATCACCATCCGAATCTACACATCCGAAATAATCGATAAAGGAAGTACCAAACTCATCGGGACAACCCTCGGGGAAATTGCCGAACGGATAGTCACCAAATCCATCTCCATCAGAATCCAGAGTTTGAGTCGGGTCATTGGGAAATGCATCAGAATTATTCCCGACACCATCTCCGTCAGAGTCCTCCCACTCTGTCGCATCTTGAGGAAATGGATCTTTGACATTGGCTCTTCCATCACCATCAGAATCTGGGCAGCCGGCCTCATAGTCGTATGTTGAATTCCCAGCCAATCTTGGACACAGGTCCATGTAATCCTCAAATCCATCATTGTCATCATCGTAATCTTCTATCGAATCCAGACACCCATCCATGTCGATGTCTGTTGCATTGCCTGGCGTCCAACTAGTCATACCCCTTGGGCAGGAGTCATTGTCATCGAGCATCCCATCTCCATCATCATCATCATCTTCGTCAGAATCTCGGCACCCATCGCCATCATGATCTGTCGATGCAAGCGATTGGAATCCAAATGGCGAAGGATTGCAACCATCAAATGCATCTAGGATGAAATCTCCATCATCATCATCGTCCAATGAATCGGGTATGGTATCCTGATCATAATCGTTTGACATCTTGGCGATGAATGAATCAAATCCTCCACTTGTGGCTATATCGACGCTGCCGAATGAAATGGTGTTTTGAACAAAGTAACCTGTGGTGTACAGATTCCCTTGCAAGTCCATTCCGATTCCAAGTCCAACATCGTCACTCCCGCTCCCTGCTTTTTGAGCCCATGCCGAATTGCCATTGGCCAGAACTTTTGTGACATAAACATCCTGATTTCCACTACTCGTCATTGCGGTATTGCCGAAGGATGCTGTACCCTGGAACCAACCGGTAATCACCAAATCTCCATTTGCATCAAACGTCATATCTTCTGCGGAATTGCTGCTACTACTGGCCACTTTCAATGCCCAATCCCAAACAACTGAATTGCCTTGGTCAATCGCTTTCGCGACGAAGGAATTACTGTATCCTCCTGTGCTATAACTGATATTTCCAAATGAAATACCAGTATAGAATCCCCCGGCGACAAACACACCACCTTGCGAATCGACAGAAATCGCATACGCCTCACTGGAACTGCTTCCACCCGCAATCCCCGTCCAAACCCAGTCGCCTTGCTGTGAGATTTTCGCGATGAATACATCCGACCCCCCATTGGCTGTGACTGAATCGCTACCAAAGTCCGAGGTAAATTGGAAGTAACCTGCAATGAATGCATTCCCATTGGGTCCGATGTCAATTGAATGGGCCACATCGTATCCTTGGGCACCTCCTGCCATCGCCGCCCATTGCCAACTCCCCCATGTATCGATTTTCGCAACAAAGATGTCTTCAACACCAGCCCAGGTCAATGTCGTGGTTCCAAAATCAATGTCTCTCGTGAATGAACCAGTCACATACGCATATCCAGCCGAGTCCACTGCGACCGAGGTCCCATAGCATCTGCCATTGTTGTGACAATCTACACCCTCGACCCATTGCCAATTGCCCCAAGTGTCAATTTTTGCGATGAAGAAATCATCATTCGTTGTGGGGCCAGCAGTCATACTGTCGGAACCGAATTGGGCCGTATTCTGGAATTTCCCTGTGATGAATACATTCCCAGTAGAATCGATTGCAATATCCGTCCCTTCATCATTGGACGCCCCTCCTGCTTGAACGGCCCACAACCAATGACC
>JASLKO010000076.1 GCA_030747475.1 Candidatus Thalassarchaeaceae archaeon | reverse complement strand
TTATCAGTTGGATTCTGATGGAGATGGAGTTATGGATGATGTAGATATGTGTCCAACAACGCCGGGAAGTGATGTAGATTATATTGATGATAATGGGTGCTATGAGATTACTGAACCGCCTCTAGAACCAAACCCTTCCGTCGATAATGGTGATGGAGGTGATTCCGACTCATCCAATAACGCTGAAGATAACGAAGAAGATTCAAGTGCAATTTCAATGCCTTTGATGCTTGGAATTGGCGCGGGAGTGTTTGTCCTACTGATTGTGATTGTCATTGCAGTGCAAATGCTTCGAGGAGGTAAAAAACCACCACAAACCCCTCTTCGTGGCCTAATGTGATTACCATTCAGTTAGTAGAGGGAAATTTTCTCCACTGGATAGACAAACCATGCCAGCCTCAGTTCGAACCCAACAATCTTCCACTCCGATTGCCCCTTCTTCGTGAATTACCTTTGGCTCAATGGCCATTGTACCGCCCACGGGTAGTGGGCGATCAAACCCTGCAGCAACAACAGGTGTCTCATCAAGTTCCAATCCAATACTGTGTCCAAGGAATCTAGCTTGATCAGGACCCATGCCCATCAGATGCTCACCACGTCCCATTTCTACAGCCATCTTTGAACCGATATCCCATGCTGTGGAACAATCTTCACCTCTTCCAAGACTTTCACGAACCGCTATCGCAATATCCGACATATTCTCCAACCGTTCAGTCCATTCATTGCCAAGTGATCCAACACTGAACATCCGCGTCATGTCTGCGACATATCCGCGATGAACATGAACAATGTCGACTAGAACAGGGTCGCCTGCTTTCACACGGTTGAAACCCGCGCCCAATGCAGCCAAAGGATGTACACCAGTGCCTCCAACAGCTGAATCAAAGAAAGTCGGCACACCACCAGCGCGGCCGCTGGCAACCACGACACGATCGCAATCCATGGGCCATTTTCTCATTCGTACAAAACTCCCGAATCCCGCTGAGCGACTGACTTCATCAGCAGCTGCAGCCAAATCGAGTTCAGTGACGCCTTCACATCCAATTTCATCAATGGCCTCAAACATGTCACGTTGAATTTCACCCGACTCTTTCATACGCTCAATTTCCCAATCGGATTTCACTTCTCGAAGTGTCCAGAGTAGTTGTGTACAATCCCCTCCTTGACCTATTTTGGATTGGAGAAAAGCTGCATCTGATGCGGGCATGCGTCCCAGTTGAAGTGCAGGTGAATCAGATATCGACTCGCTCAGTAATGACATCCTTGGGTGGCTTACAATGCTATGTGGTGCATCATTTTCGCCGGATTCAAATCGTGCTCTTTCGAGTGAATTTCTGACATATTGTGTCACGACACCTTCTGCTGAAAAGTGTACGCCGCCAGTTTGGCGATTTCCGACCAACCAATACATGTCGACTGGATCATTGACCCATGCGCTCTTTCCATCCAGTGCGGTGATGAATCTTTTTTGACGCATCTCAAGTTCTGAAGTCGGGACTCGCCAATCCTCACCATCGGGCCCAGAAAGGACCTCAGTTGACCAACCCATGCAACGTGGAAGTGGTCTTTCACCAAATGCCTTCTGTGGCGAATGGGTCATAACCGGTCCTCGGGTCGGCAGAACCAATGGGGTCCGTACTGACCCTGGCCGATGCAGGCCTTGCGGGGAAACGCGTGCTGCTACGCGTTGACGTAAACAGCCCCCTTGATCCAGTCACCAAAGATTTCCTTGATGACTCTCGTCTCCGCGGTATTTTACCCACACTCCGCCGCCTTGCAAGTTCACGCGTGATTATTCTCGCCCACCAAAGTCGCCCCGGGAAAGTAGATTTCACAAACATGTATGCCCATTCTGATTTGTTGAGTCGTTTACTGGGTCGTCCAATCACTTTCATTCCAGATGTCTGTGGCGATCTTGCACAGGAATCAATTCGCAATATGCGACAAGGTGACATGTTATTCTTGGACAATGTACGCGGACATCCAGATGAAATGGGCATGAAAAAGTCAGATTTTTCTGAACTTCATGAATCTGAAATCGTGCAAAATTTAGCCCCACTTGTGGATGCATATGTGTGTGATGCGTTTGCTGCGGCTCACCGCAATAGTCCAACATTGTCAGGTTTTGGAAAAGCACTTCCCTGCTTTGCAGGTGAACTGATGGCAAAAGAAGTCAAGGCTCTGAAAATGGCTGTCGAGGCGCCCCCAAAACCGTATACTGCTGTATTGGGTGGTGTAAAATGCGACGATAGTCTCGACATTGCCAATAATCTATGTGAACGTGGTGTTGCGGACACGATTGTACCGGTTGGAGCCGTTGGCAACCTGATGCTTTGGGCATCGGGAATCAACATTGGTCAGGGGAATGAAGATTTCTTGCGCAACGAACTTGGAGATGCATTTGAACCGACATGGGAATTGGCGAATTCTTTGCTTTTGAATCATAGCGATCGTTTGTTGCTTCCTATCGATGTCGCCGCAGAAATCGATGGCAAGCGGGTTGATTTACCCATAGAACAACTTCCACCTTCTGGACCGTTATTTGACATCGGTTTGCAGACCTGTATGCGAATGCGTGAACACATCGTTGATGCGGGCTGCGTTCTTTGGAATGGGCCCGCAGGATTTTTCGAGAAGGACCCATTTGCGTTTGGCACCATTGAAATTCTGAATCAGTGTTGTGAATCAAATGGATTTGTCATCATTGGTGGTGGGCACACAAGTACATTGGTGAATGAGAGAAAGGTGGCTGATTTGGTAGGGCACAACAGCACTGGTGGTGG
>JASLKO010000075.1 GCA_030747475.1 Candidatus Thalassarchaeaceae archaeon | reverse complement strand
TCATTTGCAAAGGGACCCAATTCCACCGTCCCTCTTCCAGCATCGGTGTTGTAATCTATTTTGAATAGCCAAGCACCGGTTTCAGCTGGCACCCAAAATGTAAGTTGCCTCCCTTCCCCCGATTCAATTCTTTCAGGTTTGCTTAGTGGGTGTGCATGTGTGCCATCCATTGATCGAATATCACCATTGATATCCCACATGTCGCGTGAAGAATCATTGACGACATCAATGGTTACTTCAAGAATATCTTCATCATCATCATCGATTTCTTCAACTATACCCCAAAGGGCTGCAGTCACACCATTTGATGATGCAGTTTGTTGCGCCATTGACTCGTCCACCCATTGATGCCCCTTGAATCCTGCTCTATTCAGCGTAGATGGTTTCGTTTCGCCGGAGGCAGCGAATTCGCGATGACTACGATGCTTGCACAGGCAAGGTCAACGCTTGATTGATGTGTGTGCCTTCGACGGATATGCCGACCATCAATAATCAAGAAAATCAAATTCAACCCTAGTATCAAATATCGTAATTTCAATGTCGCACGTCGTCCACAATCCAATCGTGGTAAGGGCTCCCCATCTTCACGTACGACCGCCAATCCAAACCAACGTTGACCAAAAGACCGACCCATGCCATTCACAGTATATTTGTGATACAGATAATTTGCAGATATAATCAGCAACCAATTGATCAAAACAAAGTACCATTGTGAACTCATCAATAGACTCAAATTCCATGCATAAGCAACCCACGAACCTGTTGCGATGAGGAGGATGAGGGTTAGCATCATCGTATCCAGAATATATGCTGAGATTCGTTTCCACAAGGGGGCTAGAATTGTTCCTTCGGGTACAGGCCAGTGTCCTTCTGATTCCTGAACAGCCATTTTTGCAAGGGTTGGGCCTTGGCCATATGTCGAGATTGGACTTTCGGTACTCATCGACTCCCCAACCCTGCCGCATCGCTTTTCCTTAATGTCACATGTGGAGAACGTGATACGCTTCAAGTCCGCTCTCAGACGCCCAATCACACCATGATTCCCAGCTTGGGTCATTTCTCAGTGTCCGTGGATGGCCCAACAGAATGAGCCCTCTCCTAGCTCGTGTGATGGCCACATTGAGCCGCCTTCGATCGGTTAGGAATCCCATTTCTCCTTTTTCATTCGCCCGTACAGATGAAAGGACAATAACTTCTTTTTCTCGTCCTTGATAACCATCAACCGTTTTAATTTCCAAACCGTGATACCGCTCATTTTCTTCACGACCTCCTGCATTTTCGAACAAATCATTGAGCAGTCGAACCTGTCCACTATATGGGGTTACAACACCAATTTGGTTTGGCGAAATATCTCCACCTGAAAGTAACATATCGACCACTCTGACGGCCAATGCAGCTTCATCCATATTTTGTTTCGAGGCCCCATCTGGGCTACTGCTTTCGGCCCCTTCAACGGGGATAAAAGCAACTGGTGCATCCCAATTTGGCCACATAAATCCGACTGGGGCCGTCCGATCATTTGCAGACACCCCATCCTCTAATTTGCCAGCATAAAATCGCTCACTCGGCCATTCTCTAATGGCTGGATGCATCCGATATTGGGTGGTCAACATCGTTGAAGGCGCCCCCAATGCGATCAATCGCTCAAACAGTGATTTGGACAATCCATCTTGTTCTGCCCTTCGAGAAATTACGGTGGGTGGCAATTGGTGATGATCTCCAACCAGGACGACATGGCGTGCCCCTTTTGTCAATGGAATTAGAGAGGCAGGCTCTGTTGCTTGAGTTGCCTCATCAAGCAAGACCAGTGGGAATCTTCTAGAATCCAATAACCGATCACCTGCACCCACACAGGTTGCACAGATGACCTGAGCATGTTCAAGGATGTCATCACGCATTTGATTCTCGACTCTTCGAACCTCTTTCCATCCATTCTTGATATCACGATGAGCCAAACCTTTCTCTTTGCCCTTGAGAGATGGCAATCTGCGCAATGCATCTTCATTTAGCCCAATGATTGTATCCACGTCTTCGCGCAGGTGATGCTCTTCCATCTGGGCTGCCATGGTCGCATCTCTAAGATTCTCTCGAACCTTCACAGGTTGCCCCAAGCGAATGGCTTTGACGCCCTGATCTAGCAATCCTTCAAGCAGATTGTCAACAGCAACGTTGGAATCCGCTACAGCTAGAATAGGTCCCGCTCCATTGCGTGCCCATGCAGCTAAAATTCGCACCGCAGTATGTGTTTTACCGGTGCCCGGTGGCCCTTGGATTAACGACAAACGATATTCCATTGCATTTGAGAAAGCAGACGCTTGGCTAGAATTCAGTTCTCCAGTATGCTTTGATTGAGCCTGCAACCTTTTCTGAATGCCGCCAAGATTCGCGGGACGAGATGAACTACTCTCCATATCTCTGACCTGTCCATAAAATAATTCACGTAATAGCGTTGAATTTTCATCGGAAAATAAAGCCTCTAATGCGCCTACCATGCGATCATGAGCAATCCGATTCGCACCACGATCAAGTCTCCATGTATCTTGACGAATTTTTGCAGGTTGCTCATTGACAACAATTCGGATAAATTTTCTTGAACGGGACAATACAGTCCCTTCAATGGTTTTTTCTTTCAGTGGATTTTTTCGAGACAGCGTAACGATATCGCCATGTCTGAAACGATGGTGTGGCAACGCCTCGCCTCTGGTGAATAATTTAACGATACGTTCTCCAAATAACCATCCATCATTTCGACCTTCCAGATCAAACAAAGTGATTCCATTTTCGACCAATCGATTTCGATTCCATTTTTGCAAACGCTCTTCCACAGCAAGCATCTCATCTTCCAATTCCCAAGCGATAAGCCGAGTGAATCGCTCAAAATGGTCTTGGGAGCGAGGAAATGACACACCATCACTTTCCTCATCGTTTTCAGAATTGGCACTAGAACCTGCAGGGGGGCCTCGCACCATGCGACGCACTGTCCCTTTCCGGTCGGCCATATGGTGGCCAGATATGCGGCAACATTTGGACCCTCCCACAGTCTCTTTGGCCCCTTTAGGGCCAACAAATGAACGATACCACCTCCAAGCGGGGGGCAGCGAATATTATACCCGTATTGAGGACGCCATCAGTTCGGGTGGGGAGATGTTCGGCCGTAAGCGGAAGAAACAGGTTGAGGGTCAAACCTGTCCACTTTGCCAATTGGTGAACCCTGAAGAGGCCCCCTCTTGCACCCGTTGTTATTACGAATTCACCGTCGCCGCTCACCGTCAAACGGTATCCGATTTATCCGATGAAGAGAGTGGTGGATTATTCGATGCATTGCTAGAGGACGATGAAGAATTGGATGATGAAAACCCAATGGTTGATTGGACCAGCCATTCCTTTTCAATGGATGATATGACAGTTGAAGTCTCACCATATGATACAGATGGAGTTGTTGAAGTCGATCAAAAAGTTTCGATGGATCATCAATTCGATGCACCTCAGCAAGTGGCTCGTGTCAAAGACGAAGAGCCGAAAGAAGAAGAGGAATATGTCCTAACTTCTGCTGATGCTCCAAAAAACGTTGAAAAATTCGATACAGGTGATGGACCCGATTTAGCATACCAAGAAGAGGAGTATAGCGCACCGGTCGTCAAACTCGTTGAAATGGCTGAATCCGATGATCTCGAACCTGTAGAATCCGCATCAGCAATACCCGATGAATCAGATATCGAAACATCTTCTGAACCAGTATCTCATTCGAATCAAATCTCACAGCAACAGCCGACCACATTAGAAACCACTGCCCCACCCTCACTTCCAGATGTACCAGAGGTCCCCATCACCCCAGCGACACCCTCAGCTCCAGTTGTCCCAGCAGTTCCGGTTGTCCCATCTGCTCCAGTTGTCCCAGCAGTTCCGGTTGTCCCATCTGCCCCAATTGTCCCAGCAGTTCCCCCCCTCCCGGCTAATTTTGAATCACCAGCTCCTCCCACAATTCCAGAAGTTCCAATCCCTAGCCCTGCACCGACTCCTTCACCTGCAGGAATTTGGCCATGGCCCCAATCAGATGCATGGGATGACGCCACTGTAAGGAAGGCGTTGAGAGAAGCGATGGAATCTGCCAAGAGTGGCGATATTGAAGCCTCCAAACGCGCATTGGTTTCTTTAGGACCACATTTGGGCGATCGAGTTGACCTCATTTTCCATATCGGTGTTTTACTCAAAAAATTCGATCAAGAAGCTGTGATGCGTCGGATGATTGAAACTGCACAAAGCCAACATCCAGATTCACCAGATGTGGCCAAAGCCGTTCAACATCTCTTATCCTGAAGGCATAAACCCCGCCATTACATGGGTCCAATGTGCGTCCGATTACACCGATTGATGGTCACGACGGTTTGCGCTTGATGCCAGCGGGACCAACACATCTCTCGGAAATGGTAGAAGGTATCAACGAAAGTGGTGATGAAATTTTTCAGGCCATGCCTTGGCTAGAGTTAGATCAACCGATTCCTAATCAAGCTTCAGAATATCTCCACGATGTCGAACGTTATGGAAAGGGTGGTTTATCCTATCATTGGGCCGTTCAATTCAGAGGAGAAATCGCAGGATTGATTGCTCTAGATTACACACCACATTTGGTCATTGGTCATTGGAATTTGGGTTATTGGATCCGCCCTCAATTTCAATGTAAAGGCCTTGCAGGACACTCGATAGATGCCGTCCTCAAATGGATTGGAAGAGGTGGGTTAACTTCGGTAGAGATGGCTGTGAACCCCACCAATAACGCAGGTGTTAAGACGGCTGAATCCGCGATAAAAAGATGGAATGGACATCGATTATCGGATGAAGTCGAAGTCGAAGTTATGGGTCAGAAAATCATGCATCATTGTTGGCTTATTCCTCGTTTACCATTGGAGGAAAAACAATGACTGCTTGGTTAAGTGTGGATACAGATGACATTATTCATCTCCCATCCAATAGGGGCCATGCCTCTCGCTCTTCAAATCCGATGCCTCATTGGAAAACCGAAGATTATCGAGCATCTGAAAAGTTGTTGAAAGCAACAGACCATTTCATTGAATGGGCACGTGATGGCCCCCCTGTCACTATTTTTCTAATTGCGGAACAATTGGATTGCCCAGAATTTACCAAACGTTTGGATTTGCTATTGGAGATGCCAAACATCGTATTTGCCAGCCATGGTTGGGGACACAAATGTTGGTCATCTTGGCCAGAAGATACACAATCATTCTCTGAAATGCTTGAAGCCTCTAGGGATCGAATATCAGCCTATTCAGCCTCGTCTTGGCGGCCTTGGTTTCGGGCCCCAGGTGGCTATGTGTCATCATGGATGGCCGCTCCATTGGCTGCTGCAGGTTTCAAATTGGATTCTTCGATTAATCCTTCGAGGTGGGTCAATCGGAAAATGAATGGGGATTGGAAAAAAGTCAATCAATCAATGGAACATTGCGGCCTATTGGAGCGAAAATGGTTGACTACAATGATTGGACCTGCTTGTGGTCCAGCATTGAGTTTGTTTCCATTTTCAATTTTTGCCAATCAAGCTTGGAAATCAAAGTCTGAATCGATTACAGATGACCCAGAAGAACCGGATGTTCACGCACTTTACTGGCATTTGCTAGACCATGGACGAAAGTCAGGAAGATGGAAGCCTCCTTTGGCTAAATTGACGTGATGTCTTCTCGTTCAAATGAAACATCCATTTCTTTCACGGCTTTGTCATACACACTTCCATCCAATTCACCACGACGAACCAATGAGGAAAGTGTGGCCAAAACAATGTGCTCAGCATCAATTTCAAAGAATCTTCGGAGTGCTTCACGTGTATCGGAACGGCCAAACCCATCCGTGCCGAGAACAACATAATCGCCACCCACCCATTGTCGTATTGAATCAGGAACGGCCATCATGTTATCACTCACAGCCACAGTTGTTCCAACGCTGTCGTCAAGGTGGTCAGATACCCAAGATGAATGGGGTTTTTCAGAGGGGTGGAGACGATTCCAACGTTCTGATTCTGCGGCCTCACGCCGTAATTCGCCATAGGATGTGACCGACCAAATTTCACAGTCTACCCCTCGTTGTGAGAGCATTTCGGCAGCCTTCTGAACCTGTAGCATAATCGGACCTGAACCCAATAAACGAGCAGTTGCCCCATCCTTTCCACTCACTCGGTATAAACCTCGAACAATGCCCTCATCAACGTCCTTTGGTTTTGCTGGCATAGAGTGGTTCTCATTGTATACGGTGATGTAATGGATGACATCCATGTTCTTGTTGCACATTTCATCAAT
>JASLKO010000074.1 GCA_030747475.1 Candidatus Thalassarchaeaceae archaeon | reverse complement strand
AGCAGCAGGCATTTGTTCTGCAACTTCAACTGCTTTTTCCTTGGCCTTTTCTTCAATTCGATCCAATTCTGTCATGGCTCTTTCTCGTGCTTTATCCTGAACCATTCTGCCTGGTAATCGTGCGATGAGTTGCTCAACATGTTCATTGACAAGAGGACGAATTGTGTCAATTTTTGCAGCCGGATCTTCCAAGGCATCATGGTAGGCTTGGAAGGCGGCGATGAAGTCACTCTCAGAGACCATGGGGGGGATACGACAAGAGGAGGGTGTTGAATCTGATGCATCATCCCTCTCGGCTCTGCCGTTGAATTCATGAGGCGAATGGGGGTCGAACGGCCATGAAGCCAATCGAGACTGTCGCCATTGTCGGTGCTGGAAATATGGGAAGTGGTATCGCACAGAAGACTGCGCAAGAGCAATTTCCCGTCCAAATGGTTGACCGAGAACAACAATGGGTCGAACGTGGTCAAAGTACGATTGCAACATTGCTTGGAGAAGCGGTGGAGCGTCGAATCTTTTCAGAAGCGCAAGTTGAAGAGATTCAAAGTCGGATTACTGGTGTGGTTGGTGTTGAGAACGTCGCTTCGGATACCGATTTGGTCATCGAAGCTGTGTTCGAAGACTTTGATGTCAAAACCGCTGTATTCAATACATTAGATGAGGCCTGTGGAGAAGAAACAATTCTGGCTTCAAACACGTCATCGCTCAGCGTGAATGCCTTGGCAGAGGCAACAGCAAGACCTGATCGCTTTGTTGGTTTGCACTTCTTCTATCACCCGGCAAAGAATCGCTTGGTCGAAGTCATTCCTTCTGAACTGTCAAGTCAAGAAACCATTGCACGGGTTGAACAATATTGCAAGATGCTTGGAAAAGTGGTCATCGTATGCAAAGATCGGCCAGGGTTTGTCGTCAACCGTTTCTTTGTTCCATGGCTAAATGAGGCCTGTCTATTACTCGAAGAAGGTGTGGGCACCACGGCACAAATCGATGCGGTGGCTTGTGAGGCATTTGACATCGGCATGGGCCCTTTTGCTTTGATGAATCTAACTGGACCTCCAATCGCATTGCATTCTACCAACTACCTAGCAGAGCAACTCAATACACCCCGATATACGGGTGCAAAGAGTCTCCAAGAATTGGTCGATGCAGGAGTGATGTGGGAGATTGATGAAGAAACTGACTGTGAGGCTGAAGCTGCTAAAATTATCTCAGAACGACTTCTAGGGCAGGTTTTCGCTGTATCCTCACAAATTGTCGCCGAAGAAATCTGCACGATGGAAGATGTCGACCGTGGGGCAAAAGTTGGGCTGAGGTGGATGAATGGCCCATTCGAAATCATGAATGCAATGGGCATCAAAGAAGCCCATCGAATGGCCAGTGCCTATGCAACCCTAGCTGAGTTTGATCTGCCTCCATTTTTTGCAATCAAAGCAGAAACTGGGCATGGTTGGGAATTCAATTTTGTTGATGTTTTCCAAACTGGAGGGGTGGCTACAGTTCGATTGAATCGGCCTGAAGCCATGAATGCACTGAACGAAACACTGGTTACACAATTGGGTGCTGTATTGGATGATTTGAATGCTGATGATTCAGTCTCTACAATCGTTCTTGAAGGTGCAGGGAAAGCCTTTGTCGCCGGAGCAGATGTCAAATTCTTTGTCGACAAACTTCGCGCAAATTCATTCCCAGATATCTATGAATTTACTGCGAATGGTCATGCCGTCCTGAACAAACTCGAAAATAGCCCCAAGACAACCATTGCCCTCACGACGGGTTTGGCCTTGGGAGGTGGACTTGAATTGGCTCTTGCCTGTGATTATCGAGTGGGTACACGTCGTAGTCAATTCAGATTCCCAGAAACAAACATCGGAATTTACCCCGGGTTGGGCGGGACACAACGAACGGTACGTATCTGTGGTGTTGAAGCGGCTCGTTGGGCGGTTCTAGCCGGAAATTTTGTCGATTGTAAAACGGCACATGCCTTGGGTATTCTGACCCACTTGGTCGACCCTGCTGAAGTCACAGGAACTGTTGATCAAATTTCATCTGATGGGAAACCTGCAAACAAATATCCAGGAACCCCTCAGGATTCACAACATCCTGTCGCCGCGTTTTCTAGTTCATTTTACAGCAATGAAAACATGTCAACTCTCCTATCGGGAAGTTGTCCAGATGGATTTGATGTTGAGGACCGCAATGTCAGTCGGCAACTGAAATCATTGAGTCGAACTGCACCAATTGCACTTCGCTTGGCAAGTGAGCTGCTCGACAGTGCTGTGGCGACTGGTGATGATCTCGATGCGGGGCTCGCGCTAGAATTGTCAAACCTTGCGGATATCTTTGGCACATCAGATGCCTTAGAAGGACTGTCCGCCCTTATCGAAGGACGCCGACCAACCTACACCAATGGCTGATTAAGATTGAAACCGGCGATGATGATCCCAATTGGGAGAACGCCAGTTGGATACCGCGCTTAGGTAAGCAGTCAACAAACCGGCTAAACTCATGATTTCACCTTTTCTTTCTTGCTCGCTTCTAGCTTGTCATATTCAACATCCCATTCATCTATCCATTTCTTCAACCATGCATCCATGTGTATACCTCCATTCGGTGTGTATAGTAAACCATGTGTATGCCGTTATATTTAGACTGAGGAGTATTAATGTTTAAATT
>JASLKO010000073.1 GCA_030747475.1 Candidatus Thalassarchaeaceae archaeon | reverse complement strand
TCTTGATTATGGATACATGTCTCCAACGTTGTATTTCCCAATGATTGTCCCTGAATGCTTGATGTTTGAACCGACTGAAACTGAAAGCAAGGAAGCCATCGATCAATTTGCAGATGATTTCCTTCACATTCTCACTGAAGACCCTGAACTTGTCAAAACAGCACCTCATGACACTCCGGTGAAGCGTGTTGACGAAGTGTGGGCTGCACGTAATTTGATTCTTCGTCATCCCATCGATGAATCATAGTTTTCTCTAAACGCTTGATTCATGCGCAAGGGCGACACTGATGAGTCGTGTTTAAATCAACCAGGCCATCGATTTCATCGACAACATTCTACTGTCGGCGAAAGAGATAGGCAGGAGGGGGGACCATTCGAGGTATTGCCATTCTTTCCTTGGCATACATTTTCTTCTTGGGAGATGGTGCACGTGTTTCCCAAGGATCTACAAGCATTTGTTTCCGTCTTCGAACCTTTTGTGAAATGAGCAGAACAGAAAGTAAAGCAACCAATGCACTCAGGATGTAAATCATCATATTGACTTCTACCATAGTCCGGTTGACACTGAATCAGTATATGAAGGAGTGTTCTTTACCTATGACTCATTTTTCCGGTTTTCACTGGCTATATTCCTTGAGAAAACAGCTACAACAGAACATAATAGTACAGATTCAAATATGCCTATTGCAGGTAAAAAATTGTCATTTTCTTGTCCTGGAGTCTCGTCAAATGTCGTATTTTCATAATCAGTGGTTTTGATCATAAACCAGTCTAAATCCCGAGGAAGATCTTCCGACAGAAATTCATGTCCTTCTGTGTTGACCAAAAAATCGTCCTCAATTCGAATTCCAAACCATCCATCGTGATAAATTCCAGGTTCAACAGTTACTGCATCCCATACCATCAGTGGCTGTTGATTGTATGTCAGTCCGAATAATGGGTCGTCAGTACCACTTGATAGCAAGGGTGGTTCGTGGACACAGACTCCAAAACCATGGCCAAGAGAATGGATGAACAAATCACCATAACCACGTTCGGTAATATGTGTCCGAGCAATATCATCTGGGACCCAAGCAGGTGTGCCAGATTCAATCACTGGGAACGTGAGGTTCTGTGCATCATAAACGGCCATGTATGTATCAATAATCGTGAAATTATCAGTTTCCCCAACAATATATGATCGTGTGATATCACTCACCCAATCATTCACACGTGCACCGAGATCAACAACCACAACATCTCCGGGCATGACTTGCTTTGGTCCCGCTCCATTGTTGTCGGGGTCACCATGGGGGATTGCACCATTTGCCCCACTGGCCACAATGGTGTCAAATGAGTTCCAATTTGGATTGGAACCAGCATCAATCATCGATTGATCGATTTGTTCAGCGATGTATTTCTCTGTGTAATTCGCTCCCATCAACACTTCCCATAACATGAATCTAGCCGTTTCTTGACCTATTTTTGCAATCCTCACAGTTTCTCTCATCGAGTCATCTTTGTTTGGTGAAATTCCAGTTGGAGATTGCACACCCAAGCGCGCAACTTCGGTCTCACAAGCAACTGCACTCGGTACATAACTCAGTAGCAATATTGCCAAGACGAGAATAGGCAGTCCTCGCTTTAGCATGGTCGCACCAGTAATGCGTGTGTACTCCGGTGCTTTGACGCTTCGGGCATCGTGTAGCGGCGATTTGATGCAGTATGTGTGATTCGCAGGATCATGGCGAAGCCCCGAGCCCACTTCTTACTCGGCCGAGCGGAATGGTTCGGCCCGGGTGGCTTACCTGTTCGGCTTCCGCATGAAGTGGATGCCCCTGAGTCGTGGGATGGCTGGCGTCGGCAGAGATTGAGGCCCACCCTTGCCAGATTTCTTTTGCCCGCGGCATGGTCTGTTTTTTTCTTTGCAGCCGGTTTGATTCCGATGTTGCTTCATGCAGTAGGACATGGCATTGGGATGAGCACAAAATTGGGTTTGGGACTGTGGCTTGGTGGCTTCGGTTTAATTTGGGCATCCGCTTCAATGATATCCTCGCAACAAGTTGAAGGCTCGCCCCTCAAAATGATGGGGTGGAACTTAATTCGCATTGAATCCATTCTTCTCGGTGTATTGGTATGGATTGTCCAAGGCAATCCTGATGGTTCTATCACAATCATCGCGTTACTGATTTCCATCCCACTCTGGTTGTCCCATTTGGTTCGGATTTCAACCCTCTTGGCATGGCCTGCTGGTCGCTGGCTCCTTCCCATTGCACATGTCGATATTGGACTTTCAAGTATCGATGAGAAATGGATGGCAGAATCCAAACGCTGGGCCAGACGCCCTCTGGCCCGACGACATGTGAAAGCAGGTGAAATGGGAGATACTCGCCTTGAGATGATTCTTTTTGGACTACGCCATGAGAATCAAGATTTCATCGCCATTCATCTTGTACATCCTAGCGGGGTAATTCTTGACCCCTTCGTTGGGGCACCAGTCGGTCAGGACATCACATTTTCACAATTGGGTCCGATCTTTGCAGACGTTCCAAGTGGCCCTTCGATTCGGAGTAGCTTTGGCTCACCACCGGTGACTCCAGTCATCGCAGCATGGCCATCTGATTTGGTCCCTATTTGGGATTCGGAAGAAGAGTAATTATTCCCACTCGATGGTACCTGGTGGTTTGTGAGTGATGTCGTAGACAACTCTGTTCACATGTCCTTTGAGTGCATTTGTGATGCGTGTGCTAATTTTTTGCAGTACGCTGTGTGGTATTTCGGAATAGCGTGCAGACATTCCATCGATACTTCGAACCGCTCTGACCACAATCGTTTCGCCATACACTCGGGCATCACCATGGACACCAACACTACTCACCGGTAGGAGTGCTGCAAAGTATTGCCATGGGATCTCCATTTCACCTGCGGCTGCCGCCGCTTGGAGCTCTTCCTCAACAATGGCACAGGCTTCACGGCAGGCTTCGGTTCGTTCTCGAGTAAGGTCACCTAGTACTCGAACGGCGAGACCGGGTCCAGGGAACGGTTGGCGATTGCTGCTTGGGATCTCAAGAAGTTTAGCCATTTCTCGGACTTCATCTTTGTAAAATTCCCGTAGTGGTTCGACAATTGTCAAATCGACATCGTCAGGTAGGCCCCCAACATTGTGGTGACTCTTGATGACATCACGTTCCCCACCACCGGATTCAATCCAGTCTGGTGCAATGGTTCCTTGGACGAGGTATTTGGCCCCACAGATGACTTGTTCTTCCTCAAAAACACGAATGAATTGTTCACCGATGACCTTGCGCTTTGCTTCCGGTTCAGTCACTCCTTCTAGGTGCTTGAAGAAGCGTTCACTTGCGTCGACCACTTTGATGTTCAAACCCAAATCAGTCAACATCTCACGGACTTCTTCAGTTTCGCCCTTGCGCATGAAACCAGTGTCGACATAGACACAATGTAGCAAATTTCCGATGGCATTGTTGGCCATTACAGCTGCAACGGTCGAATCGATACCACCACTGCAAGCGATGATTGCCGTATCGTCAATTTGCTCTTTGAGAATTGAAACGCCTTCATCTATGAGCATCTGGGCATCCATATTAGGCACCTTCCGACTGTGTTAACTCATCGTCGGAAATGACCTTATTTGTCATATCTTGGCGGTAGTTTGCAAAGGTCGCTGCGAGATCAGCATTGCTTGCTGCTAGAATCTGTACTGCCAAGACGGCTGCATTGTCGCCCCGATCAACACCCACGGTTGCGACTGGCATGCCGGGTGGCATTTGTACAATCGATAGGAGGGAATCGAGTGGAACTTTTCCACCCACAGGGACGCCGATGACCGGTTTGCAAGTCATCGAAGCGATCACGCCAGGGAGCGCAGCAGCGACACCGGCCATGCCGATGAAAACCTGACAATCATTTTCCAGTGCCGTTTCAATGATCCCTTCGAGATATTTTGGGGCGCGATGTGCACTGGCAACTCGCAGTTCGTAGTCAATCCCAAAGTTGTCGAGTACTTTTGTCGCCTTTTTGGCGATTGGCAAATCCGAGCGTGATCCAAGAATAATACTGACGTCCATCAGGGTGGGCCAACCCTCGTCGGTTCAAATGCATCACGGTGTGCACAGGCGCACATGAATGGCTCAAAACCCGCACGACTTCGCCGCAGCACCTCACCATCACCGGACATGTCAATCGTCCATGTCCACACACCCGGTGAGAGCCGATCACCACCCGAATGAACCAACCAATTCTTGGCTCCAAACAATTTACGATGCTCAGCGACAGCAAATGGAAGAAATGGAGAAGGCATATCGAGAAGCCATAATCCATCCATTGATTCACGTGCCGGTAACAATGCAGTTGAGACACGTCTTGAAAGATGCCTTTGACTCTGTATACAACGTGCTTCAAGCCAAGGTGGCAGGCATTGACCTGCCACCCAGAAATCGACGATTAGAAGTGCTCTCTGGCTTGATCCAATGAGAGCTGCTTCAGCAAAACTTCGAACGGCAAGCGGTACATCCTTGCTGTGCCTCAAATCGCAGAGTGATCCAATCAATCGAAGTATGCGCAATCTTGTTTCAATATTCAGATGCACAAGTTCACCGGGTTCAGGTAGTTTGCCCCAGAGTGTTGAACGTGGAATCCACCTTACATCCTTGGTGGGTTCAGAAAAATGTCGCATTAGCCATAGGCGAAGGTGTCCACCTGGGTCCATCTCAAGGAATCGCAAGACCCAACGCTAGTTGAAAGTCAGTATTTGTATCACTGATGGGGGACCCATGCTCCACTTTCAGTATCGAATCGCATGATACTTCCATCTGGGTTTTGGCACCATGTGTTTCCAAGTTCGTCCGCCCATGTGGTTTGGCCGTGTTCATTTGTCGAAGCCTCGATTGGAACGACTGTATTGGTTTGATTCAAAGTTTCAAGTTCACTTTCACCATAATTGGCTGTAGGTGGTTCGGTTGCCGCAACACCAGCCATCGCATAGATGTCTTCGGCAGGTTGAATTTCCATGCCAATTCCACCTGCTTGATATTCATCGGTTTGTTGCGCATTTTGGCGCATGAGGTACAATGCTGACCCTCCGATTCCAACGAATACAACAATGACTAGTGCAATCCAGAATGGCATTGAAAGGCCCCCTTCTTCAGCGACACTTCGACTGGCATCCTTTGGATATGCATCTGCAATATCGCCAACACCATCGCCATCAGAATCTGTAATTTCGGTTGGATCATCAGGGAAGGCATCTAGGTCATCTGTAGTCCCATCATTGTCACTGTCGATTTGACTCAAACTGCATCCTTGATTGTTGACTGATTGTCCAGTCGGTGTGCTTGGGCAAATGTCAGTTGCATCCGTTACTTCGTCATTATCTTGATCCGATTGTTCTGGTGAGCAACCGTTTGGACCTGCTGCCCAGATGCTGAGTGTACTCGGGCATTCATCCAAATCATTGGTCACGTCATCGTTGTCATCATCCAATTCAGATTCTGCACAACCAAAGCTGTCGACGGTTTCACCCGCTGGAGTGTTTGGACAATTTGTATCCAATGCATCACTGATACCATCTTCATCACCATCACGCTGGGTGGCATCACAACCATTTGCATCGGCATTGTAACCTGGTTGTGTCATTGGGCAGAGGTCATCTGCATCCATGACCTCGTCATTGTCTGTGTCACGCTGAGCCGCTCCACAACCAGTATCATCAGCAACATCGAGAGTGGATGTGTACGGACACTGATCATCTGCATCGTAGACTCCATCTTCATCACTGTCCCATTCGGTATCAGCACAACCATAACCGTTCACAAAAGATCCCGGTGGTGTTGCTGGACATTGGTCCAAGTGATCTTTGATACCGTCATTGTCAGTATCTCTTTGACTGGCTGCACAACCGTACCCATCGACAGCTTCACCCTGCGGTGAACCGGGACAGGCATCGTATGCATCGCTGATTCCATCATTGTCTCCGTCCTTTTGTGTGTCACTGCAACCAATGGCGTCGGCAACCTCTCCTCCTGGTGTGTTTGGACAGGTGTCTCCATCATTCATGACGCCATCGTTGTCGTCATCGAGTTCTGAATCGGCGCATCCTGTTGCGTCAACAATCGCTCCAGGTGGACTGTTTGGACAATGATCAGGATTGACACCATTTGGATTGTCACCATAACCGTCTCCATCCGAATCCTGTTGTTGTGTGTACTCATCTGGGAATGCATCGGCATTGTTGCCGCTGGGATTGTCGCCCCAACCATCGCCATCACTGTCTGCCCATTGCGTACCATCGTTAGGGAAGGCATCGGGGTTGGTCCCCGAGGCGTTGTCTCCATATCCGTCACCATCCGAATCCGCACATTGTGTAGGGTCGTTTGGCCATACGTCAGCGTTGTTTCCATTGGGATTGTCACCGCATCCGTCACCATCTAAGTCGGCCCATTGTGTACCATCTTGTGGGAAGTGATCGGGGAAGTTTCCATCGGGGTTGTCCCCCCATCCATCTCCATCATTGTCAGACCATTGTGAAGCGTCGTTGGGGAATTGGTCACCAGATGTGCCGCTCGGATTGTCACCATACCCGTCTCCATCACTGTCGGCCCATTGTGTAGGGTCAGTTGGATACAAATCGGGGTTGTTTCCGCTTGGATTGTCTCCGTATCCATCACCATCAGAATCAGACCACTGTGTGGCATCGTTCGGGAAATCATCGGCATAATTTCCGTTTGGGTTGTCTCCATAACCATCTCCATCGGAATCAGACCACTGTGTCGGGTCGGTAGGGAATGCATCTGGATTGGTTCCGTTTGGATTGTCTCCCCAGCCATCGCCATCTATGTCAGAGCATTGTGTAGCATCGGTTGGGAATTGGTCGCCATTTGTTCCATTCGCATTGTCGCCGCAGCCATCACCATCTGTATCAGACCACTGTGTAGCATCCTGAGGGAATGCATCGCTATTGTTTCCACTGGCGTTGTCTCCGTAGCCATCGCCATCGTAGTCATTCCATTGTGTCGGGTCATTGATGAAGTCATCAACATCATCAGTGTAACCATCACCATCCGTATCACGTTGACTTGCCGCGCATCCATTCCAATCCACGGTTGAACCGACCGGTGTATTTGGGCAAAGGTCGTACTCGTCCCACACACCATCGCTATCTGCATCGTAGATGTACGAGAAGCACGCGACAATACTACCCAATTGGGTCCCGTTTGCAGTCCATAAGTGAGGGAATAAACAGTATTGTCCACTTGTGGTGGGGGTGCTATACGACCATGTGCCTAGAATCATTGTAGAATTTGTCGCTGTGAAATTGAAATAACTCGAAGTAGCAATTGTGCTGTATGAATGATTCAAAAGAGACACATTCCACATGTATGTTTCACCCGGTGCCAAGTTCATCGCTTGGATCGTTGCAGAATTATTGGTCATGTTGATATCATTGGTGTAGGTTGCAATGGAAACCCAAGCTGGGGTTGGGTAGAATTCTTCGTAACCTGCTCCAATGAAACTGCTTGAGCTTGAGGTTCTCAATATAGCCTCGAAGTTGTGCTGGTTTGCAGTTGTTGGGTGAGTCCATGAAACGCTTTGGTTCCAAGATGTCGACGTCGCTGAGAAATTGACGGTGTTTGTTCCCAAGGTCGTGTTTGTGACGTTATCATAGGCCCACCACTGAATCGAATAGCTCTGCCCAATCGTGAGGTTTTGCGCATCCATCCATCCTTGATTGTTTGCCGTTGATTCTGTAACCAACATTTCGTGGTAAATGAAGTCAAAGTCTAATGTTGAAAATGCTCCGTTTTGGTACAGATAACTGAGAACCGCATATTCGCCTTCGATGTTGGGCGTATTGAGTGAATAATTTTGCATGTAGGTTGTGGATGTTGCTGTCCAATTCATGCCCGGAAGCGATGTATTGGTCGTGGTGCCATCGACATGGAACTCATACAATGTTGAATCAAGGAAATACGATGTGCCCGTTGTCAAATTGGACAGAGACGCTGTGGCAGAGAACTTGTCTGGCATGCTCACGCTCAAGGCAGGTGTTCCTGGAGGTGGAGGTGGTGTCCCACCGCCACTTGAACTTTCAATGGTCAGCGCGTATGTGTTGGTCGCACTGCCCCAGCCGAATACATCGAGGTATCCCGTGATGTTTGATGATGGAGTATAGGCGATCGATTCGACATTGCTTGTTCCAGAGGACCAACCCAATTGTGTTCCTGAAGAATCTAGCAAGTCCATGTCCAAGTCACCATTTGTATGGATGAACGTGATGTTGTACCAGTAGGTTGCTCCTGAAATCATTGACACCGCAAAGAAGTCGTAATCCGAGGTGGTATGGATTGACAGGCTGCTTTGTGACAGTGGTAGTGTCGAAATTGTAGTTGCAGCAGCAATACTGTCGTTTGGCTCGTAAATGTCACCACTCGTACCACCGGATGTTGTTATCGTGGTGGTTGATGAAGAGTAGTTGTTGTTGTTCAACTCGTTGGATTCGGTGACGTTGCCCCATCCATCAGCCCACACAATCCAGTAGTAACTACCAGCTGAAAGAGAGGATGGAATCTGTACGTTCGAACTCATTTGTTGGCTGGCGCCAGAAGCCAAACTTGGTCCCGTAATTTGGACATTCAAGATCGTGTCAGTTGAATCATACACTGTATCTGTGGACAAAATGATTGGGATGTCATACGGTGTTGAAGAGGTTAGTGCAGCCGCTCCGATGTTGTTTACGGTGTAGTTGACGCTCACTGTGCTACCAATCGTTGCAGAAGATGGTCCGACGACACTGCTGATTGTCATGTCGGGTCTGGCGATACTGTTGTTGGTCCACATCTCCATGCCATATCC
>JASLKO010000072.1 GCA_030747475.1 Candidatus Thalassarchaeaceae archaeon | reverse complement strand
AATTCTTCTGTATCAGCGCAAAGGTAAGCAAGGTCTCGAACCTTTTCGATTAATCGTGTTCGGGCCTCATCAATTCCAGTACTCTCTGCCATACTTCTCCCCGCCATGCGTCGTTGCTGCCCTTCCATGAACCTTCGCCGTGTGTATCTACACTTCCCTAGGAAGTGTTTTGCATCCCACCCAATGCTTTTGGGCAACCGCCATTCCTTGAGCAATGTTCGCACGGTGGGATGAGATGTCAGAGGGGGGAGTGAGTCGACCTTTGGCCCCACTGGATACCGAACGATTAGAGAAGGAAATGGACAATTATCAGTCGATTCTCGACACCCAATGTGATGCCATTTATCAAATCGCAACAGAAGCACGTGCAAAGGGGTTCGACCTTAGTGATGAAGTTGAGATTCCCCGGGCAATCGACCTCGCCGATCGTGCAGAAAAATTGCTCGCCCCTTGGTTGGAGGGCATTCCAATCGCCAAAGATATTCGTGATATGCTTGCCGAAAAAGACCGAGAAAACGCATCGATTGATATGGCAGTGCATGTCGCTGTCCAAATGCATGATCGTACCGCTGATGTGCAAAAGAGCATTGACACTGGTCTTCGTGTAGGCTTGGCGGTCTTGACCGAAGCCGTCCTTGTCGCCCCGCTAGAAGGAATTGGCCAAGTTCGTGTGTTGAATAATTTAGACGGTTCTCGTTTTGTCTCGATTGATTTCTGTGGACCGATTCGAGCCGCAGGTGGAACAGCCCAAGCACTCGCAGTTTTGATTGCAGATATGATTCGAAGAGAGTTGAATTTAGCCAAATATGAACCGACAGAACCCGAGGTTGAACGGGTGAAAGAAGAATTCGGACTTTACAGAGGTGGTTTGCAATACAAACCCCCACCTGAAGAAATTGAGATGATTGTGAAAGCCTGCCCAATCATGATCAATGGTGAGGAAACGGAGGATATCGAATGCGCAGGTTACCGCGAGGTTCGAAATATCGATGGTGGCCGAATTCGTGGTGGTGTAATGCTTGTCATCGGTGAAGGACTCTGTCTCAAAGCCGCAAAAATTCAGAAACAAACTGAGCGATTGAATGTCCCAGGTTGGGATTTTATCTCCGCCTTTGCCTCCAAATCAAAATCCGATAGTGATTCAGATTCTGTAAAGCGTCGAAAAATCAAGACAGACAATCGCTTCATGCGAGATATTATTGCCGGCCGTCCAATTTTTGGAGAACCCAATACCCCTGGTGGATTTAGATTGAGATATGGTCGTCCCAGAACCTCTGGTTTGGCCGCAGCAGGGGTCAACCCTGCATCGATGCACGCCATGGGTGATTTCCTTGCTGTAGGGACGCAGATGAAAATCGAACGACCCGGAAAAGCGTGTGCAGTTGTCCCCTGCGATGATTTGGATGGCCCAACAATCCTACTCAAAAGTGGACGATATGGTCGTGTACAATCAAAGGAAATGTGGCATAGAGTTCAAGATGAAGTATTGTCGATATGGGACAATGGTGAATTGATGATTGGTTACGGTGAATTTGCTGAGAACAACAAATCACTGGTTCCATCAGGTTATGTTTCGGATTGGTTCGCAAGCGACCTATTGGAAACACTTGATTCCGAAGTGAAAGTAGAGCAATTTGCGAAAATATTGGGCGTTACTCGTCGTCGTCTTCCCCCTGGAATCCCATCTACAGGAACAGTGGACGACCCCGATGATTTGATTGGAAATCATCGCCGACAGAGGACCTGGCACCGCCGATTGCAGAAGATGACTCTGGATTGGGAAGTAGTGGTTGAAATTTCACGGAGTTTCTTGACAGCAATTCCGCCGCCCTGGAATTTGTGGTGGAACGATTTGCCATTGGAATTTATCCCCCACCTCATCGATTCTCTACTGGCGAGTTCCATTGAGAATGCAACCCATCCTGAGGACGGCATCATGACCGTTCCACATCCCGATCGCACATGGATGAGAATACCGATGGCTGTAGAAAATTGGCAACCAATCGACCACACACCTGCAGAGTTGCCAAGCAATCAATCCGTCAATTCATCAGGAAATATTCCACAAAAATCAGTGCCGGAACAAATGCCCGGCCCAGTCAAAAAAATCGATCAATCTGTAATCGGAGATTGGCCCAATGGAACCCAACACGAAGAACATGGCATCATTAAATCTTCATTGATGATTCTTGGAATACCCCATATTCATGAGGGCAACGATCTGCTCATCATGCACGGTTGGCAACCACTCCTCGAGGGGTTGGGTCTCCAACTCGGTGCAGGTGACAACGCTTCGCCCGAAATTCGCGTTGATGCAAAGTCCCACCTTGAATCACGAATTCAATTGCTCCTAAACGCGAAGAAAATTTGTTCCGAAGAAAAGAGTCGCTTGGCAGATATTGAGGAGCGCCGCTCAGTTCTCAGAATTGCGGCTGAAACCGCAGCACGCCAACGTGGCGAATCAATTGCTGAGACTGAAAATGAAGGCCGAATCGCTGCGGAAGAAATTGATGACGTCGGTCCAAAGGATGCTAAATCCCTTGAATCAGCCGAACTATTGCTTGATGAGCATACGGTTGATGGAGCATTGTGGTTGGTTAGAAAGTGTAGCGAACTTCGTTGGGTTGCCGCTGCGCCTTGTAGAATCGGTTGTCGAATGGGCAGACCAGAAAAGGCCGCTCCACGAGAAATGAAAGGCAAACCACACAGCATCTTCCCAATTGGAAATGAAGGTGGACCTCAACGACTGATTACAGAAGCAGCCAACAAGGGTACAATCCTAGTCACAATGGGCACTAGAGAATGTCTGAAATGTGGCCAACGCTCACCCTACACGATTTGTCATCATCGAAGTATTCCTGATGATCCTACAGAATGTGGCGGTAAAACAATTCCAATCGATGATGGTCGGCCTACAAATGGGCGAAGAAAGGGAATCAACCAGTCAGTGAATATCCCCGCTTTGCTTGAAACAAAGCGGATCAAGTTGGGATTAGATCGTATTCCAAAGAAATTCAAAGGGGTCAAAGGATTGACATCCATTGAACGATATCCAGAACCTCTGGAGAAAGGGATATTGCGAGCAAAGTATCAACTTCCATCTTTCAAAGCAGGTACAGTTCGCTTTGACATGATTGATGTACCCGTGACACATTTTAGGCCAAAAGATATCGGCACCAGTCCCGAACGTTTGGTGACTTTGGGGTACACTCATGATATTGATGGAGACCCTTTGGTAAAGTTAGATCAAACCTTGGAATTGTATCCGCAAGATTTCATCCCCAGTCGTAAGGCGAGTGATTACCTGCTAAGGGCTTGTACATACATCGATGAATTGCTCAAACGATTCTATGGAATGGCTTCATTTTACAATGCAGAAAAGCCTGAAGATTTGGTTGGTCATCTTTGCATCGGTTTGGCACCTCACACATCTGGAGGTGTGCTAACTCGGATCATTGGTTGGTCCAATGCCAGTGCAGGCTATGGACACACATTGTACCATGCCGCAAAACGCCGCAATTGTGATGGTGATGAAGACGCATTGATTCTCTTGCTTGATTGTTTACTCAATTTTAGCAGAGTGTTGTTGCCTAGCAACCGAGGTGGCCGAATGGATGCCCCCCTCACCCTTTCAACCCGCCTCAACCCGGAAGAGCTTGACAAAGAAGCGCTGAATGTAGACACCTCTTGGTGGTATCATCGAGGATTCTATGAAGCGACACAACACCAGCCAAGTCCTTCAGAAATAGCCAATCAAATGGACATTGTAGATCGCAGAACTGGAACCGTTGGCGCTGTCCGTGGTTATGGGTATACTCACGATGCTCATTCGATTGATTCCGGTCCTGAAAATTCATCATACAAAACACTTGAAACCATGATTGACAAAATGAACGCCCAACTACTACTCGGGCAACAATTGCGTGGTGTAGATGTTCGCAATGTGGCCAGTCAAGTTGTAGAATCCCATTTCCTCCCCGACCTTCGTGGTAATCTTGTGGCCTTCACTCGTCAGAAATTCCGATGTGTTCGTTGTGGAGAATCTTATCGAAGATTCCCCTTGTCAGGTAAATGTATCAAGACCCCCGATCAGAGAAATGCCAATCGCGGGATGCGTTCAGGAATTGACTTTGCACGAGGTGAAGCGCATCTATGTGGAGGGAACCTCGCATTGACAGTAAGCGAAGGTGCAGTACGAAAATACATCAGAGTAATGCAGCATGTGATTGAACATTACGGTGTTGATCTGTATACTCGCCAACGAGTAGAAGGCTTGGTCAATAGCGCAGATTCTTTGTTCAAGAATGACCGTGTGAAGGTGTTTACATTGGATGATTTCATGAGTTGATAATCAGCGTTTACGTTTTTTGTCATCATCATCGCCACTGAGTCGCCGCCACAAATCCCCAACGGTTCGAATATTCTGATCTTCCTCAACTTTCCCAGTCAAACCTTCAGTAGTACCCGGTCCCAACTCGTCATCTTGTTCGACTCCATCTTGTTCGACAAATTCGTCAGTATCACCATCGCCTTCACTTGCCTGTGCAGCGAATTTTTCACGAACACGCTGACGTTGCATTTCCATACTCTCGCTTGCTTGGTCACCTGGCAAGCCAATCAAATCAACAACATCAACAGCATCTCCGCCTGAAATATCTTGGTTAATTTGTTCCCACTCTTCCTTTTGTCTTCGCTTGTGCAATGGCAAATTATTCATCAGAGCATCACGTCTTTTCTTGAGAATTCCACGAACTGCACGATCAACAAGCCCCAATGTCAAACCCAGAAGGTTGGCGACTACGAATCCTTCAATTCGAAACGGTTCCCAAAGGTGCATCCCCAGTTCCATATCTGCACTCAAATTCTTTGAGGGATAGATGTCAGCAGTTCCATCATCATGAATGACTGCTGTATAGAAAACATGCTTTC
>JASLKO010000071.1 GCA_030747475.1 Candidatus Thalassarchaeaceae archaeon | reverse complement strand
GGATCCTCAAGCAATTGCCACCATTGGCGTTCTGCTGCATTATCGGGCCCACGCAAGATTCCAGTCACAGACCAAATTCTTGCACTGAGCAACACTGGTCGAGGTTCTGCGTGAGTAAGTGTGTATTTTTCAAGAACTTCTTCTAACTCGATTAATGGTCTCAAGGCAGTCGGACCTTCGTCCTTCAACGAGGTTTGAGTACGCTCTACATCTTCTGATTCAACAACAGATTCAGGAGATGTTTGCGGTACACTAGCATTTAGATCGCCATTGAGAACGGCTTCACCTAGCCATTGTGCCAACCGATCAGGCCCCCAAACATCATATTGAACACCTTGCCTTTGTGGTTGGTTTTGCAAACGCAAAGGACGTTCAGATAACAACCAATGTGTTCCATTTGGGGCGTCGACCAACCATCTCTCAACCTCTAGATTATCCAATGGTGCCCATCCATCATGGGCATGCCAAACATGTGTACCTGCAGATAATGTTGGGCTACTGCGAGTTGCGGGGGCTTGCTTGAGAATGCCGAGGAGAGAGATTCCAGGGCAGGGGGCGTGCGTAGGAGGTGGGTCCAAAGAGGCGCCAAGCTGCATGAGCAAGTCGCGAATTAGAGTCTCCATGGTCGCCTATGGCGACCGTTACCACCTTCAACACTACGTTCAGATTCAAGATGGGAAGCGTGTTTTAGCACTTCAATCTAGATTCGGCGTCAAACTGAGAAGTTCACTACCACCCTCTCCGCGCACACAAATTGTGCTTACTGGGAAGGGTTTCGCGCAGGCTGCGCCCAATTCTCGATTGACCAAATCTGTGCGATGCATCGGCACATCTGGATGACGTGCGCGCAGGTCATCAATGTAGTCTTGTGGGCAATTCACTGCAAAAATAATCAATTTTGCATCACCATTCGCACAAGCATCAGATGCTTGATTTTGACCGAATGTCAAATCACCAGTATTAATTGCGGTTTTCAGTTGTCGACTTAAATCCATTCTTATTCCTCCATTCTCCACCAATGTTTCTCATGGGATAATCATTCATTTTCTGGGATATAGAATAGCTCTACGCTTCCAGTTCCAAGGGCAATAGGTTGCCCGACGATAATGTTCTCAGCAACACCGGTCAGATTGTCACGTTCCCCAATAATTCCAGCTTTTAGGAGGTGGTTGACTGTGACTTCGAAAGCGGCGCGTGCTAGGATACTGTGCTTGGTACCAGACACACCGTGTCGGCCAATTGCGCGGACTTCACCTTCACTGGTCATGACATCGGCGACCATCAAAAGGTGACGTGTGTCAACATCCAGACGAGCCCCTTCAAGAGTCAAAATCATCTCATTGATGATGGCTTGGCGTGCGGCTTCAATACCGAGATAATCATAAATTTCTACAATGTTGTTGGTGTATGTTCGACCTCGGTCAACACCTGCGAAATCCGATACCTTGGAAAGGTTTGAACCAATTGTCGAGATATAGAACTCTCCAGAACGATCTTTTTGCACATTTGCTCTTGCGATGTCCTTGACACCCTTGAGACGCAGAGATTTGATCTTCTCTTCCAATTGTAGCAATTCAGTATATGTTGGTGGATTAGCATCGATGTCTTTCAAATCATCCTCCTTGTTTACTCCAGGAATGATTTTCAAAATCTTTGGTTTAGCATCCGAACCATCCTCTACAGCGATGAAAAGTCTGAGAGCACGAGAAAGCTTGTCCCGTACTTCTGCACCCGTCATATTCTTCAATCGAAGATGACTGTTGTTGAGTTTCAACATGATGTATCGCTGTGCAACTTCGACGTCGATATCTGAAATGTCTTGAGTTGTCGTCGTTTCAAGCGACGCGGCCAATTTCTGTACTGCAGACTCATTTGATGCAAGTGGCTTGCCCTTAGCATCAAGTTCCTCAACATAGATGTTCATGGTTGGTGTGTTTGGGACTTTTCGAGCATCGACAATTTCAATGATTCTCGGCAAACCTTGTGTCACGTTGACAGTTGCTACACCCGCATAGTGGAACGTTCGCATGGTCATCTGTGTACCTGGTTCACCAATCGACTGTGCGGTAACGATGCCGACTGCTTCAAACGGATCTACGCATGCCTTGGAAAATTGAGCTGCTGCTGAATTGACAATTTTCTTTGCTTGAGCAGGAGTCAACTTGGCTTTGCCTCGATTTCGAACGCCCTCTGAAATGTCCTCAATGAGACGATCGTTCAGATTGGTGCCCTCGCTATCGGATGCTTTGGCCAATGCTTTGAAAATTGGATCTTCACTGTTGATGTCTCGTGAGATGTAAGTTAACTTGGAATCAACATCATAAGCTTGTAGAGCAAGATCACGTGCAGCACCTCTTCGGATTGCCTTACGACGGCGTACAACCGTTGTGGTGGCATTCGAGTCAGAGCCCGATCCAGATTTTCCAAAGGCAATCAAGGTGTTGTGGATTGCAGTTGCCTCATCTGATGCGAGGCCACAAATCTGTGCGATTTCGCCAGGTGTCAAGATTTTCACATCATCCCACTTGCGATCATCAGCAAGTTTGTGGGAGAATTCTTCTTGCACACCCATATCCATGAGCTTCTTCTTGGTTGCGGACTTTACTACCATTACTTTCCACCCCCTAGAACGTCATCCAAAATTTGGGAGACATTCACAGGTTCACCCTTCAATGAGCGACAAGGATCAATGCCATCTTCACCGTATTGGAATTGAATGATTCTGTTGGCTGTGTTGCGAACAGAATGTTGTCCATCATTCCAGACCTTCAAATCATCCATGGCGTTGATTAATCGACGCTGCATGTAACCTGACTTGCTGGTTCGAACAGCTGTGTCGACAAGAGATTCACGACCTGATACTGACAACATAAAGAACTCCGTTGGTTCAAGTCCACGCTTGAATGAAGAAGCAACGAATCCTTTCTCCTTTGCTCCTTTCACTCCACGGCGGAAGTGAGACAGTACACGGTCATTGTATCCACGCTCAAGACGCTTGCCACGGACCTTTGGTTGCCCGATTGACCCAGCCATCATTGCCAAGTTGTCCATGGAACCACGTGCACCAGATACGGCCATCATTACAGCAGGGTTGTTATCAGAAAGATGCTCCTTCGCAACCGTACCCGTCTCAGCCTTACATTGATCAAGAATCTGGAGGATATTTTCCTCCAATGTTTCTAGAGGTGTGCGGCCAGGACGAGTTTCGTATTTACGGCCATCCTTGCCGAATGCTTCAAGTTCAGCATCTACAGCATCACTTGCTTCGGCGTTGCGAAGTGTAATCAATTCACGAGCTTCTGCGGGAAGGTCTTCATCGTCAATTCCTGTTGTGAAGCCCATCGCTGTGCAAATTCCAATTGTGAGTTTAGTCATATCATTCAGGAACTTTGCACCGACTGTGGTTCCGTGATTCTGTACGACCGCGTCAAGCAGTCGTCCATCTTCAGCACCAATTGCACGCTTGTCTAATGTTCCGCGCAAAACGTTGCCATCTTTGATTTCAACTTCATTCATGCTTCTACTTGTGTATTCTAGTGAAAATCCACCAGGGATAATCAGGCTGAAAAGTTCCAGTCCGTAGTATCCTGAAACACCATCTACGACACTTTCTTTGGGAAGTTCACCCGACCATCCAATCTGCCCTAGAACATCCATTGCGATGGACTTGGGTACAAACGGATTGTTGTGACTTAGCAAGTAAGCACCAGAGATGTGATCGTGGATGCCACCAATCACCGAGCCACCGTAACGAGGTGTGATGATATGTTCTTGAACACGCATCAGAATCTTGGCTTCGGCTCTTGCTTCTTCGGATTGGATGACGTGAAGGTTCATTTCGTCTCCATCGAAATCAGCGTTGTACGGCGTACAAACTGCAAGATTGAAGCGGAAAGTCTTCCCTTCCATCACACGAACTTCATGGACCATCATCGACATTCGGTGAAGAGACGGTTGCCGATTGAAAATCGCAACATCGCCATCGATTAGGTGACGCTCGACAATCATTCCTGGCTTAGGATTACCATCCAAATCAATTGTCGCGAGTTTGTCTTCAACCTTGCTCCGAGAATCTTCAGAGATTTCTGGGCTACCACAATGTGGACAGTGAACTTCAAGTTCCGGAGGGAATGCTTCATTCGGGTTTTCTCTCTCAAATACCCATCTTTGGTAGATAATCGCACGAGGATCACCATATTCCAATGCCTTGCCATTGAGATCTTCACCACGAAGGTTTGCAATCGTCGCCTCTAGGTTTGGAATCCACTTTGATTGTGTCTCACCATCTACACGCGTGATTTCTTCTGCAATTTCCATCCCAGGGAGGAAATTTGGTGCAGGTAGTACTTCGTTTAGATCTGAACGCAAACCAGGGTATGGTTCTCCACGCTCAACATCCCCTGAATGACATTCAGGGTTGTGACACCTAAATCCTGAATTGATGAACTTTGTTCGATCTGTAATTCGAATTCGGTGCTTGTCGCCTCGAATAATGTAATTCACACCGGGATGAATATCCGGACCACGAAGAATCATTTGACGCAACTGTTCACGGTTTCTTCCCGTAGCACGAATCGGTACTGTCAATTCTTTTGCAGATTGTACAGGTACACCAACTGCGTTGATGCCCAAGTTTGGATCAGGGCTAATGACTGTACGTGCACAGAAATTGACACGCTTGCCCGAAAGATTGCTTCGGAAACGACCTTCCTTACCCTTCAACCTCTGTGTAAGTGTCTTCAGTGGGCGACCTGAACGGTGACGGGCAGGTGGAATGCCTGCAGTCTGGTTGTCAAAGTAAGTCGTCACGTGGTACTGGAGAAGTTCCCACAGATCCTCAACAATCAACTGTGGTGCACCAGCGTCACGATTTTCTCGAAGACGCTGGTTGATTCGTAGAACGTCGACCAATTTGTGAGTGAGGTCATCCTCACTTCGGTCACCGCTATCCAAAGTAATGGATGGACGTACGGTAATCGGTGGAACTGGAAGAACACGCATGATGGTCCATTCTGGACGACTTGCATGGTGATCCATGCCGACGAAAATCAAGTCATCATCTGGAATTCTTTCCAACCATTCACGGATGTCGCGAGCGTTCAACTTGTGTTCGCCTTTGTCCATCTTCTTCTCTTTGAATGTGGTTGGTTTATCGAGTACGATTTTACCTTGCTCTGACCCACAGTGCATGCAAACTGCACGCTTGGCACCAGAACAAATCTTGACTATCTCCTTGATGATTTTACTGAATTCAGTTGAACCAACACCGTGCTTCTGAATGACGTCGTACACACGTGCGCGGTAATAATCTTGCTCGGACTTCTCTGGATCGATAGGGTGTGTACCCTCTCGCTCGTGCAGTAGTACTCGACTGCAGGTATTACACGTAGATTTCAAGGCGGTCTTGAGCAGAGCAGTGAATCCAATGTGGACCACTGGCAATTCAAGTTGAATGTGACCAAAGTGACTTGGACATACATCGTGCTTGTTTCCACATGTTTCACACCGCACACCGGGTTCGATAACACCCATGCGGTTGTCCATCAGACCTTGTCTGTATGCGTGACCATCGTCTTTGTAGGTGTCTGCAGTTTTTACTTCAACAGCGGACATCTTTCGAATTTCATTTGGGTCCATCAAGCTAAACTTGATTGAAGCAATACGCTTCGGAATGGTTGCAACATCTCGGTTCATCTTCGGTCCTCCAGTTCAAGTCTCATGGCCACTCCAAGTGATTTCATCTCATCCAGGAGCAGCTTGAATGCGTATGATGTCGACACAGGGAAAACTTCTGCTTTGTCCCCATGTACAGGGCTGACGTAACAACGTTTACGCCAATCCCAGAATGCGATATGGCCACTTTCTGCGCAGACAAACAATTCCCATCCGTCCGATTCATCAAGTAAGCGATCTTTGATGACCATTGATGCACCGTGGGCGATCAAACAATCACGTTCCATCTCACCGAATCTTAGACCACCCTGACGAGCTCGACCCTCTGTGGGTTGACGGGTGAGAATTTGTACACGGCCACGACTTCTAGCGTGAATCTTACCGCTGACCATATGGTGTAGCTTCTGGTAGTAAATCACTCCAACGAAAATTTGTGCTGGGAATTCTTCACCGGTCTCTCCACTAACCATCGATTCACGACCAGTGTGAGCAAACCCATGTCGTAGCAAACCTTCGCGTAGGCTATCTTCCTTCTCTCCACTGAAGGCCGTACCATCGATGAGACGGCCATCCATTGCACCGACCTTGCCGCCAATCATTTCGAGAATGTGGGCGACGGTCATTCGCGATGGAATCGCGTGTGGGTTGATGAGCAAGTCAGGAACCACACCATCTACTGTAAAGGGCATATCTTCTGGATCTACAAGACGTCCGATGACACCTTTCTGTCCGTGTCGACTCGAGAACTTGTCACCAAGTTCAGGGATACGATTGGTTCGCAGTGTGATTCGAACAAGACGTCCCGAATCTAGTGATTCAGTGACGAACACGTTGTCAACAAATCCACCTTCGCCATGTCGTACGTTCATACTTGATTCACGGCGTTCCTGTGCCTGAAGGAATGCACCATGTGATTCTTCAAGGAATCGTGGTGGGCTTGTCTTACCAACAAGTACCTGTGGTACACGATCTCGATCCTCAGGCTTGCTACTAATCTCTGTTTCAGGTGTTGGAAGACCATCGTTTTCCAAATGTGCATACGATTCAGGGGATTTTAATCCCTTGACTTCATCAAGACCTGTGCCAGGGATTTCGATTTCATCCACCTGTCCACCTGGGAAACGCTTGCGTTCAGCATTGTATGTTCGAATGAATGTAGAGCGGCCTAGGGCACGTTCAACACTGCCTCGATTCATGATTACAGCATCCTGCATGTTGTATCCGTGATGACTTAGGATGGCAACGACGAAATTCTGACCAGCTGGGCGTCGAATGAAATTCGTAGCTTCCATCGCACGTGTACCCGTCATAGAATTTTGAGTGTAGTGCAAAATGTGCTGACGTGTGTCGGGTCGAAGTCGACCATTTGCAGATGGAAGACCGAGAGATTGCTTGACCATTGCAGTCCCACCTGTAACACGTGGAGTCGAATTGTGTTCAGGGTATGGAACAAGCGATGCACATACACCTAGAATCAATTGTGGGTCAATTTCTACGTGAGTGAAAATCAACACATCTCCACTCTTCTTTTCCTTGCGGCGGAGTTTGTCAACATCCTCTTGATAATAGTTCAAAGGTATCTTGAATTTTTCAGTGACCTTGGTGCCGTTTGGCATGAGAATTTCAGCACTGAGTTTTGCATGTGAAATGCCTTCTTCTCCCATATTTGTCCATTCAACATTGGCCGGATTAATCGGGCGGCCATGTTTTGGACTGATGTGAGGCAGGTCAAACGGACGTGGTGCAATGAGAAGGTCTTCTTCTTCTTCTGCATCGACCCATTCGACAACACCTTCGTTGACAAGATCTTTGAAGGTGAACGAACGGTCTTTCAAGCCATCCAAATACTCCTTCGATAGGACCATGCTTCCACCATCAAGAACTAGAAGTGGACGCAGGATACGACCCTTGTCTGTGTTGATGAAAATATCACGATTGGGGGCATCGTGTCGAATGCTAACTTCGGAGCGGATACGGCCACTTCGGCGACGTCGCTTGAAATGGTCCACCAACTTATGTGGATTCATGTGCAAGCCGAAAATATCACCATTTACGTGTACTCTTGCTCCTTCAGCCCAACCAACCGGATTTGGATCCACATCAGCCTCAGCAAGAAGTGCTTTCACATCATCTTCATTGACGGCTTCGGAAACATCGATCATTTGAGCAGCGTTCTTTACCAGACCACAATTTTGACCTTCAGGTGTTTCGTTGGGGCAAAGTCGACCCCATTGGGTGGGGTGCAAATCGCGAGCTTCGAAATGAGGTTGGCTGCGAACAAGTGGGCTTGTGACACGTCGCATGTGCGACAGTGCAGCCAAGAAAGTTGTTCGATCAAGCAATTGGCTGACACCACTGCGGCCACCGACCCAATTGCCGGTTGCCAGCGCGTGCATGACCTTGGAGGTCAATACATCTGGGCGCAAGCATGACGTGATTTTGAGATCGCGCTTTCGGTTGTGGTGTCGCTCGAGTTGGTATTTCAAATCACGAGCGAGTTGCTGCAATGATACACGGAATAAATCCTCAATCAAGTCACCTGCCAAGCGAACTCGCTTGTTTGCATAGTGATCCTTGTCATTGGGTTCCTTGTTATTGATGGCCATTTCAAGAACTTGACGTACAATACGCCCAAGGAAAATTGCCTTTTTCTTTCGATTGTCATCAACATTTCCAAGGTGAGGTAAAAGTTCCTTGTCTAGCAAGTTCTGAATTCGCTGTTCGCGGTACTCCTTCTGTTGTCCTGCTGCGAACTTCTTTTCGAGCCACTGCATTGCTTCCTCTTGGTTTTCAACGTTGTATTCTTCATTGTCCTTGACTTCGTTCAAGTTGGCTACAATGAACTTGAATGTTTCAGTTGGTCCAGCGATCGCTTGGAAAATTTCCTGGTCGTTGTCGATGCCAAGGGCACGCATGAGTAGAACCACTGGAATGGCTGTTGTACCTGCACTGCTAATCTTGACCATCAACATTCCATCTTTCCGCTTCTCGACGGTTAGGGGCTTTCTTACACCATCTTTCTGTGAGAAAATCTTGGCAACTTCGGTCTTTCGAGCATACCGTTTGTTCATCTCAACAGTCACGCGATTCGGAGCCAGATCTTCCATTGAAATCAAAACACGCTCTGTTCCGTTGATAATGAAATAACCACCGGGGTCGTGAGGATCTTCGCCCTTTCCTTCCAACAGTCGGTTGAAATGATCCATGTCTTCATCACTCTGGTGTGGCGACAAATTTCGGTTAGAATCAATGTGAGCTGGATTCAGGTTACAGCGACGACTCCGTACCATGATTGGTACACTGCCAATCTGCACTTTGTCCTCAACAATCGGTTGAGGCAAGTCGTCTCGATGAATTGTGAAGTCCAGGTAAACAGGTGACATGTAAGTCAACTTACGGAGGCGGCACTCAACCGGTAGCGAGGGGTGCTCAGAACCGTTGGCTTCACGGATTGTTGGGGGCCCTAGTGTCATGTTCTTCATGCGAACTTGGATGTCATGATCCAAAACGTCGAGTTTGATGAGGCCACCTTCATCATCATCGACCTGTTCATCCGTTCCAATTCGGATATTGCGAACAATCTTTTCAAATCGACTATTCTGAGAATCTGATGTCGGGATACAGTCATTGTATGATGCGAGTTGGTGATTCACCAAACTGCGTTCGCGGAAGTAGCTGTCAATAATTTCCTTCATGGTAATCTCTCCTTAGTTTTCCTCCACGATCAGCCTGTAAGCTGTCGTTGTTCCTGACGAAAGGCTTGTTCTCTGAACACGAACGACTCTGTTCGTCAACCAACCTGCCGGCAATTCCTCGTTCTCAAGTTCAGTCATTTCCTTGAGAACCTGAACTGCAGGGTCTGTAATCAAAATCTTAGGAAGCAATTCCTTTGCCAAGCGGGTACCTTCGCCGGAAATATCTGCCATCTCAAGTCCCCAGGGGGCCAGTGCAGATGCTTCTTCGTCCATGGCCAAAAGTTCGTGATGAGGGACGAGCTGATGATTGAGAACATTGAATCGATCATTCCCCATTGGGATGTCATCATCATCGAGCGCTTTTTGAGAAATTGTAATTCGGCGGGAACGGGTTCGCTTCCGTGTGCCTTGTTCTCGGATGATGCCCATGATTTTCTCAAGTTCGGGGCCATCTGAATCGATGCCAATTTTCTTGGCAACTTCATCGACGCTCATCTGCTTGATTGCATCCATATTTGCGTCATCTGCAAGTTTGTGTGCATGTTCCTCAGGAACACCCAACTCAACCAACCGCTTCTTTGTTGAACTCTTTACAACCACAATTTTCGCCCCCCGTTTCGCCCTCTTGCCAGAACCTGTAACCCAGCCAGAGAGCGGGCCTGAAGGGATTCGAACCCTTGGCCATCCGGTTAAAAGCCGGACGCTCTACCTGGCTAAGCTACAGGCCCATGGCTATCTCTGGGCCTCCCGCGGACCGAGGGGGTATTCAAAAGTGTTACGCATTAGGCTACGCCCTTGCTTAAACACGAAATGGCTGTTCCCGGGGGAGGAACGGCTCATTTTACCGTATTCTATATCCGACATAAAGGTTTGCAGAATATTCATCAGGTGGGTTCCGAAGCACGTTACAATAGGGGATGTGTGCTACGATTGTCCATTGAAAGAGAAATAGAAATTTCAGGTGGACCTGGATCTATTGCGCATTGGCAAGCCTGCGGCCTAGAGAAAATGGAACTCACCATACCACCTACAGTCTACCCTCCGAGAGAAGATACCACATTGCTCGATAAGGTGCTCGCCGGCCTCGGTTCCGGGCACGGTCGGAGGTTGCTTGAAATCGGTTGTGGAAGTGGGGCGATATCGATCGCAAGTGCATTGAGAGGATGGGAAGTATACGCCTGTGACATCAACCCATTATCAGTTGCTGCCGCCAGAGGGAATTGTAAAAAATTTGGTGTTGAATTGGACTCTCAAATTTGCGAAGGTGGGCCAGGGGATGCCGAGGGGTGGATTCCAGAGGATGGTGTCGATATCATCGCATGGAACTTGCCGTATGTCGAATTTGAAGGAGGTCCTAAACTCGGCCCGTTAGAAGACTCTGCGCTAATCGATCAAGGTGAATCGATTAAACTGTTGGAATCGATAACAAAAAATCCGAAAATGCTGAATCGCGGAGGCGTGGTTCTGTTGTTACACAGTTCCAATAAATTCGGACGGGATTTGACGATGCTTTGGCGTAAAGCAGGGTGGGCAACACGAAATGTCGATTCCTGTAATTTAGGTGATGAAAAATTGACTGTTGTCGCTTGTTGGAAACCATTCGAAGGCGCAGAAATTATTCGTTTAGAATCCTGTGAATCGACCAATGATGAAATATTCAAGATGAACGGAGGTGCTCAAGGGAATCTTGTCATTGCAAAAAAGCAGAATTCCGGCAGAGGGCACCATGACAGGACATGGGAGGATAGTGAAGGTGGCTTTATGGGCAGTTGGAACATACACTCCAATTCTATAGAAAGGGGCCCTTGGAACATACAAATGAGTGGTTTTATTTCTGTACTGGATGCGTTTTCAGCCATTCAAAACATCGGTCTACCTAGTCATTCATGGGCAAATTGTGGTGAGATATTGCATCGAGGGATGCGGGTGAAATGGCCAAACGATCTGTGGCTTCGAAATAGGGATGATTTTGGGAAATTGTGTGGCGTGATTGCAGAAAGTCGTAGTCAAGGTGAAAATATGCAAATTGTATTGGGCATTGGAATCAATCGTTTCCAAACACCATCTGTGAAACACTCAATCGGATGGAATGAGTTTTCAAACCATACTGTCGACGAGATGGTCCCAATCATCCACGCATCGGTCGCATCGTTATTTGAGGAGCATCCATTGGTGCCTGGCATGCCCGAAGAGGATGTCCTTTCGATTTCATTTTGTGCCATGCGGATGACATTTGGTGAAGCTGCCCCTCAGGCCTTTGGATTGGATTCTAAAGGGGGCCTGATGTTGAAGGAAAAGACAGTGCGCCACACGGATGAAATCGTGTGGAAATGGGTTTAATCAGTGTCCTCTTGCTGTTTTCTCCAGATGCCCCAAACTAGGATAAGTGCGCCGATAATCGCAGGAACATACTCGTGTGGCAAGGTTCGATTGACCGTCACTTCGAAAGTATAGGCACCATCACCATCCAATATAATCCGATATTCTCCAGATTCAATAGGTTCACTCAATTCCACGACTGATTCTGTTGATTCAGAATCCAAAAGAATCGTTTCTTGGGCTCCTTTCAAACTACCATCCCAATCCTCTGCACCATCATGTGGTACAACCCAAACGGAAAGTGGATTGCACTGATCATCCAAACATGTCGATTCGAAGGTCAAAGTTGCTTGAGATAGGCCCGCATGGACTGCCAAAATTTCTTTCTCACCATCCAGGTCATAGGTCACAGGTTGAGTCCAAACGACAATGACGATTGTAGAAAGCAGTAAGGTCGCCCCAGCAAGCACCGCCATATCCCACACCGGGACACTTGGTGCATCACCACCACCTGCCATGGAATTGCGAAAAGGGTCAAGCACATAATATCCGTGCAACGAAGATCCCGTAAATAACTCAATATAATTCTATAGAGTGTGCTATTTGGAGATTTTTAGTCTCTCTCGAACCAAACGTATCTTGCCAGACATTGTAAGTGATTGAATTGGGGAACTAGTGTCTTTTAGCACATCCCTCCACTCATTTTGATGTTTTAGGAGAATGCGGATGATGGCTTTCCCCTCAGTGAAATCCATTAGTTTCCAATCATTTGCCGGTGCCAATTGTTTGATTGTATCTTCAACTTGGGAACGGCTTTCGTAACCACTCACATCAAGCCCGACCCAACGTCTCTTTTCACGAAGTGCCTTTGTCAAACGCTTCGCCATGGTGCTCGGAGAGACGTCGGACTTAACAGGCCTCGCACAGTCGCCCTGTCTGATGGATGATTCTGAAGGCACCCACACGCCCCCCACAGTTTCGGATGTCATCCGAAATTTATTGGATCCGACTACACTCCCTCACGTTATTCTACTCGGCATTTCTGGCTTGGCATTATTCCTTGTTTCCAATTCGGAAAGCGATACACTATTCGCAATTGGAATCGCAGGATACCTCGGCTTAGCATGCGGGTACGCGCTCACAGCATGGATGCAAGAAATGGAGGTCGTGCATAGATTCAGCCATTTTCAACCACTTCCACCCGAAACAAGTGTTGCAGAGAAAATATTCTTCTTTTGTATACGAATTGTTTCATCTTGGATCGCCCCATTGCTCCTAGGATTAATTCCGTTTGCGATGGTCGCGATGTTCTTATCATCGGATTCTGGTCAAGATCAAGTCATTTATTGGGCGATGGGGATGGCCGGTTTGTTTGTCGTTTGGTCCCTCGCACAAGGGAGGGCTTTGGCAACGAGTTTGCGTATTTTTGTTGAGGGTCGGGCTGTTCGAATCGCATCAATTGAACGAAATTCTCGCCGCCTGACATCGACCACGATCCACATGGGCATCATCGGGGCTTTTGCAACGGTAATGTACTGGCTTCTAGTCTCTGGTGCAAAAGATACCAGTGAAATGTCTATTGTCGAAAAAATGGGCCCTATCCTGTTCGGGTTAGTGGCGATTGGTGTTCAATCCTTACTATTCTGGTATACCACTGAACGTCGCGTTAAGGACTCAAAAAGAAAAGATACTGCGGCGTTCGGTTTTTCTTGGGGATTGTTCATGCAGCTGTTTGTGACTTGGCACTTACTCAGTGCCTACAGACGTATTGTAAATGAACAATGGGCCATATTGGAAACAATCGAAGAATTCGTGTTGATGGTCGTGACTGTTGTCGCAGCAATATGGAGCCTTGCCAATGGCACTCACCAGCGTGGATTCAAATTATTCAATGACAAGAACGCAGTGTTTTGGGGGTTGTCTTTTGGAGTCGCTTACTCAGGTTCCATCGCAATGATCTCTGTCCTTGGTTCAAGATTGACAGATGGTGCCCTTGGGACCATTGGAATGTCTGCCACCATTGGCATTGGCCACATCATCACTGCAGGGACCATGATGTGGATTCATGCTTGGAGAATTGGGCAATTGGATCAATGGTTAGATTCAGCCAGGGAAGAGATTGAAGATGATGAGGAAGAACTCGATGACGAGTTGGCTGAGGAAAATCTCGAACAAGATGGTGATGAAACGGCTGATGTTGAGATTTTGGATGAAGATTTAGACATCCCCGACCCCATCACAGAAGATGATTTCTTTGATTTAGATTAAACAAGTCCATCGGATTCACCTCTTGGCAATCCACTGACAACGGCCACAACCCGCATCCTTTGTTCCAAATCGGGAGATACTCTAGCCCCGATGATGACCTGTGCATCATTGGAAAGTCCTGCCGTAAATGCATCAGCGACAGCTTCCACATGTTTCAATGTCATATTTGACCCCCCCTCAATCTGTAGTAAACATCCAGTGGCACCACCCACCGACATTGCTGCTAGAGGTGATGAGCGAGCACGTTGGAATAGATCATCGGCATCATCACAATGACCTTCTGCAACCAAAAGAGTAGAGGCACCAGATTTGGAAACGATCGCGCGAAGGTCCATCAAATCTAGATTGATTAAACCAACATTCGCTAGAGTTCGCATCAACCCTTCACAAAGTTCCTCCACCCAGGCCGAACCCTGATGCCAATCAACACCTCTTTCACGAGCCTGCCATGCCATACGATCCAAACTCAATTCAACACAGACGTGGCTGACCTTTGTCAATCTGGACAGTGCTTTCTCAGCAATTTTCTGTCGCTCTGCTTGGGCCCCGAATGGCATGGCTGCCACAGTGAGGACCAAACAACCTGATTGTACAGCCTGACGAGCAAATTCAATCGAGGCTCCAGAACCCGATCCGCCACCCAATCCTGTAAGCAATAATACAAGTTCGGCACGCTCTAGGAAATGGGATGCGATTGGTTGGAGTGTACGCATGCGAGACTCTGCCAATTCTGGCATCCCTGCACAACCAACTTCAGAGGGGTGGTCACCAAGAAGCAAGCAATTCGCATTGCGAACGCCCTCCATCGATTTTTCATCTGCATCAATCAATGTAAGGTCAGTCCATTCAGAAACCCGTTTGTGGGCTGCTTTAGCCCACGAACAGCCCAAATTGCCCACTCCGGCAATGAGTAACTCACCCTCCTCCATATCATGGCCTTAAACACGAGGGGACATGAGGGTTTTGCGAATCAGTCTCGATTCAAATAACGCGAATATCGCCTTCTGGCATCCCTCGCCCAAGCGTTGTCAGGTTCAATTTCAAGCACCCGATCATAATATTCAACAGCATTTTCAAACTCAGATAGGTGTTTGCCGTAAAGGTACCCTAAGTTGGAAAGAACTGGGACGCACTGGGGATTCGCCTCCAACATCGAAAGTAAAACCCGTTCGGCGCCGGATAAATCCATCTTCTCCATCAATGTCTCAGCCTCCTCTAAATCCTCCAACTGAGTATCAGAAAGATCGTATGTATTCTCCCATGTGCGCTCCGACATGTGCCCTGGGAGGCAGTAGGGGCTATTCAGAACTACCGCTAAGCCTCATGCGCGAGCGCGCGAAATTCGACGTACTGCGGGGGTTTTGGCTCGCAGCCAACAGGCAACATTTATGGAGGGAATTCAAGTCGAAGGCTCACCGTAGGTGAGTCTGCACTATGTCCACACTAACGCACCGAAGCCGACAATTGGCCATCGGCCTGTTGGTTGTCTTGCTGATAGCAGGGTCTACCCAAGCCAGGCCATCAGGAATCACCGGTGACGAGGCAGAAGGTGAGACCGATGTTGCGAAGACTGGTTGCACTTGCCATTCAGGGAATGCAATTGCGCCTGATGATTCAGTCACAGTGATGATCGTTGACGTACCCTACCTTTACGCTGCAGAGCAAATATATTCTCTAAAAATTGAAGTCATTGGTGGACCAGATATAGGCGGCGATGCCTCAGCAGGGTTTTCCATGCGTGTCTCTAGTGGAACCCTAAATGCTGATGCAGGCTACGAAGATATGGTTCAGAACGGAGATGATTCAACAACTCTGACACACACAGACGCAGGCAAAAACCCAACCGATCGAGCTTGGATGATTACCTGGACAGCACCTTCGACAGGAAGTGGGGATGTAACATTCTGGTTGGCTGGCAACAGTGTCAATGGGGATGGGGCACCCACAGGAGATGCTTGGAACCGACTCTCTTTTGCTCTCGGAGAAGGTGAAGATTCTGGGTCGACAAGAACCATTTTCAAAGGCAATGGCGATGTGGCACCTGCTGCAGCTGATGGTGGCCATGTTGACCTGCACCACATGGGGGCACCGTTCCGTGCCCACTGGCTTGGTCTTCTCGGATTTGGAGCGGTGGTCGCAGTGATTATCTTCTGTGGATTTTTCTTACGCTATGGATTTAGCCGGCATTATGAAGGTCGTTCAAACCTACTACGACTCAGGATGAAGCATCTGCGCAGAGGTGATCAACTTTGAGTGATGATATCGTCATGCGCTTGCTGAAGCAAGTCAAGTCTGGCCAAGTTAGCCTAGAAGATGCGAGGGCAGCTCTTGAGGGCGTCAATCTAACTGAGCAAGAATACGTCCAAGCGGTCGACCATGGTGTGTTCAATGCCCCTGAACCTGGGACGATTATTCGCTCCAGCATTTCACCGAGTGCGTCTTCTTGGTTGGTTACAATCGTCTTTGTATGGGGCCTATTTTGGACCATTTATTGGTCAGGTGGGCTGGCCTATGGTTTGTTCAATCATTGGGACCAACAGTTGCTTTCATTCTTCATGGCAATGATGTTAACGACATTAATTATCATGGGTATCGTCTACCTCAAGTGGGTGATGCCAGATACGGTGATTGTGAAGCATAGGCGAAACAAGTTCATCGGACCCAAGGACCCCGAAAGTTGGGTAGAGTATGAGGTGTGAAAATGGCTAGACAATTCAGACTACGACCCCCACCTGGAACTACAACCGACGAGGGGCACAATTTGACCACTACCCTTGACAAAAGGCGATTTATGAAATACACATTCAATGCTGCCGGCGGAGTGATTGCAATGGCCAGCCTTGGAGCGGTTGGATTTGCATCCTTCCTGATGGGGCAAGCAAGTTCAGGGGGAGAGGATACTGGCGTCAAATATTGGGTCCCAAAAGGACAAGAGGATGTTGTATGGTATGGCTCGATGCACCAACAAGTGATGAAGAAATCCGATTTGGTGGCCGAAGCCGCAAACTCCGTGACTGGCATGGCTGGTGCACAGGGTGTTTGGAGTGGCATGCCAGTCAACATCGTCTACGTACCCCATGAGGAAAACGAGTCAAAACCCCCTGCAGAAGGGGTCCCTCGGATTCAATATGGCGAGGGATATGATTCTGCTGGAACGTTCATCGGGCACGGCAGGGAGATTTTTGACGTCACACTTGAGGACGGATCCCCAGATACTGCACTCCAACCCCATGACAACATCCTACTGTTATTCAGTCGATGCCCGCACTTGTGCTGTATCCCAGGGTGGCAATTGGTGGCGAACAACTTCACATCAGACACATGGCTACCAGGTGGCGTCGATGCTGGTGGCAACAAACTATTCTGTATTTGCCACTCTTCAAGATACGACCCTACCATGCTTGAAAAGAATCGCAATCGCAATCGAAATAATGGTTCAACATTCGACTACTTTGGTGTCCGCCTAACCGGTGGACCCGCCCCAGTGGGCCTGCCACTGATTCCCTTTGTTGTCACAGATGATGTGATTGAAGGATTGGACACATACCAGGAATGGTACACTTTCTGCGATTAGGTGAAAATATGCTACAAGTTTGGTTATTGGGTCTATTTATTGCGGTCATTTCGGTCATCGTTGCCTTCACACTCCGTAAGGAAAACGAAGAAATGCCACGCAAGGAAATCTTGCGCGCTGTTGAGTCAACTGGTAAATTGGGCCTTGTCGAGAAATCTTTCCTTTGGGTATTCTCTTGGTTGGACACACGGTTCCGAGTTCAAGATTACTGGGCGATGTCACGTGATTCGTACCATAGCATGCATCGGCAAATGCCGCTGACTCACGCTGAAAAATACAAGCTCCGCATCATTTGGTATTGGTACCCTCTGTACTGCTTAGGCGGCATCTCATTCCTTGCGTTCATCATCTTGGTCATCACCGGTACCATACTGGGCATCTACTACGTCCCAGGCGGCGAAGGTGACCCCACCCCTGCTTATTCCAGCATGGAATTCATCATGACACAATTGCCATTTGGTTACATTATTCGATCCATTCACCATTGGACGACACATTTCATGGTTGCAGCAGTATTCTTACACATGTGTAGAGTATACTTCACAGGTGCATATCGAAACCCACGCGAGTTGAATTGGCTAATTGGAGTTGGTTTGATGTTCTTTACAATCTTCTTCGGATATTCAGGCTATCTATTGCCGTGGGATAGTTTGGCATTCGGTGCTGCAACAATTGGCATTAACATGGCAAACAGTACACCACTGATCGGACCATGGGTTGCCAGTGCGATGTTTGGAGGCACCAGTTTATCTTACCAAACCGTAACTCGAATGTATTTCTTACACGTATTTATTCTACCTGTTATTGTCACTGGACTGATTATTGTCCACTTGTTTATTGTCTGGGTACAAGGCATCGCGGAGCCACATTGATCGGAGGTGAAGGAAATGGGACTAATTGAAAATCTAGGGCGCATTGCTGACACCTACGTTCGCGAAAAAGAAAGTTTGCAGTCTGCCGATAATGAGCGGCGACGTGTGTTTGCCGGACATGCATTTTGGCCACATGAGGTGTTGCGAGATGCAATTATTCTCGCTGCAATGGTTGCTGTATTGTGTTTCTATTCCTGGCTAATCCCACCACCATTGCATGGTGCAGCCGACCCATACGCCCAAGCTGGATTCGTGTTCCCAGATTGGTATGTGTTGTTCAGTTATGGTTACCTTCGATGGGGCGAGTATCTCCCACAATTCGATATCCCGGCAGGGCCAATTGGTGATTTCTTTGGACAACCCGTTATTTCTTGGAACGCAGCATGGTGGGGCGCTGCCATCACTGGACTACCGGTCATGATTCTCACCCTACCGCCATTCTTGGGTGGCCGAGCAAAGCGTGGCGTAGAAGACCCTTGGTTTGCAACAGGTGGGGCGATTTATCTGGCACACGTATGGTTCATCAGTGTGTTTTCAATCAATATTTTCCTCGAACTATATGGGAAAAATCGTACTGATTTTTGTCAGTTAAACTCCCATGCTGGGCTGAATTGTGGAACGCGTGAACCATGGCTTGCCGATGTCTTTAACGCAGTACCATGGATACTGACTGGTATTTTCTTATGGATTGCATTGTACATGGGGATCCGATGGTTCTTGGTCAAATCAATTGGGGCTAGGACTACACCCGGACTAGGGAAACAAGTTTCGATTGGGACATTGATTGTATCAGTGATTCTTTGCACGGTAACTTGGCCCGTATATGAAAACGGGTTTTGGGACCAAGGTGGATTGGGTGCGATGGAAGATGTCTCGGCGCTTGAAGAACTTCGAGGACAACCCGTCGACACCCTTGTTGATATCAACGAAGGACACCATTGGGAGGTCATCGAAGATGATTGTTTGACCTATGAGGAAAGCATAGCCAACAAGGCTTGGCAGAATGATAAATTCGAAGGCGAAGACGCATATAGTCGATCTGATTTCTGTTTAGTGACTGCTGGCCATTTCTTAAATTGGGGAATTTACCAACCCGTTCAAACTGAACTAATAGATTTCAGTGGAGCCAATGGCCACACTGAGGCAAACTCTGGTCGAAACGGCTTGTCACAGGAATGGACTGAATCAGGCAACGATGAAAATGGTGAAATCCCAATCTCCGGTTCATGGAATCTGCAGATTGAAGATTTTGGTCTAGAATCAGTGTATGTTGATTTTGCTTGCAATGAACGTTCAAGTGAATGGGGGGTCGGCACTGGTTCAGGCACCCTTACGGTGACTGATTCATCTGGTGATGTCGTAAATGAGGGAGAATGTGCCAATAGCATGATGAAACTCAAACCCGGCGATTATGGCGTTGCATTTACGACACTCTGGACTGGTTTGAATTCATCATACTCCGTTTTTGCAGGAGTCAATGTAATTGCTTATCAACCACTTTTAATTGGAGACAATGGACAAGCATTAGATCGAAATGATCCTGCTAATCTCACCCTACAGGGAATCGGCTTGGACATTGCTAGCCTTTCAGAATACACAGTGGAGAATCCAACATACCACAAGAATCCGAAGAGTTTGGATGCAAAACTCATCTATTCTCTCTTCGTTCCATGCTTGGGAGTTGGTGCTGTTGTATTCATGCTCATGCGCAGTATGGCACGTGGATACGAGTATGAAATGAACAAATGCTACGGTTGCGACCTTTGTGATGATGCTTGCCCGGTTCGATTGTTCAATGCAGGAGACAAGTTGAACATCATTTACAATTCGTGGAATAACGAGGACGATGGGGTTCCGATGTACTCATGTCTGACTTGTTCTGCATGTTCTAATGCATGCCCTCAATTGGTGGACTATGACTCATATGTGGACATGCGACGCGCCTTAATCGTCGGCGGCCCACCTGCATCCAACATCCCCCACACCGTTTTGCAAGCCGTTCTCGCTGCTGAAGCAGAAGAGAGTCGAGATGTTGATTTCATTCCAGTCGAAGATTACCCAATCGACTCGAGTATCGGGTATTACCCCGGGTGTGTTGATTATCTCGACCAAGAAATGATTTTCAGTCATGTCAATGAAGGTGAAATGAATCTTGGTGATGCAACAACCTCTGCGTTCACCCTGTTTGAAGAAATGGAAAAAGAAGTATCATACTTGGGCCGTGATTTCCTCAAATGTTGTGGCCACGATCAGAAATGGCAAGGCATGGATGAGGTCTTTGAGAAACTAAAGGCATACAACCAAAAGAAAATTCAAGCCAGCGGTATCGACACCTTGGTCTCCAGTTGTGCTGAGTGCTTCAAGACATTTGCCAAGGATTACGAACTTGATGGCATCAAGGTCATGCATACGACCGAATTCCTAACAGAAAATGGATTTGATATGAATCTCAAAACTGAAGAGGATGTGACTGTGACATATCACGACCCTTGCCGCCTCGGGCGTCAAATGGAAATCTATGACGAGCCGCGTGACCTGGTCACTGCGGTTGAGGGCGTCGATCTGGTTGAGATGGAGCACCACGGTGAAGATGCGCTCTGTTGTGGTGTATCTAGTATGATGTCATGTAACGAAGATAGTCGTGCACTCCGAGTACAACGATTCGACGAGGTTCGTGCAACGGGTGCAGATATCATGCTGACTTCTTGCCCCAAGTGTGTAACTCACTTTGAATGCCTCAAGTTTGAAGGTGATCCAAAGCACGATTTCGAAATCCTCGATGTTGTATCATTCCTTGCTAGGCAAGTTGATGCAAAGAAACAGGCGTGAGATAGTTGGTCAATATTGACCGCGACTGGATTGCGGGTTTCCTAATCGGACCTATTGCAACGATGGTCGTCGCGATTGGCATGTCATGGAAGGCCGCCTGGATTGGGATGGTCTGTGATTTTATCATCGGTTTTTTCCTCATTCTGATTGCACTCGGCTATGATCGACCAAACATGGCCAAAGGAACCCTGTGTGGCTTTGCTGTAGCTGTTGCAATATCGATACATCCGCTGTGGTTGAGCTTCTTCGCTTAGTAAGCCTTGAGAATATGAAGGTGGCCCGGCATAACATGACCACCCGCAAGGAATTGGAGGCTCGCCGGCTCGGCGAGGCTGCAAGAATACGCCTTGCATTGAATTCTATGCGCACAGAAGCCAGAGCTAAAGTCAAGGGTGGACCTGGGACTGTTGCCTTCGTAAAGGAAGAAATGTGCATTGGTTGTGACCAGTGCACCATTGTTTGTGATGATGATGCCATCGAAATATATGACACTCCACTGGCGAGTCCAATCTTGAATATAGATGTCAATCGTAAAGCAAAGGTTCTGCGAGACCCATGCACAGGATGCCGACTTTGTGTTTTGGCATGCCCCACGGATGCCATCATTATGATTGACCGTTGAAAACCATTGAGAACCACCTACATGAGGGACACAGCATGGCAGACAAAAAACCAGTCAGGTTCGGCGCTGAGTTTGGGCCAGATTCAATGTCTGGTACAACAAAAGGCGTGGGACTTTCAACATTCAAACGATTGGTATGGATTTCCAACATCGGCGGTTTACTTCTGATGGTTATCGCGTTGGAAATGGCCATTGTCTACAAAATGTTCTGGGAGGCACTGGCGACTGGAATTGCAGGAATATTGGTTGCCTTGTTCCCTTCAAACTTTGAAATCAGAGGCATGGATGAACCCCCTGAGTTGAGTACTGAGGAAGAATAAGTTGTCATTCCATTGAATGCTTCATCTCGTAAGCCATGCCTAGCATCGCAATTTCTGCGACAAGCATATGCCAATGTGTTCGCCTTGAAATGATGCGTTCATCTTCAATTTGACTTGGACTAATAAAAATCGAAGATGGACTGTTTAGATTCGACATTTCTCCTTTCTTTGCATTCCCTCGGTAAAACCACCCACCCACGCGACCATTTGCACAATAGGCCACAGGTTCAACTATCATATCATCCCATGAAAGGCCGCTCGGCACCCCTTCTTGCAAAAGGAAATTCTCGGCTTCAACACCACCTTTACCATAGGTAAGCTTCCGCATTTTACGGTTTGAAAGATTCAATAATTCTTCACCCGATGTAATCTCAATGATTCCTAATCCAAATGTGCCCTTGTCATTTTTTACAAAAAGTGTGGGCTTTCCTGAAATCCCATATTCGTCGTATTTTGATTGAATGAAAGCCAAGCAATTGTCGGCCTCAGCGGCCAGTAAGGTCAAACATGTTTCTTTTTCCAAACACTTGTCTTCAGAGATAATCCAATGAGTAGACAAAAGCCATGGATCAATTTCTAGAATTGAGGCCACTTCATCGACATACGGTTGAATAGCGCTAAAATGTGTAGATTTTCGCCGACGATACCACCCCATTTCTGGAACGGGGCGTACAGGCACACCAAGTTCACCCAATGGTCCATCGGTCAAATCGTTGTTCAATAAAATCAAATCTGGAACGGCACCATTGACTGAAACAACCTCGCCTTCGACATGATCAAGTACACCAATCGTTACGGCGTAGCCCTCATTTTCCAGAATTTCAGACAGTGATTCGAGATGTAATTGGTAGGACAGGTTTCGAGTATGGTTTTCGGGCCAAATGTGAATGTGACGCAGGTCACCAATCGCTTCACGGAAATGGATGCCGATGTCGCCTTCCTTGAGGTTATTGAAACCAGCAGGATACTGATTTGCATCGACAACCGCCACCTTCCAATTCGAATCTCGGATGTCGACAGACCCGTAAATTGGCATTTCCAAGGATGACCTCTTCTGATCAAACCATTGCTTCAAATCATCTTCTTTATCGACGATTTTCTGCTCTAGTTCGGCTAGAATATCAGGACCAATGTATTGCATCAATTCACATCCTCCAACAGTGTCATCAAATCCTTACCATGTCGTCCAACCCCTCGATCGACAATATGCAAGGAACGGAAAAGCCTCAGACCCAATGCAATTTCAGGTTGGTTTTGAAACATACCCGAAATTGATGGGATGTCATTGGCATATTCGATTGCGTGACCTTTCAATTCAGTGAGCAGCTTGTCAATCATTGTAGGTGAAGTCGCACGACCTGCAGGCAATTTTGGCCGTTGAATGATATCTGTGGGCAATCGAGTTAATTTTGCTGCTTCTCTCAATCCTATTTTCTCCACTTGTGGGGACAACTTCCACTCCAGTGGCAATCGACTAGCAGCAGCAAAATGCGAATTCCCAAGAAACGGGACTCGGACTTCCAAACCATGTGCCATGCTATGCCTATCCACAAGACGGAGTTGGAAATTAGTCAACTGGCCATGATTAATTTCGTAATCAAGAGTGGTTTGTAATTCTGAAAATACTTGATTTGGTTGATGGGCCCCTCGCCAGCCATCAAGATTGATGTCAGTGCCTAGAAGATGGGTTGCAAAGGGATGTTCTGAGGCTCGCAACCTCGATTCAATGACATCTCGATGTGCAGACAAATTTCTGTAACGTGGGTAACCTGCGTGTAGTTCATCAGCACCTTGTCCACAAAGACCGACGGAAACCGATTCTGACATTTTTGCGAATAATGGTTGGAAAAATAGAACGGTCAAGTCAAGATCTTCACCATGCCATGCCAAATTGGGTAGAGAATTTGTAAATGCATCTTCCTCAAGCAGATGTTGATGGTGTTCCAAATCCAGTGTTTTGCAAACTCTCTCTGCGGCAATCCAATCAGGGTTGTCTTCAGACTCGGCTACAGTCCAACAGGCGGGAACAGGGTACCCTGTTCGTTCAGACGCA
>JASLKO010000070.1 GCA_030747475.1 Candidatus Thalassarchaeaceae archaeon | reverse complement strand
CACTTCCACTCCATCGTTGATGCCGTCACTGTCCGTGTCGATATCTGTGGGGTCAGTCAAAAGAATCAATGCTTCATACGAATCGTTTAGACCGTCACCATCAGTATCGGCCAACATTGGATTGGTTGACGTCACAGTGTCAACTTCAGCTGTTAATGTGATACACCCACCAGGACCAATGGCTAGAACCGGATTACATGGTGAAATGGTCTCAGTACGACCACTTCCTGCAGGGCCAGGTTGGAAATAGTCGACACCGTTGTTGCTAGTATCCCAAGAGGGATTCATGTATTCATAGATGTTAACCAAGCCATCGCCATCAGGGTCCCCAAACATACCATCGGCGTTTGATGCGCTGGTTGCGTTTAGCCCGTTGGCAACTTCCCAACCATCTGACATACCATCATTGTCGGTATCCCAACCATCTGGATCCTCATCGATATCCCCGTCACCATCATCGTCATTACTGCCACAGTTCGTATCCCCATCATTATCTGGATCTGCAGAATCCACTAGGTTATCGTAATCATTGTCGATGTTATCATTGCACATGTCACCCATTGGGTCCTCATCCGCTCCATCTGAGCCTTGGCCCTGTGTAGCTTGCATGGCACTTTCTTCGTCCCAATTTCGAACAGGTACGGTACCGTTCCAATGCACACCATTGTCGAGTACATTCGGAGTACTGGACAGATCCCAGTTTGCCGGTTCAAGGTAAGAATATTCTTGCAGATTGGTCAAACCATCGCCATCAGGGTCGCCCGAAGCGCCATCATTTCCAAGGCTGGATGCATCCAGTGGATCCAATCCATACTGATATTCCCAGCCATCTGGTAAACCGTCATTGTCACTGTCCCAATCTGTAGGTTGTGTATTGAGCAAGAATTCCAAACCGAGTGTGAGGCCATCCCCATCTTGATCTGTGGTCGCTGCTGCTTCCCAACTTGCAAATTGCAATGCTGCAAGACTGGAAAAAATCATCAGAAGTGTTAGGCCGATGGCTCGATATTTTTGCATTCGCATGGTCGATCCGACGGCGGCCGAGGTGGAAGTTATGTTCACAGACATGGCTGAACCCAGTCATCTCCGTGCCAATCAGGGTATTAAGGCAAATGGAGCGTCGTTCGGACATAATGCGACCCTCCTATGGAGGGTCAAAGGGCCAAATGTGGTTAATCTAGGTCGACAAGTTCGATATCGTCCTCATCATAGATATCGTCATCTTCTGCCGAAACCAAGTCAGGGAGGTCGATTTCACCTTCGCTTTCCAAGTCTTCATCATCTACCCAGACATCGATGTACTCGACGCGGTTTCTTCGTCCAGATACCGCTGCGACAATGAGAATGATCATCCCAATGCCAATGGCAATTGTCGCCGGCCGAGGGTTGGATACTTCACTGACAATAATCCCAATCACATCATTAATGGAAATTTGGACTTCCAAATCCTTCTTGGCTGTGTATTGTTCGCCAAAGGATTCCTCTTGTGAAAGTGGTTTCGCAGAAATTTCAACACGGATTGTGTCCCCATTTTGTGCGGCCTCCCCCACCGTTACAGTCACTGTGAAGTCGACTTCAGTGAAAGCCGGTACATTGACAACATTTCCATAATCCAATGTTGTAACCTCAACATCGAGAACACCTGTGGTCTTTGCATCCAACAGGACCAATACGTCGCTGTTTCCTTCATTCTTGACCTTCATCTGAATCTCGATGGTGTCTAGAGGTTGAAGTGGAGGAATTTGTGATTTCTGGTGTATGGATAATTGTGGCTTGTCTTTACCAATGAGAATTGTAAGTGGCAAATCAAAATAGCGTGCAACGGTAGGGTCCGAAATATCCTCTCGGATCCTCAAATAAATCGTGTGATTTTCAGCAGGCACTTGAGCATTCAACATGATGTCGAGATGAATCAACTCAGTATCACTTGGTGCCAATTGAACACGTGGTGAAGGGTCGCCATTGGTGTCTGTAATCTCATATCCCCACAGGCTGTAATTTGCATTTGCACCCGGGTACAAACTCTCATCGGTATTGCGATCAAGATCTTTCGGGTTGACAATAAGCCAATCAGTCACAGTGTTGCCTTCAGCCATTGTATTTTCAATCTCGATTTGGAAATTTAACTTGGTGGCACTATTGAGGCAAATTTCAGCATCAACGTGCCCAAATGGTGTAGCATCGCAATCATAGACAACTTGCGCTTGAATACCATAGGTCCGTTGTATGGTAAATGCAATTCTCGCCTTCTGAGTGGCGTTGCCAATACTGATGATTTCGAACTCGATTAGCCCACTATCTGGGTCATCGCGTGAACTCGAGGGTTTGATCTGCAAGCGAATGGTTTGGGTCGTATGACGGTCCAAGCTTGCAGTGTGGAATGTACCGTCACCTTCATCCTCCTCGATACGCTGTTGGGTCTCGTTATCCCAGAATCTGAGGTTTGCATTGGAATCTTGCTTGACATCAATTCGGAATTGATCTGTGTCAAATCCTGTGTTGAAAATTTCCAAGTAGAATGTGGTATACACACCGTCCTCAACATATCGGTGGATGTTTTCATCGATATCCAACGCTCCTGTGCTGTTGGCATATTGATTGTCGTGTTCCTCTGGCCACAAACTGGCCATGGGTGGAGCATAGGTGTCAAGTTTCTCCAAATCAAGTTGTAGTGTTGTTTGGTGAACAAGAACTGATTCTGAATCGTATGCATACGCACGTATGTCGATGGTGTCAGGCGTCCCAGACAAATCTTCAGGAGCCGTTAGAAGCAGAGTAGGGTGTGCGATTTGGCCTCCTCCAGACAACGTGTAGATTCGATCAGCACGGTCGAACTCCTCAATCCAGTTGGAACCTAAATTGGTCAGTACTGCCAATTCAACAGTCAACTCAAAGCTTGAGCCACTTGCACCGACGTGTCTCAAATCCAGATTGATTGGCGTGGTTGCACTTGGAGCAATATATTCGACAACACGATCATTGCCATGGACAAGGGATACACCGTAGTCACTCATTCGAACGGTTGGGTGTGTAATCGCGAAGGTTTTCCCTTGAATATTTTGAACCTCGACTTCAATTTCATAATCACCGGATTCCAAACCACCAGGATATGTCCAATTGTATTGAGCACGTTGTGCATTGCCATCTTCATCGATTTCATTCTCATCAAACGTATGGGTAAATGCGATTGAGGTGTCAGGTTTAATCATCACCAGTGATACTTCATCGATATCTTCACGCCCAAAGGCATCCAATAGTTCCAAGTTGAATTGCATGATTCGCATTTCTGGTGAATCATTTGGGAACCATGTATCGACTTCGGGATCAGTCCAAACGGCACCAGGCCGCTGTACTTTGACTTGTGAACCGGTCAAGGGTTGTGTTTCAACTTCTAATTTGGAGAAGCGTCCAGATGCAGTGTCAATTTCATTCCAAGCGACCCAAGCATCGCACTCCGTGCCACCACCAGGCAATTGACGACCACTCGTATCATCACCATCTGTTCCGTTTCCTGGATCGGGGGTCCCGCCTCCAGAATTGCACTCCATATCAGCGGAAACAACAACTTTCAATCTGTCACCAGCATCGACCGTGAAGTCACCATTCCCACCCCATTTTGGATGGAAGTAGCGCTCATCAAAACCACAACTATTTCCGCCCCAAGCCGATGGAGTACAGACATCAGTGCTCCAATCTTCTGTTGCTATAATTGAGGTGCCTGCGATGACAGAGACGGTCCAATCAACGGTAGAACCTTCTTGTCCGGTGGCTTTCAAAAACAAGACGATTTCCAATTCGAATTGATTGCCATTTGGTGTGCCACTGACCACCAAATCAGAAATCATCTGATCGGTTGAGAATTCAACGTTGGTCCCTGAAGCGGATTCTTCTTCCTGTCCGCCGCTGTCTGGCCGTTCAGTTGTAATCCGGCCATCAGTCGGGTGCCCACCGGGCGCAGATGCAAAATACAAATCGTAATTTACAGTTCCAGATTCACTCCGAATCGGAGCCTCTTCAAGCGAAGAAGGAGTTGGAGCAAGTGCTGCAAACATGGAGGAAAGCATGACGAAAACCAACAGTATTGCTACCGCATTGTTGCCACGAAACCCGCTCGACACGTTGTCACCTACGGTGACCCCGTAACACATGGCCCATTAAACGGTTTGCAGGGCGTGATTGATTGTTGCATCCTCAAATCAACCGCATCGATGATGCAAGAAAAGCGGAAATTGGTGCAGGGGGTGGGATTCGAACCCACGAAGGTATTACCACCGGAGCTTAAGTCCGGCCCCTTTGGCCAGCTCGGGTACCCCTGCGGACCCTTTGAGCCAGACTCGGGCTTTGAACACTACGACAGTGACCATCCACCATCCACGTCAATAATCTGACCTGTGATGTAAGATGGACCGGATGCAAGAAATAGAACCGTGTCGGCAATTTCACTGGTTTTTCCCAATCGACCCATCGGTATAGATGAGAGAACTGCAGACCTTCTAGACTCATCTTCCCAATCTTGGAACAAAATTGCACCCGGCCCAACAGCATTCACTCGAATTGCAGGAGCTAGCTCTTGTGCAAGGCTTCGAGTAACCGAAAGTAGTGCCGCCTTCGAAGCACAATAATGACTATACTTTGGCCAATCTTTTCGTCCACTGTTATTGTCAATAATATTGATGACTGAACCAGGTTGATCTGCGCCCTCAAAACGAAGATGTGGTGAGGCTTTTTTGGTCATCATCAATGGTGCTTCTGCATTGATAACCCACATCATTCGGGCTGCATCCGAGGTCAATTGATCAAGGGGTATGCTTTCGAATATAGATGCGTTGTTGACCAACACATCAAGGCGACCTCCATGTTCGATAACCGCCTCGATAATGGCGTCCCTGTCATCTTCTTCAGCAAGATCACCTCGAACCACAAAAGCGTCGCCACCTTCCGCTTCGATTTCTTCAACCAAATCTTCTGCTGCTGCAAGGCTGCGATGACAGTGAATGGCCACTGTCGCACCAGCGGATGCAAGTACTCTGGAAATGTCAGCACCGATTCTCGATGCACCACCTGTCACCAAGGCAACCTTGTCTTCGAGTGGAGACGACATGGTGTGTGGAAGGGTGCCTTAGCCTTCAATACTCCGAACCCGACCCTTGGGTCGGGAAACAAACGATTAACTGGGTCCGATGATTAGAGTGATACAGGAGCGATGCGAATGCAAGGGAAGCGACTGCCAATAGCCCGCGAATCCGAAGGGTTGTCGGCAATGGAAAGGCGCAAACAATCACGCAAGCGTTTGCCCTCCTGGTTCAAGACTTATCTCCCCACAGGCGAGGCTCAGACAGCCTTCAACGATGTTCGTGGAAATGTGCTGGAACACCAATTGAATACGGTCTGCCAAGAAGCTCGTTGTCCGAACATCCATGACTGTTGGGGAAGGGGCACTGCGACATTCATGGTCGCTGGAGAGGAATGTACACGCGCTTGTAGGTTCTGTGCTGTAGGCACTGTCAAAACACCGCCTAAATTGGATGTGGATGAACCCGAAAATTTAGCTGAAGCAGTCGACTTGATGGGCGTGACTCATGCGGTCATCACCTGTGTCAATCGAGATGAGCTGCCCGATGGAGGAGCATCCCATTACCGTGCTTGCTTGGAGGCAGTTCACCGCAGGCGACCTGATGTTGGTCTCGAATTCTTATCATCTGATTTGGATGGCAATATCTCCGCATTGGAAAGTTTGCTCAAGGGTGTAGAACTACGCGTTTTTGCCCACAATGTCGAATGTGTTCCCCGATTGGACAAACAGGTTCGTGACCACCGTGCTTCTTTTAATCAGTCATTGACCATCCTTCGAGAAGCAAAACGTATACGACCAGACATCCTTACAAAATCGAGCCTCATGGTTGGCGTCGGAGAAACCGATGAGGAGATTATTGAGGCCATGCAACTCCTAAGGGATGCTGATGTCGATTTACTGACCATCGGCCAATATCTTGCGCCCTCTCCTAAACACCTCCCTGTAGATCGATTTCCAGAGCCAGAAATGTTCAGTCTGTGGGACCAAGTGGCACGCGAATTAGGCTTCAAAGCGGTGGCCTGCGGACCATTGGTTCGCTCTTCTTACAGAGCCGGACTCCTCTACGAGGAGGCAAGGGGTGGGCCAGTGACACTCACCTATGGTGACAGCGAAACGCTATGAGCGACTTTGGAGTGGTGAGGATTATGGGCAAAGATGAGGAGGTTAAAATGCACGTTCCAGTGCCACCTCACCGAGATGGTGGAACTGCTTTCCCATCCCCTCACGATATTCCTGCCGGCCACCATTCAATGCCACCCATCGACTGTTCAGGTGCAGAAACACGAGACCTTGCCTACGGTTTACTTCGGGTGCTGAACGACGATGATGATGCTGTTGGCGATTGGAATCCAAAATTGGACGTTGATGAACTGCGTTCAGCATTAGAGCACATGGTTAGAATTCGAGCATATGACGATCGAATGATGATCATGCAGCGCCAGGGTCGCCTCTCATTTTACATGAAATGTCTTGGTGAAGAAGCGGTGAGTGTTGGTGCAGCAATGGCCATGGAAAACCGAGATATTGTGATCCCATCATATCGACAACAAGGTTTGCTATTCGTCCGTGGACGAGACATGGTGGACATGATCAGCCACTGTATCACCAATTCAAATGACAATGTCAAGGGCCGACAGATGCCGGTTCACTATTCTTGGAAAGAGGGGAATTTCGTCTCGATTTCAAGTCCCGTTGGCACCCAATTTCCACAAGCGGTGGGGGCTGCGATGGCATTCGCATATCGAGGCGAAGATAGCATTGCTTGCACATGGCTCGGAGAAGGAACTTCAGCACAAGGCGACTTCCACTATGGACTCAATTTCGCTTCGGTTTACAAAGCACCTTGTGTCATGGTGGTTGTCAACAACCAATGGGCGATTTCAACACACAGAAATCTTGCGCATGGTGGACCATCCTTTGCAGCACGAGGCATCCCGTATGATGTTGCATCCTTGCGTGTGGATGGCCAAGATATTCTGGCGGTTTACGCCGCCCACAAATGGGCTACAGATCGCGCTAGAGCGGGGCATGGACCTACACTTTTGGAAATGTACACCTATCGAGGTGATAGCCATTCATCATCCGATGACCCGAGTATTTACCGACCAGGTGACGGGTACGAAACATGGCCACTTGGCGACCCAGTCGACCGTCTCAAAGCACATCTTATCAAATTAGGAGAATGGGATGATGAACGACATTCTGCACTTGAAGAACAATGCAAAGCAGAAATCATTACAGCTTACAAAGCGGCTGAAAAACATGGCACTTTGAAGGATGGACCATTCCCTCCTGTAACGACCCTGTTCGAGGATGTCTACGAAGAGGAACCTTGGCACCTATTGGAACAAAGAGGAGAGGTGGGCATTTAATGGCACAAATGAACATTATACAGGCCGTGAATTCCGCCCTGCATACAATGTTTGAGCGAGATGAAACAGTCGTCTCATTTGGAGAAGATGCCGGATTTTATGGGGGTGTATTCCGATGCACTGCAGGCTTGCAAGAAAAGTTCGGGAAGCATCGCTCCTTCGATACACCACTCGCTGAAGGAGGCATAATGGGAATCGCCATTGGCATGGGCATGAATGGCCTAAGGCCTGTCGCAGAAATTCAATTTGCAGACTATATTTTTCCAGGATTTGATCAGATTACAAACGAATTGGCCAAGCTTCGCTACCGTTCAGGTGGAGAATACAGCGCACCTGTCACAATTCGCACCCCATGCGGAGGTGGCATCAAGGGTGGGCATTACCATAGCCAATCCCCGGAAGCTTACTTCACACATACACCCGGCCTGAAGGTCGTGATTTGTTCCAACCCATACGATGCCAAAGGATTGCTCATTTCATCCATTGAGTGCAATGATCCAGTCATCTTCTTTGAACCAAAACGACTCTACAATGGCCCATTTGATGGTGACCACACTGCTGCGATGGTGAAATGGGATAGTCATCCCAAAGGAGAGGTGCCTGAAGATTACTACAACATACCATTGGGCAAGGCAGAGATAGTTCGACCCGGAAAAGAGGTCACGATTCTGTGTTATGGCACCATGGTCCATGTCGCAAGTGCCGCCGCTGAAAACAGTGGAATTGATGCAGAAATCATCGACTTACGCACCCTTGTCCCACTCGACATCGATGCGATTGAAGATTCGGTCAAAAAGACGGGGCGATGTGTCATCGTTCATGAAGCACCAAAAACCTCGGGCTTTGGTGCCGAACTGATGTCACAGGTTCAGGAGAGGTGCTTCTGGCACCTAGAGGGGCCAATTCAACGAGTCACTGGATGGGATACACCCTATCCACACAGTCTAGAATGGGATTACTTCCCAAGTCAAGAAAGAATTACTGAAGCCATGCGCGCAACAATGGAGGAATAAAAATGGGAACATATGTGTTCAAACTGCCAGATATTGGAGAAGGGGTTGTCGAAGGCGAAATTACGGCTTGGCACGTTGCGGTCGGAGATACAATCTCTGAAGATCAGCCGATGGTTGACATCATGACTGACAAAGCCACCGTTGGCATCGCAGCTACAAATGATGGTGAAGTGACCAAATTACATGGTGATGTAGGCGATATGATTGCAGTTGGCGGACCCCTCATCGAATTCGAAATAGATGGTGAAGTCAGTTCTGAAGAACCTGAGCCAGAACCAGAACCAGAAGCTCCGAAGGTGGATGAGAAGCCTGCTCCAACACCTGCACCTGCTCCAGCACCAACTCCTGCACCTGCTCCAGCACCTGCACCTGTTGTTAGTTCAGGAGGTCGTGTTCTTGCAAGTCCGGCGGTTCGCAGAAGGGCGACTGAATCTGGAATCGATCTGTCTAGAGTTCCCGGTGGAGGACCAGCTGGCCGTGTCCGAAATGCGGATTTAGACGCTTACATCGCATCCGGTGGAGCGATGACTGCCCCCGCCACACCCACAGGTGTTGCGAGAACCGGGACCACTGAGCACCCTGTTGTTGGCCTGAGGCGAAAGATCGCAGAGAAAATGGTCGAATCGAAAACTAGAATCCCACATTTTTCATACTTTGAAGAGATTGATGTTACAGAACTTGAAGCATTGCGCCAACACCTCAATGCAACCAAAGCGCCAGACCAACCAAAGTTGACATACCTTCCATTCATCATGCTCGCTTTGGCAAAGGCCATGCCGAATCATCCAGAGTGCAATGCGATTTACGATGAAGAAGGTGGCAAGGTTGTTCGACACGAAGCGGTACACCTTGGCATCGCAACGGCCACTGAAAGAGGGCTTTTCGTCCCAGTTGTCAAGAATGTAGAAGCCATGGACGTGTGGAATGCTGCAGCCGATATGCAGCGTGTGTCTGGGGCATGCAGAGATGGAACTGCAACGATGGATGATTTGGCTGGCTCGACATTTACAATCACCAGCCTAGGCAGAGATGGGGGGTTGGGAGCCACTCCAATCATCAATCACCCAGAGGTTGGAATTCTGGGCGTACACAAAGCGCGTGAAATGCCGGTTGTTCAAAATGGACAAATCGTCGTTCGACGAATTATGAACGTGTCATCTTCTTGGGACCACCGGGTCGTTGATGGAGCAGACGGGGCTGCTTTGGTTCAAACGTTGAAGCGACTACTTGAGCACCCTGCGCTCATCTTCATGTGAGGGATCTGAATGGTTGATTCGCGTAAATGTCAGGTATTGGTTATCGGAGCAGGACCAGGTGGATATGTCGCAGCCATACGGGCTGGACAACTTGGATTGGATACGATAATTGTAGAAGGTGACAAAGCTGGAGGCACTTGCCTAATCAGAGGATGTATCCCCTCCAAAGCCATGATTCATGCCGCGGAACGCTTCGAGCATCTTGGACACCACAAAGAAGGACACATGGGCATCAGCATATCTGGAGATGTATCCCTAGACATGCCTGCTTTGGTCTCATGGAAAGATGATATCGTTGGTCGCCTCAACAAAGGTGTTGAACATCTATTGAAGAGTGCAGGAGCGGAACTGATCAATGGTTGGGCCACATTCCAAAATGCAAAAAATTGTACGGTTGAAACCGCAGATGGAACAATTTCAATCGAGGCCGAGAATGTTATTCTCGCCACAGGATCGTCACCCATAGAATTGCCATTCATGAAATTTGATGAGCAATTCATTTGCTCCTCTACCGGAGCATTGGATTTAGATTCACTACCGGAGAAAGTCGCAGTCATTGGTGGTGGATACATCGGTCTCGAATTGGGAATTGCTCTAAAGCGCCTTGGCAGCGATGTTACTGTAATTGAGGGATTGGACAAAGTCATGGCGATTTTTGACGATGAATTACGCCGACCATTGACGACATGGCTACGGAAAAACAAGGTCACCACTCACACGAACTGTTTGGCTCAAGGCGCAGAATTGAAAGGTGGTAAGGTAGAACTTACTTGGAAAGATGGCGAAGGAAAAATGCAATCTGAAATCTTCGACAAGGTTCTGGTCACAGTCGGTAGAAGCCCCAATACAAAAGGATGGGGCCTAGAGAAAATGGGTCTTAGAATGGATGCTTCTGGCCGATTTATCAGAATTGACAACCAATGTAAAACATCGATGAAAGGTGTCTATGCGATTGGCGATGTATCTGGTGAGCCAATGCTCGCTCATCGTGCGAGTGCTCAAGGAGAGTTGGTTGCAGAAATTATTGCAGGACACAAGCGCATCTTTGATCCGGTTGCAATACCTGCCATCGTGTTTACTGAGCCTGAAATTGTGAGTGTTGGACTAACCCCTGACGAAGCCAAAGAGGCTGGCGAAGAAATCATCACGGGCAAATTCCCATTGGCAGCCAACGGCAGAGCACTCACAATGGAAGCCGAAAAAACTGGAGGGTTTGTGCGAGTTGTCGCCCGAGCAAGTGACCACGTCATTCTTGGTGTTCAGGCAACTGGAAGTCACGTCAGTGAATTGTCTGGAGAATTTGCGCTCGCCCTAGAAATGGGAGCTGTACTGGAAGACATTGCTGGAACCATTCACGCACACCCAACAATGACTGAAGCATTCCATGAAGGGGTGCTCAAGACATTGGGACATGCAATCCATTCAGCCTAATCACTCGTAAACAGTGCCCCAGTGGTGAACTTCTTCTGGAAGTGAAAGGACCCGACGGCCTTTCTTCATCCAATTCCAACCCTCGTCTATCCAATCGTAGAGATTCTCTAGATCTTCTGCCGAAAATGCTGCTTTCTCTGCAAGTTGCTTGACCACATCCATCTCACGCGTATCATAATGCCCATCAGCAGCAGCCATCAAAAGAGCATCTCGTAAGGCGATTCGAAGATGAGATGGGTGCATGTTGTCTGCTGCGTTCAAGAAACTGCGCCCGCGTTTGAGTTCTTGTCGTAACATAATCCGTTCTTCAGGGGGGAGTAGCGCCATGCCCATTCTTGATTCATAATTCGCGAACTCCTCTGTCGAAACTCTTCCATCAGCAAGAGCGACTGCTGCCAGAACTCTGCAGTACGCTTTACGGTCTTCCTTGTCGAACATATGCAAGGTGTCGGGCAGCATATATCGTGGCTTTCTCATCTGGTTATTGAATCCATTTACTTCATGCTCCTCCGGCCCCCCCGCAGGGATATGGCCGACCAACGTGTAGTGGATACTCGACGGCTCGGTCAAATCGAATACACAGATGCAGAAGAATTGATGCGAGAATTACAGGAGCAAAGATTGCAAGGGAAAATACCCGATACTTTGCTATTTTGTAGTCATCCTGAGATTGTGACCATCGGACCCGGTGCAAGGCGTGATGGAGTGATTGTTCCTGCCGACTATCCGACCACAAATGTGGACCGAGGGGGGGGCATCACTTGGCATGGACCTGGGCAATTGGTTGTGTATCCAATATTCAAATGGGATTTTCAGGATGAGGAAAATGTGCAGCGAATCACGTCAAAATTGGAACAATGGGCCATCTTGGCCCTTGGCATGAGAGGTGTTCTCGCCTGCACAGATGAGAGAATGCAAGGGATGTGGGTGGATGGAGTCAAGGTCGGTTCAGTTGGTTTGGCCTTCATGCGTTGGGTCTCTAGGCATGGTTTCACCATCAACTATGCAACACCAAAGGGGCGTGTTGAGACATTGGATGGATGCGGATTACAGGCAGGCACCACAACGTCTCTCGACCGATTGGGCTACGAAATTAATCCAGATGAATTGGTAGATGCATTGTTGCAAACAATGCCCGCATCACTACATCGATATGATGCGAAGTCTTGAGAACTACCGGGTTTTGGGCAGTTCCATGTATCGCACTAGTAACCCTGCACTAAATGATTCAGTTTTCACGATTCAAGATCTCGTCCAAGAAAAAATGACCATCGAAGGGGTGGCTGAAAAGGGCCTGCTTACCTTCTTTGTACTGATGATTAGTGGCATTTCTGTTTTTGGTCTATTCGTCACAGGGAATGCAGAATTGGCATTTTTGCTCAGTGTGGTTGGCTGGGTTGCAGGATTCATCTTCTTCTTCGTAATGCTATTTACAGGATTGGCTGAAAATCCAATTGCAGTACTCACTTATGCGGCTTTACAAGGATTGTTTCTTGGCGGAATTACCACATTGTTTGAACTCTCATATCCAGGCATTGCAATTCAAGCGTTCATGCTAACGGGTGCAGTATTCGGAGGAATGCTCGTCATCTATCGAATGGGACTAATCAATGTCAATGACAATTTCCGAATTGCAGTATACAGTGCGATGTCTGCTGTGTTCTTGGTTTACATGGTCACACTTATTCTCGCATTATTCGG
>JASLKO010000069.1 GCA_030747475.1 Candidatus Thalassarchaeaceae archaeon | reverse complement strand
ACAGAATGTGTCGCAGAGATTCTATTGAGAGAAGGTGCCGATGGCATTCTCTTGCAATTTGGTGGACAGACCGCAATCAATCTCGCCTTGCCACTGGATGCCCGAATGCCACATCTGGACACTTTGGGCCTCTCTTGCTCAATGTTGGGCACATCTCCAGATGCGGTGGATGAAGCCAGTGATCGCGAACGATTCGAAGCGTTTGGAAAACGAAGTATCATTCGACTTCCAAAGGGGCGAACGGGCAAGACTCCAGACGCCATTCGAGCCGCAGTTCAAGAAATTGGATATCCCGTTCTTGTGCGACCTTCGTATGTTCTTGGAGGTCGTGGCATGGAGATTCTGACCGACGACGATCAACTTGAGACATACATGTCCGACGCCTATATCGCCCCAGACAAACCATTGCTCGTCGATGAGTATCTTGGTGGCGCAATCGAGTTGGATGTGGATGCTGTTTGCGATGGTGAGGATGTGTTGGTGGGTGCCGTCATGGAACACTTGGAAGAAGCGGGAATTCACAGCGGGGATTCCACTTGTTTTATTCCAACACAGAACGTGAGTGAGGAAATACTTGCAAAGGTCCATGAGTGGACAAAAGAGATTGGAATCGGCTTGAATATTCGAGGTTGTTTCAACATCCAATTCTGCATTTGCAGAGGTGATTTGTATGTCCTTGAAGTCAATCCTCGAGGTTCTCGAACATTCCCGTTTGTAGCCAAAGCAACCGGGATACCCCTGGCCAGAATTGCAGCTCACATTACCATTGGAGATCAACTTTCAAAGATGGAAATACCAAGGCGCCAAACCGATGCTGTTTGTGTCAAAGCACCGGTATTCCCATTCCTCAAATTGCGTGGGCTAGATCCGGCTCCTGGTCCAGAGATGAAGAGTACAGGTGAGGTGATGGGCAGCCACGTCGATGCAGCAGCAGCCTACCTCAAGGCACGATTGGCAACCGAACTTCCCGTTCCCACCCGAGGTGGAGTGTATCTCACCGTCAAGGATGAAGACAAGGGTCACCTCATCCCAGTGGCCCGTTCTTTACAGGAGATGGGTTTCACATTGCATGCGACCAAGGGTACAGCCAGACATCTACGTGATGTTGGTGATATCGAAGTTGAAACGTGTTATCGCATTGCAGAAGGTCAAGGTCCTGACGCATTGGATTTGATGCGTACGGGGAAGATCCAATTGATTATCAATACACCAAGAAATAGTGGTGGTGCTGTATTGGATGGCAATATGATGCGAAGACTTGCTGTCGAACTGAATATTCCATTCGTGACAACGATGTCAGGTGCTAAAATGGAATGTCAGGCCATCGCAGTCGCACAAAATGGTATGCCTGAGCCTCGACGATTGGTCGTTGACTACATTTGATCAGCAGGCATCAAATGCTTCGATGATGTACTTGGTGAACGGACTGGTCCATGCCAATTCCGAGAGCCCATCTTCGCCATCACCAGAATAAATTCGGACAACATCTTGTACTCGCACATTGCCTTCAGCGGATCGGGCAAGAATCGTCTTTGGCTTGAGCACTTTGCCCGTTCCATGAGGGTCAAACACAGTGTCTAGAGCATCGGAGAGGAACCAGTCGACCTTCCCATCGGGTTCTCCTTCGTATGTTTTCTTAGCAGCACCGCGCCGAACAACTGGTGATGCAGCCTTCTTTGCAGGTTTGGGTTTGAACGTTGATGACCCGCTGCTTTTGACCGTAGATCGCCCACCGCCTCGGGCTGCCATATCTGCTCGAACTTCTTCTTCGATGGTTGAACGAAGTTCATCCTCAACCTTCTTCTTGAGTTCCTCTTCGACTTCTTTGAGAATCTTAGGGCGTAAATCCTTGGTGATTTTTTCAGTCATGGCACCTTCATCTAGATTCGCGAGTTGGCTTGCCAAATCATCGCGTTGCGATTCAGCGCTTTGTGTTTGAGTGAGATAATGGGCGGCAACTTGAACCAAGCTGGTCTCCATTGCGGCTTGAGCCTGCAACTGAACCACTTCTCCAGAATGGTCACGCCATTTCCTCCATTGCAGCATGGTATGTGAATGGATATCAGAACCACACTTGGGACAGAATGACCTCTTGGGTGGTTTTAGGACGGGGATGCCGCGTAAATCTTCGTTGGTAAGGGTCGTTTCGTCAATTCCTCCAGCGGCAATATCGTGAATATGGTGGCTGGCTTCCATGCCCAATGCCATCGCTTCGATGAACAATGGGTCTCGTGTATTGATCGAGCCAGATTGGATGTGGCCCCAAGCATCGGTCTGGGAACTCATCAATGCGACAGCAGCTGCAGCCGCCGGGCTGGTGGTGTAGTCCATTGCAGCCTCAGAAAGGCTGCCCTTGGTCACTTTTGGTGCCGCGGCTTGAATCTCCATTTGCTCAGGAGTGACGCCACTACCTTCCGCGGGAGCCGCCAATCCAAGTTCAATGGGATTGGATCCTTCTTCGACTTGTGCAATGAGGTCAAATTTTTCAGCCATCGACAAATCGTCGCGGGCTCGAATTAATTCTTTCAACTGACGAACATCATGTCCAGTGGACGTTATGGGTCCATCCGTTTCCAAGTCATGGCCGCATTGCAAACAGAATTTTGCGACGGCTTCAACGCCGGCTTCGCAACTGGGGCAATACACTGGCATTGCTCGCGCCACACAGACCTACTCTTTCAAGCGTGTGGGTGTTTGTGGTTTCTGAACTGTGTTCAGTTAGACAGTTGAAATGGCCAATTCCAGTAAATTCAGCACATCTTCCCGCTTCATTTCTGCTAGGATACTTGCCAACTTAGGCCCAAAGTCTTGGCCAAGAACAATCCAATACAGTGTTTGGAAGGCATCTCTAAGTGAAATTTCTCTGGCCTTGGCCTCATTGCAAATGATGCCATTAATTTCATCAGAAATCCATCCACAGTGCTTGAATTGGTTGCTCAATGCTGTAAGATATTCTGAGTCCCTTTGATCTAAATTCTCGGCAGCTTCATCGATGATTTCTGTTTGTATTCGCAAACGGAAAGCCTCAGGGAAATGTGTGCTATCAATCCATGTTCGCATGAGTTCAAGACGTCTTGGTAAATCTCCAGAAGGTTGTCCAGAGATCAACCCACTGCGCTGTAATGATGCCCAGACATCATCGTCATCACTTCGAATCTGAGCGAGTAGGGACAAGTGTCTGAATGAGACACGTTCAGATGCTGCTTGAGGCATTTGTTTAGGGTCGATTTGCGAATAGATAAGTTGAGCCTTCAGTTTCTCCCAAGCCACTTGCTGCCTTCGACTCAATGTATTCCATTCACCTGGACCCTTTTCCAAATCTGAGAGTTTTTTCTGATATTCGTCTGCAAGTTCAATTAATGCACCACCTGTATCAAAATCGATGTGGCGATTCGGTTTGTTTCTAGCGATTAGATATCTGAGGATTTCAGGTGGGACAAGTTCGAGTGCTTCAAGTGGGCCAATCGTCACTCCTGTGCTGCTAGACATCGCCCCGACGCCTTTGAGTGAAATCCATTCATAGGTTGTGGGATAAGGTGGTGGGCTGCCGAGTAACAGTGATATTTCTTTGCCGGTGTCATACGAACCTCCAGCTGCTCCGTGATCTTTCCCAAAGGGTTCCATCGTCACGCCGCGCCAAGACCATTTCGCCGGCCAATCGACTCTCCAAGGCAATTTCCCTTCGCCTTTGGTGACATCAGATTGCCCTTCATTCCCGTTTGAATCCGTCCATTTGACGATGGGGTCTTGCCAACCTGTAATTGTGATTCCATCAATCGAACCATTCGAATCGACAGGGTTCCAGGGAAACCAATTTTCATTCAATTCTCGTCCAGAAACCCTTTCGATAATTTCTCGAATACCTTCGGATTGGTTACAGGCTGCCCTCGAAGCCTCTGCAACTTTTCCGTCCTTGTATGATGCGTAATTGTAAATGATTTCATCAATATTGACGCCGATATGTTCCAACGCTTGAATAAATGGTTGCAAGAAGTGATCTGCATAAGATGTGCCTTGTTCAAAACGTGCCATATCAGGCATGCCATTGTTGTCAGGGGGAGGGATATTTGCCAATTGATGTCCGATGTATTGTTCATATGATTCATCAAGGAAAGAATAGACCTTACGCAATGGGTCAGCGTCATCGACAAAGAAAACAAATTCCACATCCAAACCAGATCTTTGACATGCACGCTTAATGATGTCAGAACTCAGAATCTCTCGCAAATGTCCGATGTGAAATTCACCCGATGGTGTGATCCCGGAAGCAATCACTTGCTTGTCGCCTCGGTGGGATAGGGCCTTCGCAATAGAGTCAGCCCAGTGCATTCGTATTCACCTCAGACTCGAACAGCCCGAATCAATCCACGGAGTGGGATGCCGGAAACTGCATTTTCTTCAGTTTTATTCACCAAAACAACGCTGAGAACAACATCGCCACCTGCATCTTGCAGGGTTTTGATTGTCTTTCGCATCGTTTCACCGGAAGAGAGTACGTCATCAACCACAACGACCTTGCGGCCAGCTACATTTCCGTACTTGTTCGACAGGTGACCATCGCCTTCTTCTGAAACCGATCTGAAAATTGCGACATCGGCATCGATTTGATCCGCGATAGAATTTGCAAATAGGATTCCGTTTAGGCTTATGCCAACAATTGTGTCGACATCCGTTAGTTCTTCCAAGACAACATCGGCCATAATTGCGCCAATTGCATTGATTCGATTTGGTCGAACACCAATGGTTCTCCATCCGATTCTTACATCGTCAGGGTGGTCGACTTCTGCCGCACCGCTATTCAACCAGATCACGGTTCTTTGGGAGATGGAAAATTCATCTGCAATTTGTTGTGTATTGAGTCCTTTTTTCGTCATTTGTGCAACTTTTTCTCGCAGTTCGTCGATGCTCAATGCCATGTGAATCGAGATAGTCTGCGGGCCCGCATCCTATCAAATCACCGCACAGAGTCCATTGGACTCTACCTAGAATCGACCTGTACTGCCAAATCCGCCTTCGCCTCTTCCGGTTTCATCCAGTGCATCTCGCTCAACCTCAATGAAGCGAATTTGAGGGACTCGTTTCAGGAGCAATTGGCCAATTCTTTCTCCCTTTTCGACAACGAAAGAATCTCCTTCGCCAATCCAATGCGCCAAGACCATGAGTTCGCCACGGTAATCCGCATCAATCGTTCCGACTCCATTGGGTAGAATCAGTCCTTTTTTTCCCAACCCTGAACGGCATCGAACCTGTCCCTCCCATCCAGGGGGGATGGCCAGCACGAGGCCGGTTGGCAGCAATTCAGTCGTCCCCTTTTTGACCTCAACCCTTTCAACCGCATGCAAATCAAACCCAGCAGCCAAATCGCTGCCTTGTATAGGCAACATTGCATCGGGGTGGATTCGAGCAATTCGCACCTCCACGGTCTCTTCCATCATGGCCTGCGGCGCACTGGAGAACATTTGTTCTGTCGGTGGTCTCAAGAAGGGGGTGCGGGTGGGCCAATCGATGACGGACTTCGATTACGAGTCGTTGCTCGACCGAGCGAGAGACAAGATTCCTGAGGATATCTCCTCTCGAAGTCGATGGACATTGCCTGAACCTGATGTTCTAATCGAAGGTTCACAGACTATTTTGCGAAACTTCAGTGAAATGGTTTCAATGATGGACAGGGACGCCGATCATGTTTACCATTTCCTGCAAAATGAATTGGGAACTAGCGGGACTCGTGAAAAGGGTCGAATTTTATTGAAAGGTCGAATCCCACCTCGTAGAATCAAGGAAAGAATCGTTGCGTATGTCAAGGCCTACATTTTGTGTCATCAGTGCAATGCACCGGACACTTCCTTCTTGCGGGAAGATCGAACAACTCTACTGAAATGTCAGGCTTGTGGTGGAACTCGCCCAGTCAAGCTCTGATTATTTTGGGCTGAAATCCAGCAAAACCTTGCCTCGATTGCCACGGTTGTGGATATGTTTCTGCGCCTCAGCCACCTGTTCAAATCGGTAAATGGAGTCAATAACGGGGTCGATGAGTCCATTTTCAAGCATCTTTGCGAGTGAAACCATTTGCTGTTTTACGACTTCTTCATCCTTCCACATTCCCATGTGGACACCGAATACGGATTTGTTTGAATTCATCATTCGTATCGGGTCAAATTTTGGGGTAGTTCGCCACATGTTGAGTGCCTTCAACAATGATCGTTTCGGACCTTTCACAGCTGAGGATGCTCCGAAAACATAGAGCCTCCCTCCATTTCTAAGCGCCTTATACGAATCCATGACATTTTTTCCACCCACTGGATCTAAGGCGTGATGGACTCCTCCGATTTCGTGCTTGATTCGTTTTACAAAATCTTCTCCACGGGGGATGTGAATCATACCTTGCTCTTCAACAAAAGCGGATTTGTTTGCAGATGCCGTCCCGTAGACTTTGCCTGCCTCTAGTGCTTTGGCCAATTGTGCGGTTGCAGTGCCAACACCGCCCGCCGCATGATGGACAAGAATCGTATCTCCTGGCTTGAAATTCCCCAAGTAAACCAACATATGGTGGGCGGTCAGATAGGTGACTGGCATTGCAGCTGCAGCATCAAACGAGACATTGTCTGGCAATGGCCATACACGATTAGCATCCACCACTACCTGTTCAGCATATCCGCCAAAACCTGTTAGGGCAACTACTCGGTCACCAATTGCGAAATCACTCACACCTCCTCCCAGTTCTCTAACGACTCCGGAAATTTCGTAGCCAGGTGTGAACGGGAAGTCTGGTGCGGCTCCATAAAGGCCTTGTCGCATCATCAAATCTGCAAAATTAATGCCTGCCCTGTGAACTTCAACAGCAACTTGCTGTGCGGATGGAACGGGGGCATCTTCTTCGATAATATCGATCGCATCTAGGCCACCTTTTTTTCTATAGACCACTCTCTTCATAATCAAACCTCTAATTCCATGAGTAAATTCTCAGCAACCTTTCCAGACCGTAAATGCTCCAATAAATCTGGAACATTTTCCATTCCAGTCAACCTATACCACACACCTTCTGGATAGACAACGCAAGAGATCCCCCGCTCGCATTGGCTTAGGCACCCTGATTTTTGGACGCGGATGTTTGGGATTCCTTCTGCCTTGGCTGCAGATTTGATGGCTTTCATAATTGCCAAACTGTTCTTGTTGGCACAGCATTCGCGAATGGCATCTGGGTTCCTCTCATGGGAACAAATGAACATATGACGCTCAAAACCCGTCATTAGATCACTCCAATCGATCAATTTTCTCTACGAGATTCCAATCTCTTTCCGACAGTCCATCGATGTCATGGCTCCAAGTTCGAATGATGACTGAACCCCATCCGAGTTCAAATTCGGCGTGATGGTCAATTGATTCACATATTTGGCCAACTCGATTGACAAAATCGAGTGCAGTAGAAAAATCAGGGAACTCCCATTTACGTTCCAAGTGATGATTGTCAATCATATTCCACTCGGGATGCTGATTCATGAGCTCAACCCCAGAGGTGATCATCATCGCTTCCTTTGGTTTTCTTCTCAACATCTTCGTGAATCTTGGTCCTGCGCTTTTGATCTTCCCGTTCAAATTGAAGCAACTCATTGTCATCGATATATGCAGGTCGCATGTGAGCGATTAAGCGTACTTCTACAATTACATCCCGCGCAATATAGCGGTATACACCATCGATATCCAAAATTTCAACACTCATTTTATTGGTGCCAATCAGGCGACCTCGCACCCATTCATCCCCATCCTTAGGCAACGATCTTGCGTCGAGTAAAACCTCGACCAAATCATCACGGCGCATCCCTGCTCTACGGTCGAGCAAAGGTCCTGTAAGCACATCTTCAGAAACTTCGGGTTTGCCAAGAGACTCCCAAATTGAGAGTGCCCATTCTGGGAGGTCAGGGGAATTATCTGGCATCGGAATCGAACTGGGCAAAGGTCGCTACCTCTTGAACCGATGGGTCTGTTCAAGCCTCTTGTTTGAAGAGGGATGGGCTACGCGAAGGGCATGAGGGGGGCGCATGGTTTCGGTCGTTTGGAGGAGTATTCCAACAGTTTTGACTGTTGAAGAATTACTCGACAAGGCCTTCAGTAAGGCGAAAAAGGCTGGTGATGCAGTCGTCGACAAAGACCGAATTTTCCGAACCCGCAAGCAAATGACTCGGATGGTGGGTTCTGCTGGTGATTCTCTCTCATCGACACTCCTTCAGTGGGTTCGACGATGGCCTAGTCTGGATAAGATGTCTGAATTCGATGTTGCAATGGTTGAGGCCGCGGTTGGGTGTGATGATTACAGGCAAAGTTTGGGGGCTTGTCAGTGGGCGGCTGGAAAATGTGTTGAAATCTCACAGCAAAATGCGAAGAAATTACGCCGAATGGTCAACCCTACCCCGATGCATGAAGCACGCAGGGAAGCGTATGGTCGGATTTCAAGTATCATGGGTCGCATTGAGGACAATCTAGATTTTCTTCGAGAAGCAAGAAATATTCTCCGAGCATTGCCTATGATTGATTCCAGTGAACCATGCCTAGTCGTTGCCGGTGCACCGAATGTAGGGAAATCTGCACTGATTGCCTCAATGTCTACCGGCAACCCTGAAATTGCAGCATATCCGTTTACGACAAAACAGTTGCACGTTGGTCACTTTGTGAATCGACGCCTGAAATACCAACTTGTCGATACCCCGGGACTTTTAGATCGACCAATGGAGGAACGGAATCACATTGAAATGCAAGCCATTGCAGCACTAGAGCATGTTGGAAATCTCTGTTTATTCTTGCTAGATCCATCTGAAACAGGGGGGACCAGTATGGAAATTCAGACAAATTTGCTCAATGAAGTCGCTGAATTACTCCCTCAGACTCCATTGATTGTCATCGATGGAAAGGGTGACCTGATCGATGATTTAGACCCTGATGAATGGGCTGCTGTATGTGAAATGGAAGCTGCTTTGGCCGAAAATCCAGATGGTCCCATCCCTGAAATTCGAAATCCATCTTCCGGCCATCTTGTCATCAGTTCAACGGCACCCGCTGGAATTGAGAGACTTCGCTACGAAATCATCGAAAGAATTGGAGAGATGCGGGAAACAGATCCGTTGACATTGCCTGACAATTGGCATGTTAGGGATGACTCGGTCTACTAAATCGAAGTTACATGTCCACATCGGACACAGAAGACCTTGCGTTCGCCCATTGCAGGTTCAAGCCCACGAATGTCGATTGCGGTGCCACAACCGCCACAACAGAACTCAGTCATGATTGTCCCACCTGCACCCGGTTCTTGAAAGACACGGAAAGCCTCAGTCCTTCTTGACCTTTCCAATCAGCGGGAAAGCCATGTGTAATCCAGAGGCACATAGGCCCAATCCAGCGAAGGCGAGCATCATTTCGAACCAAGTGGCCAGTTTCACAGACCATTCTGTAGAAATAGCATTGTCCTGTATATCGACAGCACCAGAGTCTCCGCCGGTGACAAATCTCAAACTCCCGGGTTCCAATGTGTGTTCAATCACACCATCATGATCTGGGCCACCTGCGATGAAATCATATTCGCCAGCTGTACAATTGGTCAACCCAGTTTCACCTGGAGGGCACGTAATCGCATAGCCGGAATCCACAACGCCAATCCATGCGACATCATCCATTTGCATTGAAATCTCTAGATTAACTTCCAGTAACAAGAATGCAGATGGGACATCCAGATCTGATTCTGACATTCCTGTGGCACATTCTTCCTGTGGGCCAACGCAAGGCAAAGCTGGAATTTCATCATCGATTGTGCCTGAAGCAAATCCAAATTGAGAAACCAGCACCAAAAGTAGACAAATTGAACCGGTTGTAAATGGTAGTAACGAAGAAATTCGGACCATGATTGACATTTATGCTCCTCCGGCCTTCAAAATTTGCAACATGGTAATGGTAATCATAATCATGATTCCGACAACCATGACGATGTTAAATCGCTTTTTCTGTCGTTGTCGGCCCTCAAATTCAGTCTCACACTTCGCTTCACCACAAATGGCAGGGTCGCGTGTCATAGAAATGGGTTGATTGCAGATTGCACAATGTCGATGTGGAGGGACGTATGCCTTTGAGTTGGCTGATTTAGGCAAACCGGTTTTCCCGCCTTTCCGCTTCTTCTCTTCGCCTTTGGCCATTTCAGAGTTGGCGCGAATTTGATCTGCGAGTTTC
>JASLKO010000068.1 GCA_030747475.1 Candidatus Thalassarchaeaceae archaeon | reverse complement strand
CCTCAGGGCTTTGGAAGAAAGCCCGAAGATTCTGGGAGGGTGAAGTAATGGCAGAGATGTGGATTTCAATGGGGCCACAACACCCCATGACACACGGTCTTTGGACCCTCAAAGTCAAGGTTGACGGGGAAACTGTTGTGGATACTGAACCAGATCTTGGTTACATCCATCGTGGTGTTGAGAAAATTTGTGAGGCACGTGACTTTACACAAATCACACCATATTGTGATCGATTGTGCTATGCCAGTGCCAACACATGGTCCCATGCTTACATCTATGCAGCTGAGGACTTGTTGGAAGTCGAAGTTCCAGAACGAGCAGAATATATTCGAATGGTTGCAGTTGAATTGCAACGTATTGCCAGCCATTTGATGTGGCTAGGTGCATATTGCCCCGATGTCGGCAACCTCACTGGTATGGTTTGGTGCCTACGTGAACGTGAGATGATGATGGATTTGCTACAGGAACTTGGCGGTTCTCGAATGCATTACAATTTCCCACGCGTTGGTGGCGTCAAACGTGACCTTCCAATGGGATTCGCACTCCGTTGTAAGGCCAAACTCAATCTTTTCTTGGATCGAATTCAGGAATATGAAGCGATTCTTGACGAAAGTACAATTTTCCTTGTTCGCACCCAAGGTGTTGGTTATGCAAAGGCTGAGGAAATGATCAATCACGGTGTATCTGGACCCAATGTTAGAGCAGCCGGACACAATTACGATGTTCGTTGGGCACATCCATACTCGGTTTACGATGAACTGGATTGGGAACCTGCAGTCGAGCGCTCATCTATCAAGGGCAGCGACTGTTACGACCGATATCGGGTGCGTGTAGAAGAAATGCGCCAAAGTGCGTTAATGATTCTAGATGCATTCACACATTTCCCTGGTGGTGCAGACACCCATTATTCAAAGGAAGATGAGAAAATCTTCGCCGCGAACATCTGGGGCAAAGCACCAGCTAGGGCCGCTGAGGGCCAAACTGGCTTCCATCACTTTGAGGACAGCCGAGGAGAATCGATGTTCTATCTTGCAGGTGGCGGTGCAGAACGTGGCAAGCACCCATACCGCGTCTCAATTCGCAGTCCAATGTTCATTACAATCCCATACGCGAGCAAGTGCATGATTGGTTACAAGATTGCAGATATTCCTGCAATCATGGGTTCATTCGACCCATGCATTGGGGAAACGGATAGGTGATATCATGGCAACAGAAGATGTTCTCGACATTCGCGGTTGGGTCCATACTCTGACCGATTTGATTTCAGAGAACACAGTGGGCATGTCGCGCCATTGGGAATATACGGACAGCGTATCCAATTTCTTGACTGAATTCATCATGGCCGTCGCGGCGTTCTCAGGAATTATGGGCACTCTCCCTGTTCTTCTTTGGATGGAGCGAAAATTGCTTGGACGATTCATGGATCGTCGTGGAGCACGCACCTCACTGCGAAGTCTATGGATTGGTGAAAATGGGGTCACAGCCGGTGAATGGTGGAATCAATTGCCATTTGGGACTGGGGTGCCCATTGGCATGCTCAATAAAACACTCAATCAATATGCAGGAAATGATCACGAATTGGAAGTAGTTTCCCGTGTAAACAACCGTTCATGGCATGGTGTTTGGTGGCTCCTTCCTGGCTTTTTCCAGAATGTAGCCGATGGAATGAAATTCTTGACAAAAGAGCACATGGTCCCAGAAAAGTCCGATCGATTCGTGTATGAAATCGCTCCATTTTTGATTATCGCAACCACTGTAATGTGCTTCACTTTCATACCCCTCGGTCCACATTATTATTCGAATAATTCAGAAATGTCAATTCTATTCTTGATGGCCGTATTCAGTGTTGCACCACTCGGTGTCTTCTTCGCAGGATGGTCATCCAATAACAAGTATACTTTGCTTGGTGGCATTCGGTCGGCTGCGCAACTTACAGCTTACGAAATCCCTCTACTCGTGACCGTGCTTGGCGTAGTCGTTATTTCTGGTTCATTCAATGTTGTCGAAGTTATTGAATTCCAAGCCGATACAGGTGTATGGAATATTTTCCTCATGCCATTGGGTGCAGTTCTATTCATTGTCGTCATGGTTGCTGAAGTTGAACGAATACCATTCGATATGCCCGAAGCTGAAGCTGAGTTGGTCGAAGGGTGGTGGACTGAATACGGAGGCATGAGATGGGGATTGATGTTCGCTGCAGAATATCTACGCACATATGCCGCCTGTTTGCTCTTTGCACATTTCTTCCTAGGAGGCTGGGAAGCGCCCTTTGAGGACACTATTCCTTACATTCATTATGTCCCTCACATCCTTTGGGTATTCCTGAAGGCTTGGTTTATGTTCATCTTCTTTGTATGGTTCCGTGCCGCACTTCATCGTGTACGTACTGATCAAATTCTTGAATTCGGTTGGAGATGGTTGTTGCCATTGAGTTTGGTCAATCTTGCGATGGCTGCCGCTCTTCGCCTATGGGTGTATGATGGCATCAATGAAGAATGGCCGATTCTCATTCCGATCTTGATTACATCAATCAGTCTTGCATTGTTCATCCTATTGTCCATCGATGAGGACCCAGTAGCATTGGAAGAACAGACAAGACCTTTCAGTGTACAAACAATTGACGTGGCCGGACCTGGTCAACACAAGGAGTGATCACAATGGCCTATCACAAGCACGCAACTCCAAACTTCAGAAATTTAGTTGTTCGACCGATGTGGATCACACTCAAAGCAGCACTCAGGACACTTCCATACATTGGGCGTTCCAAATTCCTACAGTCGCATGGAACAAGTGGCCCATACCATGGACAGGAAACAAATCTGTTGTCAGATGAGGAGCGAGAGATGTATACTGCCCAGGCTCACCCCGTCATTGGACAGAAGTATGCTCCTGATCGAGAAACAACCGAGCTATTCCCTTACTTTGAGCGCCCTGTGACAGTAATGTATCCCTATGAACGACTTGAGGAAATGGAACCTTGGCTGTTCGTTCCTGGGAATTACAATGGGCGCATTGGCGTAATCTGGGAAACCTGTACCGCGTGCAAAGCATGTGTGCGTATCTGCCCCAACGACTGTTTGCACATGGAGACCGAAACTCGTGTGAATGTTCTTGATATGACCGAAGAGGGTCATGAACATCACGGATATGGTGTCGAACTCGAAGTTGGTGGAATGGCAGCACGACGAATCGAAGGGAGTGAAGAAGCAGCTGCGAATTTCGAATTGTCAATTACTCACGAAGCCCCACCCGAAGAATATGAATTCGGAGAAGTCATCAATTTGTCAGGCGACACCATCAGTGTCCGTTGGAACGCCTCAGGCACAATTGAGGATGTGAGTGCGGGAGAATTGGTCGGAGCCGAAGTTGATATTGTGTCTGGCAGAATCGACCTTGGTCGTTGTATGTTCTGTGGTTTGTGCATGGAATCTTGTCCGTTCAATTCGTTCTTCATGACCAATGAGTACGATGGAATGTCAGGTTTTACCCGTGAAGATTTGTGGTTTGAAGCAGATCGGACTCGAGTATTGCCCGTTCAACATGCTGAAGCTGTTGACCGGGAATTGGCAAAGCGTGCAGACCAAGCCCGAAAGAAGATCGAGAAAGCGGCAGCAAAGGCTGCCAAGTCGGAGGCTTGAGAATGGAGTTGCCTGCGATTATCATGGACCCTATTGGGGACATTTTTGGTTCCGTAGAAGGGATTTCTTTCGGAATCCTTTCATTGATTGCAATCGCAGGTGCGCTTGGCACAGTTTACTCAAAGAGAGTCGCTCATTCTATGCTCGCTCTAATCATGTGCTTCTTTGCGGTCGCAGGTGTATTTCTAATGGCCAATGCTGAGATGTTGGCTGCCATTCAGATTCTGGTATACTTGGGCAGTGTAATGCTCGTCTTTGCCTTCGGTGTCATGTTATCTCGTCGCCAAATCATGGAGGAGGATTTCGAATGAGACTCATTAGCACCTTCGCACGTCTTGGAATCATTGGACTTCTAGGCGTGCTTCTTGCTGTCCTCATGGATCCAGCAAATTGGGGTGTTGGTTCATCGGGTGAGATGACCACATTGGAATTCGCAACAGCAGTTCTCGATGACTGGGCATTCACATTGGTAGTTCTAGGCGCACTTTTGACGATGGCCATGGCCGGTGCGGCTTACCTTGTTCGAGATGAACGTGAAATCAACCTCATGTGGGAACTTCATGGAGGTGAAGAAGAATGATTGAACCAACCTGGATTGCTGGCTTGGGAGCTTTCTTATTCTGCATCGGGCTAATCGGTGTCTTCACAAGAAAGAATGCGATTATCGTGCTGATGTGCATTGAAATTATGCTAAACGCCGTCAATCTCAACTTTGTTGCTGGTGCGGCACACTATAACGACATAGACGGTTGGGTATACACTTCAATCGCCATCGCAATTGCTGCCGCTGAGGTTGCAGTAGGATTGGCAATTTTCTTGGCACTATACAGTCAACGCGGTACAATTTCATTGGATGAGGTAACGCTGCTAAAGCATTGAGGGGGTGAATGAATGGGTGAACATGAATACAGCAAACCGGAGTGGAATCTCCTTCTACCAGTTCTAGCCATGGTGTCATTCCCTGGCATCCGAATGGCAATGGGCTTTGATGCCATTGACAGCGCCTTCCTTATCGCTGCAGTTCCATTTGCAATTTTCCCAACAATTTTGATTTTGGGTCAATTGTACAAAGGTGAAGATTGGTGGAAACATCAGCTGAAAGAAGGTGGCATTATTGCCTTGGCAGGATTGATGATTACACTGTCACTCACAGTGTGGCTCATTGTTGAATTCCTAATTCATCATGCTGACTTTGGTGCTCAAGGTACACTTTTACAATGGATTCACTTTGAAATTCTTGATGGGCAGTCCATTGGTGAAACCACAACACTCAGCTTTGGATTGTGGATTGACAGTGTGTCACTCACAGTTCTCTTTGTGGCGGCCTTCCTTTGCTTCCTCATTTGTTGGTTTGCCATTGGTTACATGACCACTGATCATCAAAATGAAGATCGAAACCACCGCTTCTTTGCTGAATTTGTGTTGTTTAGTATGGGAATGTTCGGAATGGTTCTTGCTGACAATTTCCTTTGGTTGTTCATCTTCTGGGAGATTATGGGCTTGTGTTCATATCTGCTGATTGGATTCTATTGGGAAAAACCTAGTGCAGCCGCTGCGGCCAAGAAGGCCTTCTTGACTACACGTGTAGGTGACGTATTCCTCATGGTTGGATTGTTTATGCTGTACGACCTTTACCACAGCCTTGAGTTCGCCGTCATTTTTGGTGACCCAACGTTGGGCGGTACCATCGAGGGCGCGGATCTCCAATGGCCACTCATCATGATGTTCATTGGATGTGTGGGCAAGTCTGCTCAATTCCCACTCCACGTTTGGTTGCCTGACGCGATGGAAGGCCCGACCCCAGTATCCGCTCTGATTCACGCAGCGACAATGGTCAATGCAGGTCTGTATCTTGTGGCACGTATGTTCCCCATATTCAGCGAAGCTAGCTTTGAAGGCGATTTGTCAGATGTGGCGATGTTGATTGCTTGGATTGGTGGCATCACTGCGTTCATGGCCGCATTAATCGCTTTTGTCGCCAACGACATCAAGCGCGTATTGGCCTATTCGACCATGAGCCAATTGGCTTACATTTTCACCGGGTTAGGTGCAGCCTGTTGGTTGGCAAATGAAGGCTATGAGAAGTACGCACTCTTTGCCTTCGGAGCCTCCCTCTTCCACTTGTTCAACCACGCCATGGCCAAAGCGATGCTGTTCATGTCTTCAGGTTCTGTCATCCATGAAATGCACCACGCACATGAGCATGTGCATGGCCACGGGGATCACCATGACTTCGATCCTCAAGACATGCGAAATATGGGTGGTTTGGCTAGCAAGATGCCCATTACAAGTACCGCCATGATGTTGGGCTCGATGTCGATTATTGGCATCCCACTCATCGGTGGATTCTGGTCCAAAGAAGGCATTGTCGGACAGGCATGGAACGTTTATCTGCAAGGTGGAGAACTGATTCTTTTCCCAGCACTACTTGTCCTTGGTACAGCGGGCATGACTGGATTTTACATGTCGCGAATGTGGTTCATGACCTTCGCAGGCAAAGCGAAGACCAAGACCGCAGAGCATGTTCATGAAGACACGCAATGGATCAAGACACCCTTGGTTGTACTCTCAATCGTGACCGCATTTAGCGGCTTCATCCTTGCCTGTGGTCACTTTGTGTATTGGTTGTCCGACCCAGAACATTCACATTTCATGACAGATTTCTTCGCGCATCCAGTGGATGCAATCATCTACGAACTTGAACATGCATTCCTACCTGAAGATAACACACTGAAGGTTGTGGGGTGGACCGCCATTCTGCTGTCAGCAGGATTGGGTCCATTTATCGCCGCACGCATGCATGGCGGCCATCTTTCAGAAGGCGAAAAACCCGCAAGATTGACGGCATGGTTGGTTCGCTATTCAGGAAGTGTCGGTCACACAGATGTTGGTGAATTGGCCAACGGTGGGTTTGCAACAGCACTACACAACCGACTTTACATTGACGATGCCTACGAGTGGTTGATTTCTCGAACCCTGATGCCATTGGCTAGAATTAGTGCGTGGGTTGACAAAAATTGGGTGGATGGTGTCATCAAGGGCATTGAATCTGGAAGCCAGTCTACGAGTACTTGGCTACGTCAATTCACAACAGGTCGCGCAAGCGATTACTTGCTGATGGCTGCGGTTGGAATGCTTGTCCTGGTTGGAATTCTATGGGGGGTGGCTTGAGTGGAAGCAACCGATATCATTCATTTGCTTGGCAACCCATTGACCGTTCTCACCTTGTTGCCAATCACCGGCGCTCTTCTACTGATGTTGGCACATTGGATGTCAAATGCCGAGATGCGTGTTGTGTTGGAAAATCCGATTCGCTACGTCAATCTTACACTTGCACTTCTGATGTTTGTTCTCGCAACGCTCATCGGTCTAGAAGAAACATTTGGGATGCATTGGGGCGAATATCTCTACCAGAATTGTGAGATTGGTGAAATCGGAACTGGCAGTTGCACCCTAATCAGTAGCATTGGGGTATCATGGCACGTCGGAATAGATGCGCTTTCATTCCCCATGGTTTGGTTGACTACACTTCTCATTCCAATTACAATGGTTGTTGAGTGGAACGCCAAGAAGGGTGCATATTTCCACAGCCTCATCCTGATGATGGAGGGCGCACTTATCGGCGTCTTCGTCAGTTTGGATTTGTTCGTATTCTACGTATTCTGGGAATTAACATTGATTCCAATGTTCTTCCTCATCTTGATGTGGGGTGGTGATGATCGTCGATATGCTGCCCAGAAATTCTTCATCTACACATTTACCGCGAGCGTTTTCATGCTCGCAGGTATTCTTGTGATGTACTTCAACAATGATGCCAGTTGGACAGGGAATATCACTGGAAAATCGTTTGACTTCATCTTGATGTCAACTCAAAATAATTTCATCGCAACAGAAGGATTACGCAGTGTCGTATTCCTTTTGATGCTCATTGGGTTTGCAACCAAACTGCCAAGCGTGCCAGTACACACTTGGTTACCTGATGCTCACGTGCAAGCACCGACAGCCGGTTCGATGTTATTGGCAGGTGTCATGCTGAAGATGGGTGCTTACGGATTCCTGAGACTGGGTGTTACGCTATTCCCTGATCAGGTCATACAATTCCAGACTCTGCTTGTCGTTCTTGGCATGGTCAGCCTGGTCTACGGTGCAATCGTTTGTTTGGGACAAATCAACCTCAAACGTATGGTTGCATATTCATCGGTCAGCCACATGGGTCTAATTTTCCTTGGAATTGCAACATTGGAACCACTTGGAATTGCAGGTGCCATCTTCATGATGTTCGCACATGGAATCATCAGTCCACTCTTATTCGCAGTTTGTGGTTCATTCAAGCATCACTATCACACACTTGAAATTGATTCAATGCGAGGTCTAGCCAAACATAGTCCTTGGATGAGTGCCCACATGATGGTTGGGTGGATGGGCAGTCTTGGATTGCCGTTAATGGCAGGATTCGTAGCCGAAGTCGCCGTTCTGATTGCATTCTACATGGCCTTCGGTTGGTGGGTATTGTTGCCTGCCCTGACACTCATTGTCACAGCGACTTACTACCTATGGAGCATGCAAAGAACAATCTTTGAAGGTGGTAGAGATGACCACGATCACCCGATTGCGCAATTGCCTCCAACCATGCACGGTGACGAACCTCGTGACATCACATGGCATGAGAATACTGGAATGTTGATTCTTGGTGTTCTTGCCGTTGTTTACGGAATTTATCCAGACTTCTTCGGAATGTTCGAAATGATGTCTGATTGGGCGACCCTCTTGGTTGAGAATCGTTTATTCCCGCCGGAGGTGAATCCATGAACCTAGGAAATTTGTTCAGTGGTCCTGACATGGCCAGCCGTCTGATGCCAGAATGGATTCTAGTGATTGGAATTACTGCAATGATTCTGGTCCCCAACCTTGGAAATGCGACCTTCCGATTGCCCATTCCTGGCAAGAGTTGGCGAGTCCCATACTTCATCGGTGGAAAGCGATTTTCATTTACGGGTGATCCACGATTGCCCCAGGCGATTGCAGCTTTCACACTCTTCGCCTCTTTCATCACCGCACTATTGAGCCAGATTCTGGACTCAGGTGTCGGTGCATCTGAGACCTGTATTGCCATCACAGAAGGCGCGGTCAATGTTGGATCAAATTGGTGTAGTTCAGATGCCACCATACTACGCGTAGATGCTTTCAGTCGTTTGATGGAGATGATTTTCATCGCAGCTTTGTTGATTGCGGTCATTGCCAATTGGGACCGACTTCCTGCAACACCGCATCACCGAATTGCCGTCAAGAAGCAACGAGATGAAGTCGTCGAAAACCGGCGCCTCATGCGCCTACTCAACAATCGACGTCAGGTTGATTTCTATCTCTTGGTACTCATGGTTGCTCTTGGAATGTCAACCGTAGCGCTCTCAGCGAACCTGTTCATGCTGTTCGTGGGCCTTGAATTGGCAAGCATGGCCTCTTACGTTCTAATTACCTTCAACAAGGAAACAGAAATTGGTCCTGAAGCAGGTGTCAAGTATTTCATCGTAGGAAGCGTTGCAAGTGCCATTGGATTGTATGGCATGTCAATGTTGTATTTGTGGAACGGTGATCTTTCAATTTCTAGCTTGGCCACCGCTTGGGCTGAAGGGCCCAACGGCATGGCTTCCATCGGTTTGGGAATGATGCTGGTCGCCTTCGGGTTCAAGATCAGCGCTGTTCCATTCCATTTTGCAACTCCTGATGCCTATGAGGGCGCGAGTGGACCTGTCGCTGGTGTTCTTTCAACAGCGAGTAAAGCGATGGGTTTCGTCGCATTGATGCGTGTTCTTATCGGCATCACTCTCGCAGACGATGGAAGCGCTTGGACGGTTTTGATCGGTGTCATTGCTGCCATTACAATGACTTGGGGTAATATTGCGGCATTGGGCAGTAGAAATCCAAAGCGAATGCTCGCGTATTCGAGTGTAGCACATGCAGGATACATTCTCGCAGGTATTGCAGCAATTGGTGCCCTTGGACCAGGAGATGGAAGTGAGTTGATCGCTACAGCCATTATCTTCCACCTTGCAGTTTTGGTTACATTCAAACTTGGGGCATTCCTTGTCATCTCTCTGTTAGAATGCGAGGGGCGAGGTCACAAACTTGAGCACTATCATGGCTTAGCACGCCGAGACCCATTGATTGCCATCTCGATGATGGTGTTCATGTTGGCTCTAGCGGGAGTTCCACCTTTGTCTGGATTCTTGTCGAAGTTGATGATGGTCAGTGGCATCATCTCAAGTACGGTTGGTGATGTCTCTGGAGCCAGTCTTTCAGAAGCCATGGGCTCACTTTCTTGGGTCTTCTGGTTGGCGATTCTATTGTTCATCAATAGCGCCATATCTTTGTTCTATTATTTGCGAATCTGTGTTGTCATGTTCTATGATGAGACCGATCGAAATCTGCGATTGTCACGGGCTCCAATGATTCGAATTGCCATCATGCTATGCACAATGGGTGCAGTTGTCTTTGGCTTTGGTCCACTGGCAGAAGTACTCGCTCTTGCAGCCAATGACGCATCAATGGCATTGTTTGGTTAAGCCCACACCACGTGATGAGGCACCATTTTGACGCCTCCGTGTTTATGTAGGGTGGTCGATTCGGCGGCCTGTTACCATGGGACGACGTCGTGAGGAAACTGTCGATGAGGAGTTGCTGGCGCAGCTTGAAGGCGATACCAGCGATAAGATTCGAGTCCCTCTACCCAATGAACGAATCAACGAAATGTTTGCGATTGCAGATCAAATTCTTGGTGGCCGCCGGGTCCGTGTTGTTTGTGCCGATGGTGAAACTCGTTTGGCCCGAATCCCAGGCAAGATGCGCCGTAGACAATGGGTTCGTGAAGGCGATTTGATTGTCGTTCAACCATGGGACTTTCAAGATGCGAAGGCGGATGTCAAGAAGCGCTATTCGAAAACACAATCTCTCTATCTTTCTCGAAAAGGTGTATTGCCTGAAATCGTCGATATATTTGGAACAAGTACTGAAACTTGGGATGACCTTGATGATGCAGGTATTTTTGGAACAAACGATGACGAACCAGTAGTTGAATCCACTATTGAAGAGCCTGTTGAAGAAGATGAAGAAGTGATTGAAGAAGAAGTGGTTGCGGCTGAACCAGAACCCGCACCTGCGGCTGACCCAGAGCCATTCGATGACGTTACTGATGACGACATTGACAGCCTGTTCGGCCCTGCATAGGAGGTGAAATCATCGCGCGACGCCGTAAGGCTCGTCGCGAAGGCGACTCTCGAGATTGGAACGAAATCGTGTCCTCAGATTCATCTGATTTAGATGCAGATCCTACTGAATATGAGAAGCAAATCGAGGCGGAAAATATTGCTCTAGCCGAAGAAAAATGGGATGAACATGAGGCTTCGAAAGATCTTCATTCTGAAATGGATAAAAAGCAGGATTCTTGGGTTTGGATGAAGGAAAAGAAATACGCTTCAATGTTCAAAGAAATAGAGCACCGATTGGAAGGTGTTCTGGGAACTGGAAAATTTGAGTGGGTCGACCGTCGTGTTTTCGATCAAGTTTTCGATCAACGGACATTACTCGCTGTTTACAAACTCATGCAACAAGGCCATATCGACACTCTTGATTGGCCTATTGCCCGAGGAAAAGAAGCCCACGTATTCCATGCGACAACTCTGAACGGGGTGGCCGCGGTCAAGATTTTCCATACCAGTAATGCCGTTTTCAAAGGACTCATGCAATACATTGAGGGTGATCCGAGGTTTGGTGGATTACGCCGTCGTCATCATGAATTGGTGAACATTTGGGTGCGAAAAGAACACCGCAATATGATGCGAATGTCCAAGCATGGTTTACAAGTTCCAGAACCACATGCTCTTTTCCGTAATGTGCTTGTGATGGATTATCTTGGAGATTCAGAGGGACCCAGTCCACGTTTGCGAGATGTTGTCGTTGAAGATCCCGAGCCAGTTTTTGATGAATTATTGAATTGGCTTCGAATTTGTTGGCAGAAAGCCGAACTCGTTCATGCAGATTTTAGTGAATACAATATTCTGTGGCACCAAGATGAACCACGTGTCATCGATGTTGGGCAAGCGGTAGCAAAAGGCCATCCTAATGCAGAAGAGTTCCTTGTTCGTGATGTCACGCGACTGGTTGAATGGGCGCAAAAGAATGGTGTGGATGTTGACATTGCTGAGGCACTTGCCAATGTTCTGTATTGATTATTCTTCACCGTAATTGATTGATTCATCATCGGCCAGTATCATCATATCAGCCATTGCTTCCTCATCATCTGGGTCAACTTGTGCATCTTTGTAGCGCCTCTCACGTTTGCGTCTGGCGGCTTCAAGACCAGGTACCAAAGCCGAAAATCGATCGCCCACATCGTCTGTTTCGAAGGTTTCTAAATTTCGAGATGCCATTCGCCTCTTCCGCCTTTCAATTTCGAGATGCTTGAGAACTGAAGAATGTTCAGCACCTTGCAGCAATCTCTCGACCGCTTGGCTTGCCAATGGTAACGCATCTTCATCTCCAATGATGACGACAGTAGAACCATAGATGACAACCTCAGCTCCTGAATGTTCCTCGATGAGTTCTCGAATACGGCCGTTTCGCCCGATAAGTCGACTTCGAACCCTACGTTGTTGGTTGGAATTTTTGCCGACATATTCACGCATATCGTGGAGAATGAGATGTTGATCATCTTTCAGCAACTGAAGCGCCCTTTCTGGATTCATACCACGACCGATGGCTCGGATTACATCTGGCAACTTCATTCGTATAATCGGATCAAATTCTTCGTCCCAAACAACTGAGACATCACCACTTGATGAATCGATAATCAACTTCGAGTTTGTCGCATCTTCCAACGCTCTGCGCGTGGCCCCTTTCCGTCCAATTAAGACCGCAATTCGATCTTGAGGGATTCGGGCAAGTCCTTCCATCGGTTCACGCGAACGTCGCCCCCTCTTTCAAGACGCCGATTCCCTTCGATTCACGATATGGCTTGCAATGAGGCCTACCAATAGCAAAACAATGAGGCTTGGCGTGAAACCAGTTACTGAACCCACAACGGATGGGTCAGCAGCAGCAATGAGGAGGAACGCCTCATTATTTCCCTCATCCCTTTCAGGAATTGAATTATCAGGGTCAACAATAACTCTGATGTCATATTCTCCTGCGGTCAGAAGACTGATGTTGACAGAAATGTCCTCTTGCTGATCAATTAATTCACCTGATTCAATGATGATTGAATTGAGAGTGGTCCAATCGGTCAATGAATCTCGACTGGCTGGTGCGCTTTCAATTTGAATAACGACGCTACCAGTGTAGGGCTCATTTGTGCTAATTTTCGCTTCAAACAATACTGGGTCATCTGACCCGGCTCGCACGATGAGTCGGTTTAGAGACGCATCAGATACAGCAAAATCTAGACCGGGCAATATAAGGAAATGAGATGCAGGAGTGGTCATTTCATTGCCCGCAGAATCAACGAGGTTTGCTCGCAAAGAGAGGTATTGTCCAGCACGAGTTGTCCAATCGATTGCGTTGGAAAGTGAATTTGTAGTCCCTGAACCCACACTAAGCCAATCTGTTGAGATATCCGGGACAGATCCTCCACCATTGGCATCAAATCCGTATTCAAGGCTACAAGATGCGACATCAATTCCAGAAAATGTATCCGTAGCATCAATACTCACTTCGACAATTTGACCAGTCAATGAATCGGTGAGTTGGGGAAGAATCCAGCCGCCTGGAACGGGGGCTGTACGGTCGATCATCAGTGTGACATCGTGGGCATCACCAACATTCCCTACACGATCTACTGCTCTGAATTGAATCGTACGAATACCTTCATCTAGACTCATTGAACCAAATCCTGCAGAACCAAAATCGGTCCACTCATCAGTACTGTCTCGAACATGATAACTATCGATACCAGAGCCACCGTTGTCTGTTGCATTTCCAGATAATCCATTGAAAATCAATGTCTGAGAATCACTCCAAGTTCCAGGGGCCACTGAAAGTGATGGTGTCCCAACATCTGGACCACTTCGATCAATCCCAATGTGAATTGACGTTTGAGCTGAGTTACCACCTTCATCGAATACTGAAAGAACAGGTGTCCATTTTCCTTCGGATAGATCGCCAGGTGACCATGCCCAACTGTTAATCAGGGTTCCAGGGCCATCTTGAGTAGGTGAACCTGAACCAGGGACACTAGAGAGTGTGGCATGTGAAAGATGTGAATCAGTGGCACTCCAATCAAAATTGATTGTTCCAGTTGATGCAATATTGAACCATGCCCGATTGATGGTTGAAGTTCCATCCCCAATTATTGCTCCATTTGTACTCAATGCGAGATTGCTTGGTGCGGTATTGTCTATGGTGAATGTTGAACCGACCACCCATCCTGTGGTGGAGGAATTTGTGAAGGTCCCTTCTATTCTCAATTGGTAATCACCATCGATGTGTACACTTGTGTCCCAAGCCGTCAACCAAGGAGCATTTGTGATATTTGCAATGGGGCTCCAAGAATTCCCATCAGATACTTCGACATTGATATAATCCATATTGGCTACATTTGTGGTTCTTATCGTGTATGTTCCTGAGATGACTTGTTGTGAATTTGGACCTCCACTGAAGTCTAAATCATCACTTCGACCAGTTGAAGCATCCGCTGTTATCCAAGCGTTGTGAGGGGCTCCGCAAAGCAGAATCACCACAAACATGGCCAGAATCAAGCGGCGGGTATGCATCGGCACCAATCCTTCGACATTTGTCCCGCCCTTCAAGGCTTTCCAATGGGATTTGATTCATGGTCGCTTGCTTGGGGGTTTCAGGTGGTTTCGGGAAGCAGGTTTGAAGTGCCTCGGGTGTTCTCCTGAATCTATGGAGCGACCCCGCTTGGCACATCTCTTGTGCGCCTTTCTCTTCGTTGCCCCAATTTTGGCAATTGCAACTCCGGTCAGTGCAGAATTATCTGGGCACGTTGCATTTAGCACGGATGGACTTGCCATGAGCCCATCTTCACCTGTTGAAGGTGGAGATGTTACATTCACATTGTCTCTGCAAAATACGGCGAATGTCATTGCTGAAGATGTCATAGTCGAATTTCACAAGAACAACTACCAATTCAACCAACCTGCATCATACCATAGCATAGATATCGATGCCAATGAATTTGAGGATGTACAATTTGTTTGGAGCAATGTTGCTTGGGGTGACGGTGAACAAACATTGGTCATCCGTGTCGATCACGATGACGACCCCAAATTCATCACACAGGATTTCTCAGTGGAAGGTCTTCCAAATTTACGATTTTCACATTTTGAGTTGAATCCATCAACGGGTGCACATGAAAATGAATTGGTAGAAATTCAAATTGAAGTTGAAAATTCAGGTAATGCAGACGCCCCGTCTAGCCATGTTGAATTGACGGTTGCAGGATCATCAATTTCAATTCTCAAACCAGTCAATGCTCTGCAGAAAGGGGACAGTATTTGGCTCAATGAAACTGTGAATGCGCCAGCTGCTGGTTCATACGACGTCATCGGCACCGTGAATGCAGATAGTGGCGACAATATCATTGAATCAACAGCAGGTGACAATTCAGAAACACGTGTGTTGACAGTCGATTCATTGCCAGATTACCGTCATGCAGATGGTCCCAATGTTGCCACTGGTACAGGGTTGGATGGCCCTTGGACTGTAACTGGCACCATTGCTCGCGATGGAGGAATTGGCACATCTAATGTACCACTTGAAGTTCGAATCCAAGACGGGATTACATTGGAAATTGCCAGTTTGACATTTACTGATGCAAATCCATTTTCTGAATATTCCTTCCTCATCACGTCAACCGCTTTACCCGACACGACCCCTGGTGATGTATTCATTGAGGTAGCCATTGATTCATCCCCAAGTGTAGCCCAATCAAACACATTCAACAATGTAGAAAGTTCACAACTGACAATTTATCAGGAACCAAACGTGGTTTTGAACTCGGTGTCCACACCAGATGATACAACACCAGGTAGCAGCGTGGAATTCACTGTAACGCTTCAAAATGTTGGCATGGTGGCTGTGACTGGAAATTTAACTGCGACATTTGATGGCGAAGTTCTTGAAACCAAATCGCTTACGCTCCCTGCATCGAATACTGGAAATCAGGGACAAATCAGTGTTGATTTTAGTGCAATTGCTGAAGGATCAACTCGTGATATTCCATTTACAGTCACTTGGACCAAGAGTCCGGGTTCCTACGATCGTCTGGAAACGGACAATACCATGACCAGTTCAGTGAAGTTGTCTTCAGAATTAAAATTGAGATTTTTGGTTAATTCAGAAGATTGGAGACCGAGTAATCCACCATTGAAAACAGGAACAAAGTACATCTATTCCATCGACATTGTTGCGGATGTTGGAGAAGGATCGGAGTCCTTCCTTTGTATCGATCGTTCAACATCTAAACAGCTATACGACCCTGGAACATTCACATTCGATGAGAGTGAAGATCGACACACAATTACCTGTCAATTCACAGTATTAGAGCCCGGGCAAATCGAACTTGTAATCGAACCCGGCAATGCGAGCGTACAACCTTTCGCTAAGGCATGGAATGTGGAGCGGGGTTCTGATTCTGAATCGGGAAATGATGACGAGTCAACTTCAATTATTCTGTTCGCATTGGCTGGTATTGTTGCTTTTGGTGCATTGATTGGAGCCATTATTCTCACACGAAGGGGCTTGGCTGACGCAGATCGAGAAACATACGACCTATGCCCTGCTTGTGATGGCGATATTGAAGGTGATGAGGACATTTGCCCACACTGTGACTTTGATCTTCGTGTTGGGCGTTCAAAATTCCACGATTGCTTAGATTGTAATTCGACAATTCCGTCCATGCTAGAGCACTGTCCATATTGTGGGTCTGAACAGGACTTGGGCGCGCATTATTCCAAGCGTGAGCGGAAATTCAAGCCACTTCCTGCCGAGACTGAAGTAGAGACGGAAGTTGAAGAAGAAGATGAAGATGAAATTGTTCGCGGCTACGAAGGCTTTGACACTCATGCTGGAGATCTTGGATTTGATGAAAATCAATGGGAAGGCGAATGGGATGAAAACCTGTCTGAGGCCGAGGATTATTTCGATACAAAAGAAGATGAGCGCCTCGCAGCTGAAGAAGATGCTGATCCCGAAACTGAAGACACGGTTGAAACCACTAAACTGAGTGAGGCCATGGATGACCTTCCTGAGCATGACTTAGATGCATTCTTGGGAGATGTGGAATCACGAAAGCACATCTCTGATCAAGAGGTCGAATTAACTGCATCAGATGCAAATTACCGTGAGGAATTGTTTGAGTTGACCGGTGAAGATGGTGTATTGCCAGGTCAACAAGTAAACGTTGAAGCCATGGTTGACAATACCGTTGTTGGCAATGAAGTACGTTCTGCAAGCAGTGATTTTGACATTGGTGATGTTGATGAAACACCGGTGAAGTCAGAACCAGTAGATGAGGATGAAAAGACTCCGAAACGTCGTGGTGTTCGTCGTCGAAAGAAGGAAGAGTAGTCGATTTCTTTTCCGTCAAACACAAATGTACCCCCCTCCACCGAACATATGGGGAGATGTACATGTTCGGACACAATCGTCGGGCAATTTGTGCCATTCTGGCACTGCTTTTCTTCTCAATTCCGATGTCTGGTTGTTTGTCATTGGTTGCAGGTCGAGAGATGATGGAAGGGGCTCGAGGTGAACCAATGGTTGAGGAAACAAGTACCGACTTCGTGCTCAATCATGATTTCATCGTGGATGGCACCGGACTCCCTTTTGATCAGGTACAACATTCGATGACTGATCAAATTCTGATTGACCGTACTGTTTCCGAAATCATGATTGTATTCAAGGTAAATTTCAATTTTGATGACCTCATTCCAGAAGAATTTGATGTCCGAGAAGTGGATGTTGATTTGCTTTGGTGTGACGATGATGGGTTGAATTGTGATGAAAGTGACCCAATATATTCTCAGACTGAAACAGACTCTTGGGAAGGTTCGATTCAAATCAAGAGGGATGAAACTCCAGCATTTCAGGATGGGCTATGGCGGTTACAAGTTACTGGTACTGGTGCAGGGTCCAACACTGGGTTATCCGGTGAAGTTCAAGACGGTTGGAGGTTGACTGCGACTGTTTTCCGGCCATGCTTGTCTTTCCCAGAAAGTCCTGAAGAGTGTACTCCAACAATCGATCTCGCTTGATTATGCTAGACTTTGAGGACACTTGCTCCTTCGCGAGCAGTTTGTGCATTTTCCTTTTCGCTCATGATTTCGTTTGGCTCCGCCTTCAACCATGAGTCTTTGAATTTCCTTCACCGAGTTTGCAAGGTCATTCTTTGCATTCTCATCCCATTGTACTGTGAAAAGTGCCTCGCCACCGTATCTCAGAATACCATATTCAGGATCAGGATCAGTTGTTTTTGAGACAAGGTGCAAATAGGCTAACAATTGCATTCTATGACTGTCGTGGGGTCTGACGGGGACTTTGCCAGTTTTCTGTTCTACAGGGATAAATTGGTTGTCAATGCGTACTATCTGATCAGGGCGTCCTCTAACACCAATTTCTTCATCTTCTAGAAGAGCTGCACTCGCACCTGAATCATCACTGTAGGTCAATATGTCATCCTTTTCAAGACCGGCTTTTTCCCTTGCATCATCGATTCTATTATCCAAGGTTAGAACACGGTGTAATTGCCAAGCAGAAATGAGTAACCAACACAATGTGAACACGAGTAATGAAAACGTCAGTACATTTTTGTCATCAGCCCAAGAGATGGCCATGCCGTGCAATGCAACGGCGAT
>JASLKO010000067.1 GCA_030747475.1 Candidatus Thalassarchaeaceae archaeon | reverse complement strand
CGAAGCGGCTGAAGAAGAGGATGAACCCATTGATGACGAAGAGGACCTTTTCGCATGCGATGATTGTGGTTATTATCCAATTCGTGAATCCGATTCAAGTTGCGCGGGATGTGGTGCACAATTTGTCGATGAAGATGAACCTGTAGCTCAACCATCACGCGGTCCAAGCGGTGGTGGTCCTCCAAGTCGCGGTCCAGGTGGTGGCGGTCCTCCAAGAGGCCCATCTAGGGGTCCAAGTGGCGGAGCCCCCAAGGGCCCATCTCGTGGCCCAGGTGGCGGTGGCCCTCCAAGCCGTGGTCCAAGTGGCGGTGGCCCTCCAAGCCGTGGTCCAAGTGGCGGTGGCCCTCCAAGCCGTGGTCCAAGTGGTGGCGGTCCTCCAAGTCGAGGTCCAGGTGGTGGTCCTCCAAGTCGTGGACCCGGTGGCCCTCCCAAGCGAAAGGGCCCGCCACGCTGATTAGAGTAGGATCCAAATTCCAAATCCTGCCAAGACGGTTGCCATAGTCAATTCGACCTTGCGGCCATTGTTTTCCAACATCGGAAGCAGGGGGGTTCCAGAGATTACCAAAGCGACCAAAATGTACCATCCTCCATCGATAATCATTGCAACGGTTGCGATTAAGATACGTTCATTCCAGATGAAATCCGGTTGGACAAATTGACTGAATACTGCGAGTTGAAATGCAAGAATTTTTGGGTTGAGAAAAGCGATAAGGAAACCTTCAGAAAATCCTTGTCGACCAGATGAGGTGTGACTTTCTTCATTGCCAGAACCTCGAAACATGAGTCCGGCTAGAACCAGTAAAAACAATCCACCTACAATTTCAAGAGCCGTGGCCGCATTGCTTGCACTGGCTTTCAATTGAGCAATTCCGGTCACAGCAATCAGAGCATAGATGCCAAAACCAATGCCATGACCAAATCCGCAGGCGACCCCTCGGCGTTTTCCACCTTCTACGGTATTGCGAAGCAGAACCACCAGAGACGGTCCCGGAGACATGGCCCCTAGAATGAGCACCACAATGATTGGTGTCAATGCTGCGAGGTCCATGGTCAGACCCCTAGATAATCAGCGCAAACCTGCTGACTGCAAACTTTTCAGCAGTACTGCTCCAATTTCAGAAGGATCGTTAGCACATCGAATTCCTGCGGCTTCCATGGCTGCAACCTTCTCTGCGGCCGTCCCCTTTCCACCACTGATGATGGCGCCAGCATGCCCCATTCTCTTTCCGGGTGGAGCGGTCATACCTGCCACAAAGCCAACAACGGGTTTGGTCATATTGTTTGCCACCCATTCAGCAGCTTCTTCTTCTGCGGTTCCACCAATTTCACCAATCATGACAACGGCAACAGTTTGTTCATCATTCTCAAACGCAGAGAGGCAATCGATGAAACCTGTGCCATTCACCGGATCGCCTCCGATGCCAATACAGGTGCTTTGTCCCTCGTCGATACTCATTGTTTGGGCAACCGCTTCATAGGTCAATGTACCAGACTTTGAGACAATGCCAATTCGGCCTTTTGCATGAATGTGGCCTGGCATGATTCCAATCTTGGCTCCACCAGTTTCCCCTGGTGTGATGATGCCTGGGCAGTTGGGTCCAATCAAACGGACACCTGAAATCTTGGATACATGGTCCACAGCCTTGACCATGTCAAGTGTTGGAATACCTTCAGTGATACAGACGATGACGCCATTTCCACGCACTTGAGAAAAGGCATCTGCGGCTTCGATAATGGCGGCTCCAGCAAATCGAGGTGGGACATAGATGACACTTGCATCCGCATCTGTCGCTTCAATCGCTTCAACCATGGTGTCCCAAACGGGGGCTTGGACACTTCCCAAATCAACGGTCTGACCGCCTTTTCGAGGTGTAACGCCACCGACGATATCCGTTCCATATTCAACCATCTTTGTGGCATGGAATGTTCCTTGGTTTCCAGTGATGCCCTGAACGAGCACCTTTGCGTTCTCTTCAATCCAAATTCCCATCAGTTCTCACCCCCAACAAGTTCGACAATTTTCTGAGCTCCTTCAGCTAGGGTTTCAGCCGTATGGATATTCAGACCACTTTCGGAAAGGATCCGCCGTCCTTCTTCGAAATTTGTACCCACCAAACGAACCACGAGTGGATCTTCTAGTTTGAGTGCTTGAGTGGCAGCGATAACACCACGTGCGATGATGTCACAACGCATGATGCCACCAAAAATATTGACAAGAATCCCCTTGACGTTGGGGTCTTCCATGATGATGCCAAAGGCGGTTGTCACTTGCTCTTCGTTGGCACCTCCGCCGACATCGAGGAAGTTTGCGGGTTCACCACCATACAACTTGATGACGTCCATTGTGGCCATTGCAAGTCCTGCACCATTGACCAAACAGCCGATGTTTCCATCGAGTTTGACATAGGATAAGCCGGCCGCATTGGCGCGAACTTCAGTAGGCTCTTCTTCGGATAAGTCACGCAATTCGAGGATGTCTGGGTGACGGAACAGGGCACTTTCATCGAATCCAACTTTGGCATCCAAGAGCACAATGTTGTCATTTTCAGTGCGTACCAACGGGTTGATTTCAACCATAGAACAGTCTTTGGAGACAAACAAATCAAACAGGCCGCTGACGTTTTCGACAAATGAATCCACAGCGGCGCCTGACATCCCTAGAGAGTTTGCGAGTCCTTCTGCATCAGCGCGTTGCAAACCCGCAGTCGGGTCGACGTGAATCCTGAAAATTGCCTCAGGCGTTTCTTCAGCCACTTCTTCTATATCCATGCCACCTTCCTTTGAAGCCATGATGAGTGGCATCTTTTCTTCACGATCAATTAGAATGGCCAAATAATATTCATGGGCGATTTTGCAACCACCTTCGACATACAGATTGCTGACCAATTTTCCATCGGTTCCAGTTTGTTTGGTCACAAGGACATTCCCGAGAATGTTTTGAGCATAGGTTTCTACCTCTTCTCGACTAAAGGCAATTTTCACTCCACCCTCCATGACGAGATCGCCACTATCTGGTGAATACAGGTTGCCCTTGCCTCTACCACCCGCATGAATTTGACTTTTCACAGCCACGACATTGCCACCCAGTGCATCATATGCTGCCAATGCTTGCTCAACAGTTGTGCAGTGGACACCATCTTGTACTGCAAGACCAGCATCTCGGAACAATTGCTTTCCTTGATATTCGTGGATGTTCATTCGCAACCCTCTGTTTACGTTCCACCTGTAACCGCTCTTTGAACACTCCGACGCGCGCGCGTGAGACCTGTCTGCGATGAGCAAGGCACTTGAGGGGGACCGTTCTCGCGAACCTGATGGACGTCATTGTATTGGCCGGCGGCTTTGGCACACGCCTGCGTCCTTGGACACGTCATGCGCCCAAACCATTGATTCCGATTCTAGACCGTACAATGATTGAACACGTCGTCAGTATATTGCCCGCAAACATGGTCGACAAAGTCCTGATTGCAGCAGGATATGGGATTGACCAGATGCGCGCTCACTTCGCCAAACTCGATTTGCAGTATGAAGTCGTCATTGTCGAAGAAACAGAACCACTTGGCACTGGTGGAGCCATTGCGAACTGCCGACCACATCTTGGTGAAGGCACATGTTGTGTCATCAATGGAGACCTGCTCACAAGCTTGCGCGTAGATGAGATGCTAGCGGCGCACAAATCATCGGGCACCCTGGCCTCAATTTCATTGTGGGAAGTTGAGGATCCGAGTCGCTTTGGTGTGGCAGACAATGATGGTCAAACTACACTCATTCGTCGATTTCAAGAAAAACCTCCTCGTGAGGAAGCCTATTCGAATCTCATTAATGCCGGCACATACCTGCTTGAGCCCGAAGTGTTCGATCGAATGCCAGAAGGGGCCTTTAGCATGGAGCGAATTGTGTTTCCAGCACTAGCAGAAGATGGCCAATTGTCCGGCTTCCCATTCGAGGGCCACTTTGTCGATGCAGGCACACCTCCATCATACATTGAAGCCATGCAAACATCGATTCGAAACCGGGCTTGGATCAGTGGAGATTCTGCGGACGGAGAAAACTGGATTTGTCAACCATTCCAGGTGGGTGGTGACTCCGAAATTACAGGGAATGCAATATCTGAAAACTGTCAAATTGGCGCAGGATGCTCAATTGTAAGTAGCGCCTTACTTTCATCTGTAGTCATTGGAAATGATTCTGTGGTCAAAGGTTGCATGGTGGGCAAGAATGTCAACATTGGACATGGTTGCAATCTACAGAATGTCGTGATCGATCACGGCACGATTGTCCCTGAGGGGCATGTTCAGGATGGCGGCGTCTTTCCGACGGCAGATTGAACAGCCTCCGACGATTCGCAAGGTTTGATGACCGCTCTAATCGTTGTCAATTTCAAGACCTACCAATCCGCACAGGGTGATGCTGCCGTTGCTTTGGCAAAGGCAATGGAAGAGGTTGATGCCACCACGGATGCGACCATGGTTGCCGTGGTCTCAGCTTTTGATTTGAGCGCAGTCAAGGCTGCGGCACCGAATCTTGAGGTGTGGGCTCAACATTTGGATCCCATTGGATGGGGTTCCAATACCGGTTGGCTTCACCCTGAAACTGCGATGGCACGTGGTGCCACTGGTTCCATCATCAATCACGCTGAGCACAAAGTGGACCTTTCACACGTCGAAAGCCTACTTTCACAACTGCCTGAAGGATTCCCCGTCTGTGCTTGTGCAGCAGACATCGACGAAGCCAAGGCTCTCGCTGGTCTTTCACCTACATTCATCGCGGTCGAACCACCAGAATTGATTGGTGGAGACATTAGTGTCACGACCGCAGATCCAGGCATTGTATCGGGAACAGCTGCAGCGGTCAAACAAGCCAATGCGAATGTGCGTGTTCTTTGTGGCGCCGGTGTCAAGAACGGGGCAGACGTTGCCATGGCCATAGAATTGGGCACGGAAGGTGTATTGCTTGCCAGTGGAGTCACCAAAGCCAGTGACCCACTCGCAGTTCTACGTGATTTGGTGTCTCAACTTTGAAGCAGGTGTTGTTTGTGGATTTATCAAATCTCGATTTCGTTCGTATTGCCATTGGCGCTGTTATACTACTGTATGTCGGCAATTGCTTGGTCAATCAGAAAGTATGGATACGCAAGACATTCTCATGGGGGTCACGCGAAGAATATCCTAAGATTTTCCAAATGAACATCATTGTTGGAACATTGATTGGGATCTTAATGATTGCAACTCCCTTCTTGTTGTAATCGCATGGGTACCCTCTGAAGTGGCCCACTGCAACCCCTTCCAACTGTCGAAAAAATTTAGAGGGTTTCGGACGAGCCCTTACAACACCAACAATATTATATCAGAACGGAAAGATAGAACCTCATGACAATGAGAACATTGGTTTGCTCTAATCCCCAACACCCTACGATTCGAAGCCACTACACAGGCGGAAATCCACGGTGCCCAGTTTGTAATCAGCCTATGCGATGGAAATAATTTCATTTTCAGCGTGAGTTTTTCTAAAAGTTGGAAGGACACCCCTCCCAACACCCGTTGACAGAGGGTACCCATTCAAACACTAGTGTTCGGAAGGGGTTCCTATGGGTTATTCTTCTTCATCCAAAACTACAGGTGTCGCTTTCTTGTGAAGTAATAATCCGATAAAAATTGCAAGAAAACCCAAGAAACAGAAAGAGGAAAACAACGGATATCTATCAGGTACAGTCGCATCTCCAGATCCTCCTAAACCTTCCATCACTGCTAACAGAACAGTCAAACACGCCAAACCAAGGAGAGCCATCCCACAAATGACGAAAAAATCGGACCAGCCACCTCCAGGATAACCAGATTTCTTCTTACTGTCTTCATTCATTCTAACTCAACCCTCTAATGCTGTATTTGGTAAACTATTCGGAAGGGCCCCCCTCACGACTACCCGAATCGTGTGGGTACCCCATACGCACCTCAACCCGACCTAAAGGCGAAAATCACCGTAGAATCTGTCAAGTAGTCGCATTGTAACGCGGTGTTGTGCCGTTCTGTCGTGAATGTGGTTCAGAGGTCACAGCGGCCATGAAGTTCTGCCCTGAGTGCGCAGCGCCTCAAGCGACACAATCTGCATCCGTAAACATACAAGATAACGTTCGGTTGTTAGAAAATATGGCCATGAACAGGAGAAGCCGCACATCTATCCTAGACAAAAAATACTTCTCTCTACTGGCTCTGTTTGTTGGTCTGTTAGTGTTATTGATGACCTCATCCCCTGCCTACAACAAATCAGTGTTGTACGATACCAAATG
>JASLKO010000066.1 GCA_030747475.1 Candidatus Thalassarchaeaceae archaeon | reverse complement strand
TATGGAATCGAAACGCAGACGCACACGTTTACTGTCGACCCTCTAGAAAATCCAATTCAAGCAAAACTCCTCGACCAACAGAACATTTTGGACATCTTCCCTGGTGCACTCCCTGTGTACTTTGGAGGCGAAGTGGTCATGCAAATGGAGCCCAATGTCAATGCGGCCATCGCTGGTGAAATGAATTCGTACTTCTATCTCGATACGCGTGGAATTGGAGCAATCGATCCTACAATGGATGACTTGCAACCAGTGTTCCAGATTTCTCAATCATCTTCTATGACCGAAGAGCAATCTGAGGACTTCAAGAGTGCAGTAATCACGAACATGAAGCCTTACAGTTACTGGACCAATTTCGATGGTGCAGATGCCTCGTATATTGATGAAATCACATTGCTGATTTGGGTTCTAGGAATCGTCTCACTACTCGGCTGTTCTGTGACTGCAAAATTAAGCAGAAATGATGAATGGTAAGTGCATGCTGAAGAAGAGTGAATCACTCTTGTTCGACCAACCATTTCATGATGGTGGCTTCCGCATTGTGCAAATGTTCACCAAGCGTTGACCGAGCCATGTTCAAGCGCTCAGACATCTGCCGCATCGATACGCCTTTTGGATCATCATAGTAACCCCATTGAACCGCTGCTTGAACAACTTGCCATTGTTTTGAACCCAATAGGGAACGCGGCCCATCCTCACTCTCACCTTCATTGATGACTTTGATGCTGTCCGGTGGGATGATTTCACGAGCCAAGGCCAAGAATTTGCTAATCCCACTCGACACACCACGCAGTGTAATCGAGATCCCATCTTCAGAGAATGTGTAAGGTGGCAGCACTGCAATGTCGGGGAAATCAATACTCGCAATGGCCAAGGGGTGTGTGTTGAACACCACAACTGGCCTTGAATCCTCATCCCCATGCAGTGAAGTTTCAAACGTAAGATGTTCTGAATCTGAAAGATCTTCAGGTCCAAATCCTTCTCGAAAATCACATTTCATTAGTTGGCGTACACCTGAATCGGAAACAGAAAGATGGGCGACCACCTCCAAGCGCGTACATGGAATTAGCAGGTCACTAAAGCCAGAATTGGCCATTTTAGCCCGATTCCAGTGTAGATGTACAACCTGCATAAGAACGGGACACTGCATCGGATAATGAATCCTGCCCCGGCATACGTCATTTGGGGTCTGCCACCGTTTGGCCGGGAAATGCATTATGAGGTGAATGGACAACCTTTGTGCATGGCAGAAGAAGAATCATCGCGTACTCGGTTCAGAAACCTTAGCCCTCAACAGAATCCAACACAGACCTATCAACCTGGATTTATGGTCATGAAGTCGGGCGATTCTGTTGATAAATCAGATGCACAATTTGGCATGATTATCTCTCTTGGCGGTGGTGTGATTGCATTGCTGCTTGGCATTTGGACATTCATGGTCTCAGAAACGGACACGGATTGGACATTCTTCTGGCTCTCAGTCGGCTCATCGTTGGCCACATTGGCCACCTTCGTGTTGGTTGAAATTCAGTTCCGTAGACAAGGATCTTTGTCGATTATCCACGATTATTTGTTGTCGTTTGGTTTACTCTTCGGCTTGCTTTGCACCTATTGGTTCAGTCGATTTACATTGTACCTTGTTTGTGGCCATGGGGCAGAATCCACAGGACTGTGCCAGGGTGTTAGTGGTGCAGAAGATTGGATGCCAGGCGGTTGGGGCGTAGTCATTCAGGCAGGCACCGTTACGGGGGCCATCATTGGATTTTGGCATTATACAAAGCGCGTCAATGGAGGGACGCTACCACGTCTCGTTTTGGTCCTCGCTCCGCTTGCCATCATGCTCAGTGGGGCCAGTATTTGGGTTGATTATGCGGCGAATACCGGCACATTGCCCGTCCTCATCGCCGTTGTCATGATGTCGACAATTTCGATGGCAGTTGCAACAGATAGTGACCGTAGCCCACTGTTTTTGACGGCAGCAATTGTCTCATCTCTGACACCATTCCTGTATGAGATATTCCTTGACACAGCAGGAGAAGGTCTCTCGATGCTCATCCTCATCGTTCTCATCCAAGGTGTCTTTGCGGCACACCCTGGTCTTTCGCAAAAGATGATCGAAAAGGGTTCAATTGCATTGGTTGCATTGATTATTCTTGCACAGTGGGTTGGCGGCGTGAATGATGCTGAATTCATACTGTTAGAACCAATTCAACATGACTGGATCAGTCTCCAACTCATGTTGTGGGTCGCCTTGCTTGTCGGTTATTTTTGGCCTGTGCACAAGAACCGCGTCCCATCAATGCCCATTGGCCTTGGTTTCGCACTCTTGTTCATCCCAGGCCCTGGAAGCATGCTCGCTTGGTGTCTTGGATTACTGTCATTCATCTACATGCTGACTGTACCACAAACACGCCGTTGGGTGTCCGATTGGACATTCATTGGGATGATGTTTGCATGGATGGTAAATGGCTGGATTTCTGACCCGGACTTTGGTGGCATTGAAGAATTGGGTCTGGACCCATTGTTTGCTGCAATTCCACCTCTAGCACTCATCATTACTGGCCATTTTGCTGTGCGTGAGGAAAAACTCTCGAATTCAGTATTGAATGCGGGATTGGTCATGGTTTTACTTTCAAATGAGTTGCTGATGGGCAGTGGTCCTTGGCTTCCATTGGGCTTAGCAACCTTCCTTATCTTCTTGGTTTGGCAACAATCACAGGAAGCGAATGAGATTATCCAGGCAGGTGAAGAATCACGGATGAAAGCCACAGGTCGGGTCGCCTTGGCATCTGTTGGTATATTGATTCTTGAACTAGCAGGTCGTCTAGAACTACCGCAATTGTCTGCGTATGATTTGCGTATAGAAGCCATGGTCTTCGCGATTGCACTTTACGTCCTTGGACGTGGTCTGCGTGAGGTTGAAGTTGACCTTGGCCAACTCATCGCTAAAATTGGATCGATGGGGACAAGCATCCCAGAATTTGATTCAGCAACTGGCGAATGGGTCATGCGCGAATCCGCTTTGAGTCAGCAAATGTCCGGATTCAGACTGGGTCCTGCAGCCAGAATTGGCCTAGTGGCACCTTTGCTATTGTTTGCATTGGCACAAGCCAAGAGTGGCAACCCCGATGGCAATAACTTGCTCTTGGTATTGCTGTTGATGGTCCCCATCGGCGTCCTCACATATGAGGTTCTCAAAGAGTTGCCAAACGATGACAAAACACGTGCATCAGCAGCTTGGACTCTGTTCCTCATCGGTTTACCAACCTCCTTCTTCTTGCACATGGATCCGTCAACTGCCGGGGAATATGGTGCCCTATTGTTCGATGGGATTCTGCTATTGGCCCCAATCGTTGTCGATGTGGCTTTGCGAAAGCGTGGCCTTGAAGGTGAGAAAAATATGGTTGCAGGGTCCGCAACCCTGTTGGCCCTTCTTGCGATTGCATTGCTAGATACAAGTGGTGGATTGCTGGCCATTCCACTGTTCCTACTTGTGTTGTCCAGAGGTTTTTCCCATCGCCAAGGGTTGGCGATTCAGTTGCTCGGTGTAACTTGGGTCATCTGGATTTGGATGCTAAACCTAGATGATTTACCCTCACTATTGATTGGAGGAATCATCGAACAAATGCCAGCGCATTTGGTTGAGATGACTCTCATCGAACTTCCGCGATGGGCCGGCATCGGCTTGATTGCCATCGGCCTCCCATCATTGCTAGGTTGGCTCAATGATCGACGATTGCAATCTAGTGGGCAAGAGGTGGATGAGCACTCTCATCCGTTTGTGATTCCAACAGCCTACGTGCTGATGGGCTTATTCCTATTGATTCCAGATTCACACTGGTTCTTGGTCGCCGGTGTTCTAGCCGCCTCAATTGCCGCATGGTCGGTTGGAACCATGGTCTGGTTTTACTTCAGTTCAATCGTTCTGTTCCTCACATTACTGAATGCAGGTCAATTGGAATGGGGATTCGAAGGAATGGAACTTTTCAGATTCGCAGGCGCATTCACATTTGTGTACAATGGTGCATTGTATTTGCTTGAATTGAAAGGCCAACTTTTCAAGAATGTATCCGATGATTTTTCAATGGCAGTTCGAGAGAATGTCCTTGATGCAATTGTAGTCTATGGCATCATTTCAGCCATCATCGCGGACACATACCTGTATGGGTTGGCCCTATTACTCGGCGTGATTTTGTTCACACAATATGCCTACAAGCGCCGTTGGGCCAACATTCTGCTGATGATTCCAGTGGTCCATGGTTGGGTCATCGGCCGAATCCTTGCAGACCCCTTGCCGGATTATGCAATGGAACTGGCTGGTTTTGTGATGCTTGTTGAGTCCATGGGCCTTACATGGGCATCTTGGCAGATGTGGGACTTTGAATGGACAGATTGGTCCGATGAACAGGTGATTGAACATTCGAACAAC
>JASLKO010000065.1 GCA_030747475.1 Candidatus Thalassarchaeaceae archaeon | reverse complement strand
CAGCCAGACATGGTCGCAAGTATTGCAAATCGATTAGGTTGGATCAATCTGACCATTCGAGTCGGTTTTGCTGCGGATATGGCGGCGCGAAATGCCCAGCAAACAAAGGCAGCAGCCAAAGCAAAAGGAAAGCAAAAACTGGTTGAGGGAGATTGGCCTACAACTGAGCGTCTATACTATGATGACACCTCAAAAACCCAATTCAATGCAACGGTCCTACACTGTGAAGAAATTGACTCATCTCAGCTGAATTTGTCTGGTGAGGTCCAAGGGAACCCTACACATGCTGTCATTCTAGATCATACACTATTCTATCCAGAAGGTGGTGGGCAATTGGGGGATTGTGGAACCCTTGGCGATTCCAATGTTCTCGACACACGAATTGAAGGAGACGTGATTCTTCATCTGACTGATGGTGCCATTTCTGGTCCTGTTGAAGGAAATGTCTCATGGAACCGCCGCAAGCAATTGATGGATCACCACACCTCCGTGCATATCATTGGTGGAAGTGCGCGTGCTTTGCTTGGCCCTCACATCTGGCAGGCTGGTTCTTCCAAGGGGGAACGATATGCACGACTGGATGTCACCCATTACCAACGCCTTACTCGAGATGACCTCGATGCTATCGAAGATCATGCAAATGCCATCATTGCTACAAATCCGCCCGTCGAAAAAATGGTACTCGATCGTGCTGATGCAGACGCACAATTCGGATTCGAATTGTACCAAGGTGGTGCCCCAAAACATAGTCGAATCCGAGTCATAAAAATAGGTGATCACGATGTTCAGGCCTGTGGAGGCACGCATCACGATCAAGCCGGCGAAATTGGCGAGGTTCGCATCATCCGCAGCAGTCAAGTCCAAGACGGGGTAGAGCGACTGCAAATCGTGGCCGGGGAAACAGCACGTGAACACGCCCGTCGGCAGGAGCGCCTGCTGACCGAATCAGCAGAGACACTTGGCGTATCGGTGGATGACTTGCCAAAGACTGTCAATCGCTTCTTTGACGAGTGGAAATCCCAACAGAAGAAAATCGAATCTCTCGAGGCTGAAATCGTGCGATTGCGCACCAGTGGAGGTGGCGACGAAGCGGTCGAGAAGGGTGGCGTTCGATATGTTATAATGGAGGCCACTGGAGAGTTGAAACAAATGCAAAACATGGTGGGTGAACTCACTCGTGATTCATCCAAACCAACTGTGGCAGTTGTCGGCAGCCGTGAAGGCGGCGGCAAAATTATCGTTGCAATTACAGAAGGAACCATTGCCGCTGAAAATCACAATGCGGTCGCTATTCTCAACGAAATCGCTAGCCACATTGGTGGTGGAGGCGGTGGGCGACCTACATTTGCGCAAGGAGGCGGTTCAAATTCGGACGGACTTGATGATGCCCTTGCAGCAGCCAAGGGAATGCTTGGTCTCTGATTATTCATCCAATAATTTTTGCACATCTTCAGCAAATAGCGATGGTTCCCAATCTAAATCGTTCCAACGCACTCGCTGAACATGGTCTTTGTCAAGGATAATCGTTGCAGTAGAATGATCGACCAGATAATCTGGGTGATGGCGCCCAGTGGTGTTTGTATTGTTCTCTTCCTCTTCGTATGATGTATTTTCATATGTTTGTAAACCCACGTGGAATGATTCCCAAATCGGCTCGAGTACAGTGACGTCACCAGTCAGGTGTGGCCATGTTAAATTCCGAACAACGGCATATTGCTCCAACGTATTTTGGGTGTCGAACCAAGGATCAACAGTGATTGAAATAATGCTGAAATTGGTTCCATAATCATCCGCTAACTCTTGACTGACCCAACGTAAATTCGCACTGACAATTGGACAAACATCTGGACATCTTGAATAGATGAATGAGACGATCAGAACTTGCCCTTCAAAGTCTGATAAATTGGTTTGATTCCCATCCGGGCCCACTAGGGAAAATTCCTTGACATCATATTCGGGGTCGTCCCCGGGCAAATCCTGTCCATAGAATTCATCAATTTCAGCAGACGGAGATGTGCACCCTGGTAGGAAAATGCAGATTGTCAACAATATTGCCATCCTACGCTTCAAAAAATCACCTCAAATTTCATTTGGTACTGGCGCATCTTAATGTGCTAATGAGTCTGAAAACCATTGCTGAATCGACCTGCACACCATGGCGTACAACTCGCCGAAGATGAATTCGTATCTGAATGAATCGGCTCTAAGTTAGCCGTTATTCATCAATACACCCCGGTAGGGTTCATCAATGTCGAGTTGGGCAATATACAGTCCACTTGTAATACAGGACATGTATGCATAACCGTCATGATATTCTACGGCCCATAGGAATGGAATCCATCCAAAGTCGTAGTATTGGCTCCCCAGTGGTTCACCATAGTCACTACCGTGTGGGAGATAAAATGCAATCGTAGCTTCCATATTCGTTGTATTCATATCTTGACCCGTATGGCCTGCTTTGATCATGGTCTCGACATCGACAATCCACATGCCACCGTGATAATGGCTGACGTAGAGTCTTCCATCCCAAGTTCCACCAAGACTGTTGTCTGGCAAGTCATCACCATTTGTTGGGAAGTATACGCTGTCCAAATTGTGTGGGCTAAATAGCAACCATTCGTCATCATTGGCGTGATCTGAACACGATGCACCATAGCAATGTTCCCATGCGGTTGGGATTTCCCAAGTCGAGTAAAGTGCGGGCTCAAAGTGCAAGTTGCCATTGCTCATTGTGTAATTGGTGGTGTCTAGTAGATACACCAAGCCGGTGCCAACCGATGTTTCGAGAACTTCAACTGCAAGAATGGTGAGGTGCCTTTCTCCATCAGGTCCACCAAGGTGACTGGTGTCGACCATTTCAGGAAATGGTTCGGCATAATGGATGTAAGATGCACGGCCACCATTTTCGTTTCCAGTAGGTCCGCTATCGAATTCTCCATCTCCATCTAGATCTGCAAAGTCATCCCAATGTCCAACCTCAGGTGCTCGCCAATTGCATGCTGCTTGTGTCCCGCCACTTGCACGACACGCAGTACCATGCCATGCATATTCTGCAGGAGAATTTGTGGGGTGTGGGACATCTGAGATGTCGAAGATTCTGAGTCCGGCTTCCCAGTAAGCACCGTAGACGTAAGTTCTTCCAAAGCGTGGGTCGTTCTCGTCTGTTCCTGGCCAGGTTTGGCTCGTCATATCATGGATGTAAATCCAGCCGCCTCGGGTGGTCTCCCAGGCCACTTCGGCCTCACCGATTTTTACAATCCTAGGAAGGGAATCTGGCCCAACATCAAATTGTAGATGGGCGATGGTAATGCCTCCACAGGCATCCCCTTGGCCGATATCACAGGCTGTATAATCCGGGTTTGCGACCAGAATATACCACTCATCATCAATCATTTGCGTGTAGAGGTTGTGTGGCCCACTTGGATGATCTGCATCATACCATGAATCGACATAATGTGGATTTGTTTTGTCGGTGACATCAAGCAAAGTCACACTGACTTGGATGGGGTCATCCCAATTTCCAACATTTGGGTCCGCATAACCAGAATCAATCAACTGGTTTTGCAGAATTAGGAATTCATTGCCATTGTACTCTAGATATTTCACATCGAGGACTTGGGTATTCGGATCGTTGTAAACACCCATCACCGTGGTGTTGTATGGGTCTGTCACATCCGTAATATGGACATCATTCCATCCGGCTTGGTAAGCATA
>JASLKO010000064.1 GCA_030747475.1 Candidatus Thalassarchaeaceae archaeon | reverse complement strand
TGCCGATGGTCTCCTCCTCATTGAAAACGGGCATGGCAGCAATGACCGGCCCATCCCAAACGATGGATCCTACATCACGACCTTGCATGCCCTTCGGTCCCAATGGAGTGCATTTCAACACTTCCCCTTCAAAACCGTCCTTTGGACGAATATGGTGGTTGCCGGAGATAACCCCGGCAACACACACACATTATTCGAAAATCAGTTGGCTAACAGTTGTAACCGCACGATCACCATCGATGACCTTACGCATCGCATCTAGGCTAATCACTAGCGAGGTGTATGTTTGCCCATCTGTGGTCGTGTATGTTTGACAATCTCCAAAGGCATTGGCATTGATTGACAACTTTATCGCGCCCCCCGCATTACTGCGACGGACATAACCAACAAGTAGACTCGGCATCATCATCGTTCCATTTTCATTTTTTTCAGTATTATTTTTCTCATTATTTGACATTTTTTCAACTCCACCTCTTTTCGAGGCAGGTATCCGACCATTCTTGGGGCGACAATCATTCCGCTAAGGCCTGAAATGAATTGAAATTGATTCACTCCGCTATGCGGAGGGAAAGTGAGTGAAATTGAACGGGCTTGAAAACGTGGCATTGAAGAACACCACCACAGTCGCGCAATACATGAATGTCCTCGTCACAGGGGGTGCTGGCTTCATCGGTTCGCACTTGGTAGATCGTTTGGTGGCTCGTGGTGACACGGTCACCATCTTTGACAACATGAGCAGTGGACGCCATGAATTCATTTCACATCACGGTGAAACGATTCATTTCATTGAAGGCGACCTTCTTGACCTTGAAGCGGTTAAATCTGCCATGGATGGAATTGAACTTGTGTTCCATTTGGCGGCAAACCCAGATATTCGATTGGGGACTCAGGTGACTGACACCGATTTGAAGCAAGGAACCGTCGCCACTTACAATGTCCTTGAAGCAATGCGTTGTGCAGATGTGAAAAACATTGCATTTGCGAGCAGCAGTGTGGTCTATGGCGAGGCTTCAGAAATGCCGACACCCGAATCTTATGGTCCACTGTTCCCCATTAGTTTGTATGGTGCAAGCAAGTTGGGATCTGAAGCCCTAATCACAAGTTGGGTTGGGACATTTGGACTCAAAGCGTGGCTATTCCGTTTTGCAAACATTGTCGGTGCCCGTGGCACGCACGGTGTCATTTTCGATTTCATTCACAAACTCAAAGCTGACCCAAGTCGTCTAGAGGTTCTAGGAAATGGCCGCCAAGAAAAATCATACATGGAAGTCATGGATTGTGCACGGGCCATGGTTCATCTGACTGAATCGACAGATTCAGCCGTCAATTGTTTCAATCTAGGCACACACGATACTTGCAGTGTGCGCCGAATCGCAGAAATCGTGGTTGAAGAAACTGGATTTGAAAATGTCAGTATAGAATATACGGGTGGTGACCGAGGATGGGCTGGCGATGTCCCAAAGACAATGCTCGACCCGGGTGCGCTCTTGCGAACAGGATTCGCCACAAACTTTGATTCAGAAGATGCCATTCGTCATACAGCATCTACATTGATACAGGAGATTGGTTTAGAATGAGTTCAAGACAGAATAACCGAAATGCGAATGCCACTGGATTTGGAGATGATGCGCGAGTCACCTCATTTTTCTCCATCTCAGCGATATTGACCGTCATCCTAGTTTGTGTATGGGTGTTGGCCCCACCCGCGGATATCGGTGTTGCAGAAGGCCAGTTGGCTCCTAACATTGTCAGCGAGGCATATTCGGGTGGAACATGGTCTGATTTCGAATTATACGATAATATTGACATGACTTGGTCTGAAGGGGATGAAGGTGATTGGATATTTTTGCTGTTTATCGACACAGATTGCCCGCATTGCTATGAGGCAGGGGATGAGCATAGCAATTACTACAATCAATTTGGAAGTGACGTAAAATTCTTCACAATCGCAACGGAATTGTCTATACCAGGCCATTCTGGAAGCAAAACAGAAATTGTCGACTTCAGAGATCAGAATTCAAACAGTGGTTGTAAATCGGATAAAGCCAACTGTGAAGATCGACCAGGAACCCCTCACGATTGGCCATATATTGATGATTTGGACCGAGATATTGCCGATAACTATGATTTGCCAGGGACTCCGTTCTACCTCCTATTGTCACCCGATGGCATCGTTGCTTGGAATAGTGGCCAAAACCAGGGTGAGGACCCCGGTGCTGCCATTCAAAGAATCATGGGGGCTAGTGCATGAATTCCGTAATGGAACATGGTCCCCTTGTGGTATTTTTGGGCATTATTGCCCTTGGCCTCGCAATCGCATTTGGGCGCTTCACACTCCCGCAGTTTGAATCATTCAGCCCCATTCGTAAGCGCTTGCTAGGTTTATTCGTCATCCAAATCGGTGGTCTTGCCGCCAGTGCTTGGACGTGGATGATTCACAATGATTTGGTCACTGGGAAATCAAACTATTGTGCATCTGAGGGTATTGTGCAATGTGGGTCGGTTATTGGTGACCCAAATTACTCAGAATTCTTCGGTGTACCTTGGGGTGTGATCGGAATTTTGGCATTCTCATTATTGGGTTGGCTAACCTTGTCTATCTTGATAGACATGAAAGCAGATTGGGCCAAATCGTATGCAGACTATGCATGGTGGGCTAGCTTGCCGAGTATCCCTGGAATTGCTTGGCTTGTTCTCGTTGAATTGGCACTTGTGGATGGTGCACCACACATCTGCCCATACTGTACCAGCGTTCATATTGCATTGATTGCAACAATGTACCTTCTATACAAAATCCGTGAGGATAGGGATGCCGGAAATTGGGATGTTGCTCAAAAATTGTCAAAAGCCGAACTATTGGCAAAGGCGCGCAGCAAGTAATCAGGGCTGAAACGTCCCACCAATTTCGAACAGTGCGACGTCAGTGCGCATGTCTACGGGTTCCATACGAACGACAGTCACGTCCAGTCGTGTTTCGGATGCATATTGTGCACGCAATATGTCATACAATCGACTCTGGACATCTGCCATTTCAGCACCTCGCAAAATCGTCACCATACGGATTTGATTTTCATCTTCCAACTCGACAACATATTCGACGAGCCATTCTCGATCCACTTGAACGCCCCCAAGGCGTTCTTCTTCTTTTTCTTCAGGGGTGTACGCCATCAGTGTAATATTAGCACTGACAGACTATGAATGCTTCGCAGGACAACGTTTGCACAACAATTCGCGAGTATAATATAGGTCTACTTCACTGGAGTTTACTTCGGGAAATCAGAATGCTAGATGTCACAAGCGCTCCAGCAAGCAATAATGTGGCTAAAAAACCATCATTTTCCACATTTCGGGGATTTTCATCATCATATATCCCGATGACACCTCGAACCACCCCATCTACTTCGATAACCGTCACAAATCCATCTGCACTCCCATTCGTTTCTAGAATGTAGATTGGAACTGCACCTGCTCCCTCACGTGTACCATCTGAGAGGTTCCAACCTCCAGTGCCTCCAAATGAACTCGAGACGGTGCCGTTTTCACGAAATACAATCATTTGTGTTGCAACATCATGGTGCGTGTCTATGCCATTGTATGCAATCTCCTGATTTTTCATTGAGAGCGATTCCAATTTGAAGACCGTAATGGTTGTATTATTTGGCAAAGAATTCGGAATGTGAATTGATAGTTTCTGAATCTCATCATCGGCAGTATCGGACCAGGTGTCCCACCAGACTTGCATTTGCAACGAATCTTCACGATTTGATTCTGCATTGCGTAGATTATTTTCGAGCATGGATGGGGTCACTTGCCCTTCCATTTCACCCTCTCCATCAAACCAAAATGTAGGCAATGAGGGGGTTGTTTCTGGTGCTTTAAGCGCAATTCTATGTGTCGTCAATGGACTGCCAAATGGGTCGTGATCATTGGGGTGAAACGCAATACGCACCACACGATTTGATCGTTCATCAACAAAATTAGTGACCCAAGGGTCGATGGTTGCGCATGTGTCGCACCATGTTGCCGTCAATTGCTCCAAGAGGATGGCGCGTCCCCCATTGGCCGTTCTGGATTTGTCAGGTTCCTCCATGTCTGCGCCGGTCAAAGGTAGAAAGAACAGGGCGATGATTGCGAGTACCATCACCTTCCGCATATCCAAAGCGTTTGAAGCGGGTCTCATTTACATATCCCGGGCCCGGCCCGTAACTGAGGGAGCGATA
>JASLKO010000063.1 GCA_030747475.1 Candidatus Thalassarchaeaceae archaeon | reverse complement strand
AGAAGGTGAGCAACAACGTTTGCTTTTGGCAGCACATCTGGATCCGGCTCAACCGATATGGCTTCTCGATGAGGCGGATGTACATCTCGATGAAGATGGCTTCATCCAACTTGGCAAGGCGGTTGTAAAGCACCGTGCAAGGGGTGGTTTGATTATTGTCGTCGCACATCGACATGCACGATGGGCACGTATTGCAGATCAAGAAATACACATCGGGGAAACAATGCCACCTCAAGATTATCCTACAGTATGGGTCGAGAGGGGAGATGAAGTCGGCACACCTCCACAAGGCGACCTTTTCACTCACAATCTCAAACCAGTTCGTTCAGGTGACCTAATCTTGATTCAGGGTGTGAATGGAAGTGGAAAAACGACACTTCTTCGAGAATGGTCCGCGACCTCAAATTTGCCTTGGTTGCCAACATCACCCGACCGTCGGCTCTTGGGCATGACAATTGATGAAGAGTTGAAATTACAACATCCGACTCTACACGCTCAGAGCATGCTTGATGGTGTCAATATTCCAGATGCAGAAGCCATCCAATTACAACAATCAGCTTTGCGGCTTGACCTTGGCCTTTCTCATCTTTCGATGGTCACTCCAGTTCATGACCTCTCAACTGGTGAACGCCGTCGACTCTCATTGCTTCCCCTATTGATGCGTAATCCCCCCATCATGCTACTTGATGAAATCGATCACGGCTTAGACGATCTCACTTTGGCCGATTTAATTGAACAACTCAACGCCAGAAGAAAGGCGGGTTGTGCGTTGGTCATTACTTCACATTCTCCAGACTTAATCGCTTGGGCGAAGGTAAGCGGAGGCCGAATTTGGTCGATAGACCAAGGCAAATTAATGGAGGCATCATCGTGATGTTCTCGGAAATTCAAGCATGGGCAGGAACGCCCGGAGGGATTGCAGTTTGGCTGACAACTTTGTTTGGTCTGATTTTCGGGACATTGCTGTTCAGTGTCGATAGACGACTCAATCTTGGTCGGGAAGCTGCTCTGATCGCCTTATTGGCAGCGGTTGCAAGTGCCAGCCGAGTTCTCTTCGCAGCGGTGCCCAATGTTCAACCTGTGACACTCTTGCTGTTGATGATTGGTTTACACCTCGGCGCGCGTAGAGCGGCAGCCGTTGCTATGCTAACTGCATTGATTTCCAATATGGCATTGGGTCATGGCCCTTGGACCTTCTACCAGGCCCTAGCATGGGGAGCGGTGGGTGCAAGTGCTGCTGTATTGCGCCCTCTCCTCGTCAATTGGGATGGGACCAAGGTCCGTATCCTCCCAATGGCCATTTTGGCTTTTGTCTGGGGGTTCCTTTTCGATTGGATTGTGTCCCTATCCGCATTGGCTTTGTACCAATCATTTGAGGCGTTCTTAGCCTTCATAATTGCAGGATTGCTTTTTGACGCGCTCCATGCGTTTGGCAACGTATTATTCACAATGTGGATGGCACCAAGTTTGCACCATCTTCTTTGGCTACATCGGCGTCATGAGGCCGGCAGATGGTTGCCAAATTTATCGACAGAGACTGTGACAAGCGAAGCGTTCATCGCTGAAGCAGCAGCGGTTGCAAAACAACTTGAGGACCCAATGGCGGGAATATCGAGACTCGATGGAGAGGATTAGATGGCAAATGATGATTCGATGACAATGGTACTTGTGACGCGCAAAGATCTCAAGTTGTCGAAAGGAAAGCTTGCAGCTCAGTGTGGCCATGCTGCAGTTGAATGCGCTCTCAAAGCCCGTCGAGAAACCCCGAAATCGCTCAAGAATTGGCGCGAAAACGGGGCACGAAAAATTGTTGTGGAGGCCCCCAATATCGACTCACTCAAGCGCTTGTTTGGTGAAGCGCAAGCCGCAGGAATCGTGTGTTACATGGTCAGGGATGCAGGACATACCGAAATTCCAGCTGGGACCGTCACAGTGGTTGGGCTTGGCCCTGGCCCTCGAGATTCTATCGATTCCCTAACGGGTGCATTCAAACTTGTTTAGGTCAAAGGCGCCC
>JASLKO010000062.1 GCA_030747475.1 Candidatus Thalassarchaeaceae archaeon | reverse complement strand
TCAAGACAACCAACGATTGGGTTGGGGGGTCGAACATAGGTCCAAGAGTTGCCCGCAGTCCAGGGGTTTGCAGCCCCTGCCTCATACGCGCCTGCATTTAGGACATCTAAATCAGAATACACAAGTGGCCTGAAATCACGGTTCGCTGGATCGACTAGCATCGAGGAAACATTTGCTTGGTTGGTACTATTTCTGTAACCATTCCAATTGTAGCCATAGGTCCCATTCTGCAAGGGGTATCCATCCCAATCTTGAGTGCGATGCGCAGCAATCGAATCTGCAGCATTATGCCAAATTGTGGAGTTCTCATTGCCCACTCCATTTTCATTGAGCACAATAATGTGATTTTTGCCACGGTCGTTGCCAAAAATTGTGTTATTACTCGCGGTGTGATAGTCGCCCTTGACCATGATGGCTCCACTGACATTCCACAACACATTGTGGTGGACTGTGGCATTTCTTCCTTCATTTGTACCACCGACTGGACCATCCATTCGAATGCCATATTTGTCGGTATCATGTATCCAGTTGTAGGCAATGTCAGCATCCTGTTGTTCAGCCATCATCATTTGGACAACGGCACCATCGGTTTGCAAAAGACCAGTGTTCCAGACATCATTGTACATCACCGTAGGCGCATCGCCGATTGAGATGGTTGCAGAGGCACCGGTCAGACTGATTGTATTGTTGGTGAAGGAGTTGTCTTTCCCACCGTCATAGATCGTCACCATCAATCCAGGTGTATCGCTAACCGACCAGTCAATATGGTGGAAATATGAATCGTGAACCGTGTTATTGTGGGATTGCAATGCGCCACCATGGAACTCGATAGCTGTGCCATCTGTATAGAGGATTGCAGTTTGATTGACCAAGGAATTCGTGCATCGGTCAAAGCGGGTAACCCATCTTTCATCGATATCTTCACCTGCAATATTGAGGCCACGCTTTGAGGTGCTTGGATAGAGCATTGTTGCACCATCAATCGCACAACCATCGCAACTATCGAATTGAGCGGTGGTGGCAAAGAACTCCAATCCACCAAGGGTTACATTATCGGAATTTGTGACCGTGAAAGCGAATGGCTGCATTTTGACACGAAGGTCCAGATCGTTCGCATCGTGTCCGGCAGGTGGCAAATAGTGCAGCCGTTGATTTGTGTTGTTGAGCCACCATTCGCCTTCAACATCGATTAGTTCACGTTTCCCTTCAAGGAAGTAGGCATGGTGCTTGGTCTTCCATTCATCTGTTTGAGCAAAACTGAATGTTTCGTTATTGGTATTCCATCCGGTTACAATTCGACTGTATGAGCGGAAAGATGCGACGTTGAGGATAGCAATGGCGCCCACAGGATCTATTCCGCTCGCATTGAGCCCCCCATGCCCTCCTGCGACTGCACCTGAATCTGTCAACCAACCATTGGTGTATGCATTGTTCGAACCGGTGATGGTTCCATGTGCCCAATTGTGTGTTCGGTTGAACACTGTTCCATCGCTGAAGTTTGCATTTGGCCATCTTGCCGGAACCTGTTCATCATAATTCAGAAACAATTGCCAACCCGGGTCGGCCAGGTCGACATATTGGATGCCATCGGTTGCAGTTGACCAAGAAAGATTGAGGTCATCTGCGATGCTTTTGGTGCCATCAATGACCACCCGTTCGTTATCTGCCGCTCGAATCGTTAATCCATCGAGGTTATCGATTGTGATATTCTCGTAGTACACTCCCGAGTGCACAATGATTTCATCGTTTGAAACAGCACTTTGAACCGCGCCATAAATCGTGGCTTTCGGACAGATATCTGTCCCGTTCCATGCATCGCTTCCGTTCAGTACATCGACATGAATCGGCGAGCCCTGGTTCCGAGTTGAATTGCCACAATCTAGGGGTACGCTTTGGCTGCGGTAGAGAGTTTGTTCAGGCGACACATTGTCGAACATTGGAATCTGAACTGCGAGAAGCATGAGGGCAATCATACTCAACGAAAGAACACCCTCTCTCCGATGCACCATGCACGTAGATAACTTACGCTTCTATTTCATAGAAGCGCTTTATTGGTCTCAAAGAATCTCAATTACCCGACTTTCAGCATCGACCGGTTCATTGCTGAGTGTGATGGCATTCTCAATGATATTGCGATGTTCCTGCGACAATTCATTCCGATGGTAGATCGTAATCCATGTCTCATCGACCACCATCAATGAACCCACATGGGCATCGAGTACGAATCCGACACCAGAGTCGATATCCTCACCCAGATTCAATCGTCCACCTCCAAGTTCCAAGACAACTTTGCCAAGTCCCATCGCATCAATGTCGGCAATCCACCCTGGTCTTGGAACAGAAATTTCTGTTGTCCTCAAGTGGGGGTCTAGCAGGCCTAGTGTGGATAACAAATTGCGCTCTGAATCAAATGTTTTCTTGGCGACACCTTGGGCGATACACATTTGTTCAAAGATTGAAATCGCACTGCCATCGATCAATGAATCATGAATCTTGTATGCACCTTCATCAGCATCTTCGCACAATCCTGTGGCATGCAAAAGAATCCCTCCTTGGATACAGACCAATTCCTCCAAATCAGCCGGGCCCGCACCACGCAATGTTTCCACAGATTCCAATACTTCAAGCGCATTGCCAGCTGCAAAACCCAACGGTGTATCCATTTCTGTCAATGTGACACTTGTTGCAATGCCCAGTCCAGCACCCGTTGAGGTGATAGATTCTGCCAATGCCCGTGCATCTTCGACATTCGTCATGAATGCAGCACGGCCCACTTTGATGTCCATGACCAAAGCGGCCAAACCCTCTGCAGCCTTTTTGGACACAATCGAACCCGTGATGAGCGGCACCGATGCGATTAATCCGGTTACATCTCGAATGGCATACATCCGTTTATCCGCGGGTGCAATTTCACCGGTTTGACCACCAATCATGCACCCAATGTCGTTGACCATTTGGAATGCTTTTTCGGGTGAAATGGTCACGTCATACCCTTGCAATGCTTCCAGTTTGTCTAGTGTCCCTCCCGTGTGTGCCAATCCTCGCCCGGCAATCATTGGACACTTGAGACCACAGGCGGCCAAAGCGGGCGCAAGGACAAGGCTAACTTTGTCACCGATGCCACCTGTGCTGTGTTTGTCAACCACCAGATGTTTCCACTCCTCTGGCCATTCCAATACGGTCCCTGAATGCAACATGGAGTGTGTCAATTCTACAGTTTGCTCAACTGACAGGCCATTCTCAAACACATCACGCATCCAAGCCTCCACCTCAGCATCGCTGAGACTATCGTCGACAACACCGTCAACAAAATTCTGAATCTCAGTCATCATCGATCAGTCCGATTTCTATGAGTCGTTGTCTCAAAAATTCACCCGCACTGATGCTAGGGTAGAGTGCTTCACCCCCAGTGCGAGCGATGAATTCTGGAAGTGGTGTCAAATCCACATCATCACGCGGATGTGTAAACATCGGCATTGAATATCGATCACTTGTGGCATCGGGTGGGTTAATGACACGGTGTGTGACCGCTTTGAACAGGCCATTGGTCAGATTTTGTAACATGTCACCTGAGTCGATGATAATGTGCTCAGGATTGCCTTCCACAGCAATCCATCCGCCATCATGATCCATGACTTCAAGGCCCGCCGCACTGGCTCCAACCAGCAGTGTGATGAAGTTGATATCCTCGTGTTGGGCGCTTCGAACCGCTCCATCAGGAACATCGTCACCAAGTGCAGGGTAGTGCAGAATTCGCAAGATTGTGTTGCCGTCAATGGCCATATCTGGCAACCAATCTGGTCCCATGCCAAGATATTGTGAGCAGACTTCTAGGAGGGTTCGACTCAATGCTTCCATCTGAATGTAAAGGCCATCAACAGCCGGTCCAAACTCTGGACAATCTTCAGTCGGCCAAATATTGGTGGCATATTCGGCTTTTAGCGGATGGTCATCCGCAAGGGTTCGACCGGTTTGCCAGAATTCTTTGAGATCAGGTGCAGGGTTGTCCTTGGCATGTTCGATTCCAAAGGGCACATATCCTCGTTGATTCCCCTCTTGATTCCAGCGCATCTTAGTGGAGTCATCTTTGTTGAAAAATGTCTCACTCACCTCGTATGCGAGCCCAATATCATCCAACGGAATTCCATGTCCAGAAAGTGCAAAAAAGCCAATATCTTCTAGGGCAGCCCCCATCTTTTCGATGAACGCTTCACGACTCGTTACATCTCCATTGGTATACTCGCGTAGGTCAAGTGTTGGGATTGAATCTCTTGCCATGGTGACAAGCGCGACACGGGTGCCCATCAATCCTTCGTGTTATGATTGCTCAGAATCGTACTTTTCGCGCAATTGTTCCAAAGTCCAGCCGGCATCAAGTGAATCTTGAACTTGCTTTGGTGACCAACCTGGGAAATTGTACGCATCAAGCTGTGGGGCACCAAATACGCCATCATCTCGTCCAACCGAAACTTCTCTGGCCTCACTACCCGCATTGGGGCCTACGCTTGTTCCGTCCAGAATGACCGAACCAACAGGCGTTTCAGTATCATCTTCCCAAATTTCAGTACTTGTATCACCGATGTCATCAATCAGAATATTGCCTGCATTTTTCTTTCGGTATTCAATGACCATCATCGACCCCGCACCTATCAGGCAAATCGCAGCGATGATAACCAAAGCGAGTAGGAATTTGGCAGATGCTCGATCCATCGCATCTTCTCTGAATGGGCCAGTAACATCGTCTTCATCATCTCCGGTTGAGTTTGCATCTCCGTTGTTGTCCGGCACCTGATCATCTGGATTTGTACACGGGATGGTTTCGTTGTCTGAAACACCATCTAAATCTGCGTCTGCTGTTTGAACAGCCAACGAAGCATCGATGATTTGCTCCCATGCCCACTGGACCTCTTCACCATCATAGATACAGTCTCCATCGGTGTCAGAGTTTTGAGCCATCCCTCCATACTGGAATTCTTGCAGGTTGGCCAAACCATCATTATCAGGGTCTAGGTTTTGCTCCGAATTTGTCGAACCTGGAACGGCTGACCATGCGCGATTCAAGCCATTTTCGATTTCCCAATAATCTGGCATGTTGTCGCCATCGGTATCTGTTGTGGAATCCAATCGATTCCAATCTTCTTCAAACATCGAAGTTTGATGTTGTGCCAAATCTACGTGTTCAATGGCGATGCCCATCTCACGATTTCGCAGTGCACTGTTGCTCCCCCAATTGATGCTGCTAAATAGACTCCATTCTCCATCGACGATGATACTCTTGTCATGGAGTTTTGTGATTTCATCAGAACCCGCCATCAGGCGAGCTTCAACATCCAAGCCATCCGTCATGTTCAATCGGTGATTGAAATGGTTGACAGTTTCACGAATGCCATCATCTTGGTTCACATAATATCCGTTGATCAGCAAACGAATGGACACACTTCGATTTGCTGCACGTTCAATCGCCTCAATCAATGGATTGTCACCATACCCCCAGTGCCATCCTAAATCGAAGTATTGAACCGCAATGTCCAATGATTCATCCGCTTGATCAATCAACCAAATCAGTGATTGTATACAATCATCTGGGCAGGTGAGCAAAACAGCTCCAAAAGGCCCCTGGTAGGTGAGTGGCATGGGTTCTGATGGCCCAAATTCAGTAGATGCAGTTGGTCGAGACCATCCAGTTGGTCGACCCATCGATGTGGGTGCATCATCTTGATTGATGATGTGCAATAGACTTTCATTTTCATCCCATGACATTCGAGACATCACCAGATTGGCAACATCTTGACTGTCGATGATGACACCTGAATCCCGATTGCCAGAATCTCCATCCAATGGGAATGTCGATCGTTTCCAATTTCCGCTTCCAATCCAGACACTATCGCCATCACGAACGGCGACCTTGGAGTGTATGTATCGGTAGGGGGCCATCGGTGCATTTTCTCCATCCGGTTCAATCATCCAAAGGACCGTACATCCAGCACTGTCCAATTCATCCGCCCATCCACGTTGATCTTCTCCATCTTCAGCATCTCCGAGGATTCCCCCTTCCAGAAGAATCGTACATTCTACACCACGAAGCACGGCCGCTTCAATCGCAAGGAATAGTTCGGGTGAATCAAATTGGTAGACGTGAATGTGGAGTGAAGTTGTTGCTCCATCAATCCATTCGACCATTTGGTGAAGTGTTCCTACCGGTGAATTGGCAGGTGTCACAGCGCCATCTGCGGCGAAATATCCAGAATCACAGAACAAACTTGAACCCAATCGTAGCCAACGGTATTGCCAATCTGTTGATGTATCTGTATCCGGCAATACATTACACCCATCCCCCCGCATGAGGATGAGCCCAGAGGAATCAGATGGAGGCAATTCAAGCGCCAGTCCGTTCCAACCTTCGATCTCTGCATAACCTGAGCCATAGACAAATGCGTCAACAACGGTATTGTCTGGCGCAATCAATTGCAGCGCGCCGCCACTGTTAATCAGCCACGGCGGGTCATTTCCAAACAGAGTATCGGCATCAACTGCGATCGGCCCCCCATCTTCGAGCAGATTCGCTGGGTCTTCTGAAATGACAACAGATTGACCGGGTTCTAGGATGTAGTTGAGCATCAATGATTGTTGTGAGCTATCGGCGGTATGTCGCTCGATAATCCAACCACCCAAGTCCACCCAAGTGTCACCTGTGTTGGTAATTTCAAACCAATCATTGTATCGGTTGGAGGATGCTTCTACAGGCATGAATCGTGTGAACTTGATTGTCATTCCACCGTCATATGAATGGATGATTGGGTTGGCCTCACCCGGTGTTGACCAAAGCGTCTGGCGGGTATCTGATCCACCAAATCGTGATTCTAATGTTTCACAATCCGTGCTTGTATCCCAAGTCAATGTTTGAACTGAATTCCCATTGGGGTCGAGCAGTGAAATCGTTTCGCCTTGATTGGTGAGAATATTGTCATCCAAATTGAGAACGACATATTCACCGACATCAAGAATCATCGAGTTTGCCGTATGATTCCACAAACGGCCAGGTGCGACAGCAGCAGCTCCTCCGGCATCATCTTGCACCATCCATCGCGACAGATTGACCGCATATCCAGCGGCATTGTACAATTCAACCCATTCGCTAACCAACCCATCTGTTGGTTGTGAACATTGAGGGCTCACTTCAGACATCAACACTTCAGTTGGTCCGGAATATGGTTGTTCAAAGATATAGTTTACAACTCCGGGTGTGGGCCATGCCCCAACCACCCACATGTCGCTGGGCGTCGCACCGGCAACCATACTCATGCCATATGCGGAATG
>JASLKO010000061.1 GCA_030747475.1 Candidatus Thalassarchaeaceae archaeon | reverse complement strand
GTTCAGGATTTCGGAATCGTGACGGCGATTACAGTATTCTTTTCACTCGTCTTGGCACTAATCTTACTGCCCGTATTTTTGGTTCTTGATTCACAGACAAAGAATGGTTCAGGCTCCTAACTAGTGGACAATGTTTGAACAAATTCATGCATGGGTAATTTTTGTTCCCGAGCAACCAACAGTAGGGCCATCCACAGTGTCACAGGGCCTAGTGAACGGCGTTTCCGTTGTGCCCTTCGCATGACCTCTTTGCGCTCAACCCCAGAGTCGGCTGCAATTTTGTCCAATATGTCGACGATATGTGATGCAGCAGGATCGATTGCTGCCACCTCCTCAATGGGTGCGGCATCAGTTTGCACTTCGTTTTCAGTTGAAATATTCTCAGAATATTGTTTTCCTTTTTGCAAAATTGGAGGGTCATTCAATTGGCGCATTGTAGGCATCCACCCAAAAGGAACCTCAACATTTCGTATGTCGACATTTGACCGTAATCCATTGGGCGTTACATCAAGCCATGCAGCCTCTATCAGATTGTCACGCACACGCAGCGATGTTTCCATGTCAAACCAACTGAGATCAAATGACCAGATTCTGCAAATGGCATCCATTTCGATAAATTCTCCTTGAATTGACCGCCATGTTTGGGCCAATAGAATCGAAATATCGGGAGCAATGTCATCCTCCAAAACCATGGTGCCCGAAATTTGGTAGTCAATTCAGTTCTTCATCGTCTCGGGCCAAAGGTCATGCACTAGTGGCACCTGCAACCGGCCGAACCGGTGGCTTTAGAGAGGTCGGCGTGCACAGTATGGGGCGATAATATGCGCGAATATATTGCCAGAGATCCAAAGACAGGAAAGCCGTTGCACACGAGTAGAAAACGCCAGCATGGTCTTGATTTGGCCTACAAACCAGGCGAAGGTGCATGGGATGCGATTCCATTGGATCGTATTCTACCCCTTGCCCGAGGCGACATCGAGATGGAATCCGTTACTTGGCGTGAAAAAGAGCGTTTGTTAAGACGAGTTGACGCCATTCGTGCATTGCCAAGGATTCGTGGACGCGATCAACAAGAATCGCACCATGCATTAGAATCTGCATTGAGCTCACTCGAACCTCGATTGCGTATTGCCGGATTGGCGAGTTTGCCATATTGTGCATTGCAACATTCGGATAAATTGTTTGAACATCTCCACGAACTGCTAGACGACGTTGACCTCGATGTTCAAAAAGCAGCTCAGAAATGCCTCATCATCGTCGCACCGGTGTTTCCCTCGGTAACTGAGGAAACGCTTCGGAGGGAATTGCGTTCCGGACAAAAGAAGCGGCAAAGTTCAGCATTTGAAGCACTGAAACAAGTTTCCGATACTTGGCCTGAAGTGGCTGAACTCCACATTGATGAGTTAATTCGCGAAGAAGAAGGAGAATTGCGGGGGATGGCAGCAGCTCTTTTGCCACGATTGGCCAAACACAAGTCTGCTACATTGTGGGATTTGGTTGGCTGGTGCCTGCAGGATGAAGCAGTCGTGGTTCGAAGGCATGCGGCTCGCGCTTTGATGCCGTTGGCAGATCACGCACCGAAAATCACTCAAATCGCCCTTGAGATTGCATTTTTCGACAAGGACGAGAAGGTTCGAAATTCTGCACTTAAGGCATCTAAGAAACTCGATCCGAATTCATTCAGAATGCAGCGATTGATTACGGATGGCACTCGTCATTCAGATCGAAGTATCAGAATTTCCTGTATCAAGATGCTACCCATCATCATGGTCGATGCCGAAGTTCGCATCCAAGCCTCAGAATTGCTGCATCAAGAGACCGACCCAGAAATCCGTGCCTTACTTGAGGAACTTATGATTGATGAATCTCTCGAAGGGACTGAATCTGAAAAGAATGCATTCCTTGCACCTGCAGAAAAGGTCGAGCGCGATGAAGGTTCACTCGCAATGCCGCCCAAGCCAGAAATCGAGCCACCCAAGCCGAAAGACACCAGTCGTACACCTGATCCAGTACGCAGGCCTAGTCAAGATGACATTTTCTATGGTGACGATTTTGATGATGGTACAGACGACTTGATTTGACCTCTATTCTCCCCGAAGGGGAGTCGGCACGATTAAAGAGGGGTGCAAAGTCGCCGACGCCGAGGAATCTGCATGAGTGACGAGGAGTTCGATACAAAGCGCGAGCAGTTCAGCAATCTTTGGGATGGAATTACACCAAAAGGTGTGAACCGAACAAAGGCTCTCAAGTTCCGCCAATACATCCGTGAGCATGTACGCCAAAAGCGCGTCCCACTCACTCGCGAAAACTGTGAGAAGTACTGGATGGGCGAGTTACAGAAGGAAATGCACGAAGCGGAGACCTTCTGAAAGAGCTGACACAAATGTCCGCTGCCAATTCACATTCGACAGTCCGATTCACGGATTGGGATTTATCATCCAATATTGCTGATGCAATTTCAAGTAAGGGTTGGGAATTCGCGACACCCATTCAGGCAGAAGCCATTCCATTGGCGCTCGCCGGCAATGATATTGTCGGACAAGCGCGCACTGGATCTGGTAAAACCGTGGCATTTGGAATCCCCATCATCGAAAATTGTGAGCCGATTGGACAAACACAAGCGCTTGTATTGTGTCCGACTCGTGAACTTGCGACTCAAGTCGGAGAAGAAATGAGATGGCTCCAAGGTGACAAAGGCCTGAATTTTGCGACAGTATACGGTGGCACTGACATCGATAAGCAAGCAAAGCAATTGGATGCCGGGTGCGATGTCATTGTCGGGACCCCTGGTCGTATCATTGACATGAGCAAGCGTGGACACATCAATTTGGAGAACATCACACACTTTGCTTTAGATGAAGCAGATAGAATGCTTGACATGGGATTCTTCCCAGATATTCTTTGGTGTTTAGAACGCTTGACGAATCGTCAACAAACATTGCTTTTCTCCGCCACTTTTCCCCAAGAAGTATTGGAGGCCGCAAATGAATTCATCACAGATGCAGAGCATGTGATGAGCGATGACCTTGATGTTGAAGTTCCAGAAATCGAGCAATACATGGTCCGAATTGGTCGTGCAAACAAACTTTGGGTTCTTGGAAGAATCATGATCAACCTCACCAAGGAAGACCAAGTCATCGTATTCTCGAATACAAAGCGAATGGTTGATTTGTTGGTTGATCGCTTGGATCGCCACAAATTTTCCGCCACTGGTTTGCATGGTGACATGGCACAAAACAAGCGCGAGCGGATCATCAATGATTTCCGTGATGGCAAAACCAAGATTGTCATCGCGACAGATGTGGCCGCCCGCGGCTTAGATGTCGATGGCGTCACAATGGTTGTCAACTACGATATTCCAGATGATTCAGAATCGTATGTACATCGAATCGGCCGAACAGGTCGAATGGGCCGGAAGGGTGTAGCCTGGTCCTTTGTTTCCGGTGAAGATGCGCCGAATATGACGAAAATCATCTCGACATGGAACATGGTTGTGAAAGAGGTCGATGCACCAGAGCTGCCTGATGGTGTGGATCGTGACCCCGTTCGAAAACAAATGGATTGGGGTGAAAGTGCAGATGTATTTGGCATGGTTCCGATTCGTTTGACCACCAGTGAGACCTCTAATTTAACAATCCACAATTTCGTGAAAGATCAGGCCCGACTGCCAGATTTGGCGATTGGTCAAATTCAGGCAGATGGTACCGAAGCCGTCATTGAAATCCACAGAGAAAAAGCGCAACATGCACTGGATGCCCTGAAAGGCAAATCGATGAATGGTTCGAACATCAATGCACAAATTGCGAATTGACTATTCTTCTTCGCTTGAATTCTCAAGTGGTTGTATCTTTAAGATTGAAATGGCACCGATGACACTCGAAAACATCCAGAGTCTGATCGTACGTCCCCAAATATTCGGCCACACTTTTGCATCGTTGCTTTGACATTCATCACCTTCACATTCTTCTGTAATGGCCTTGAATTTTTGATTATCATCATTGAGAGTGACTTCGTGAGTCGCCCAAACCGCGATTATGGCCGCGAAAATCAGTGCAACAATTGATGCCCGGGGCAGCGATTCACGAAATGTAAGTTGCTCAAACTTTGGGATGCTCTTC
>JASLKO010000060.1 GCA_030747475.1 Candidatus Thalassarchaeaceae archaeon | reverse complement strand
ATGTCGGCATAGTTGAATGGTGCGTCCATCTGGATAACCTGGTTAGACATGTCACTGACCATTGCATAGTAACCGTACTCTACGATTCCATCAACTGTGCGACTGCTTCGATAATTCAAACCAGTACACGGCTCGTGGTAGTCATAACTCGACGATGTGTAACTGTAACACGTACGCGAGTCGATCGAAGTGGTCAAGTCAGCTGATGCTGTGTTGCCAGACGAATCTGTTAGCGTAACTGTGTTCATTGCATAGCGAGCGTCAAGGTCTACACCGTCGGTGTAATCGATGGTTGCAATGGTCACCAACTGGTAACCTGCAAGGTTTGCAGTTGTTTTACCAGATGCATCCTTCATCCATGTCATGAATGACATGCCATCAACGCCACCACTGGCGTCAGTCGTACCGCTGTCAACCACGTAGTTGTCACCGTCAAGAATCTTGACCGGTGCATCAGCTACTGCGCTTGAGTCAGCTGTAATCGACACATCAAGGGATCGTAGGCGAGTGAATCGCGCAGTGTCACTGACAGTAACTAGTGAGTCAGTGACATCTCCCTCAAGATAGTCCATCATTGCTGTACCACTCATCGAGACATCGACTGTGTTTCCAGTCATCGATGTATCAGTCATCAACATGTTACCAGTACCGTCGTGTGTAATACCAACTGCGTTGTTATTCAGCGTCAAGCCGTCAAACTCCCAGTTTGCGTCACTAGCGGATAGGACCTTCAGACCACAGTAACCTGCGTTCTGGATGATTCCACTCGCTTCGAGAGTCATGTCCTTTGAAAGAACTAGACCATCGTTGGACTGGCCATCAAGATCCATGTTGGTTAGAACCAACTTGCCACCAGCATTGCTGCCCATGCGGACACCGTAGCGGCCACCATCAACTTGGATCTGATCCATGGTAGCACCTGTGCTACCGGAGATGAGAACACCCTCGTTGACTGGGGCGGACACTGTGATGTTGGTTAGAGCACCAGCAGCACGGTCGCCACCGATGTCTACACCTGTATCTGCACCGGTGATTTGACCGTTGCTGATATCGGCTGTTCCGAAGTCACGGCTGTAATCCTTGTTCAATAGGTCTGCAACTGAACCAGCAGCACGGACGGAGACGTCCAAGCGGTCTTGGTAGTAGTCAGCACCGTAGTGAACCATGTCCACGTACATGACAACCTGCTGGATGTTTGAACTGCTAGTGTCAATGATTGGGTAAGCCAAGCGGTAACCTGCTGGCTGTGGTGTTACTGAACTGTATGCGTAGTTTTGGCACACGTTGTAACTGCCCCACATTCCGTTGAAGCCCTCAGGAGGTGCGTATTGTCCGGAATAGTAGAAGCTAGGCCAATAACTTCCCCAGTAATGGTATGGGTAGTAGTTGGTGTTCGCTGTTACTCCAGGTGCACTCTCGATACGGAATCCGAATTCAAGGGGTTCCATGTTGTAGTTTCCTGCACTAGTGTATCCACCGTAGTTGATGAAGTAACCATAGTACGCGTACTGGTAAGAACCACCTGGGTTGTACTTGTAACCGTAGTAGTTGCAATCCCAAACAGGTGCACCACCGTTACCACCATCGTAGGAGTGCGAACCGGCTGTTACAGCTGGGTCGTTGTTACCCCATGGGTAGTAACCAGTTACACTGGAATCCGTAACGTTGGTCAAACCGCTGCCGTCATCGACTGCGATTCGCCAGCGATCTGTGGTCATGAAGTACTTGGCGTAGTACGAACCGAAAACTGGGTCCGAGTTACCGCCACCATAGACAATGTTGGTTCCAAGTTGCACGTAGTTGTTGTTCTTCGCAAACGATGTGATGTCAATTGCGTGTGTTGTCCAACCTGCACTCTCACCGCTGAGGATTGTCGAACGGTAGATGCTTGGTAGGCTCATACCACCATCGATTTCCATACCAACTGTGTTGTCAGTTAGTGTGAATCCATCAATTGTAGGTGCTGCGTCAAGAACCGAAATTCCGACTGCAGAGTTCTTCACTAGAATGTTCGATAGGTCACTGGCTGCAGTGTTGCCAAGGCGAACACCGATACCAGAGTTGACATTCTGTACAACGGCGTTGTCGACAATGTATGTACCGCCGTCAACGTTGATGGTTGCTGTTGATGCTGCAGCGTTTGGACTGCCGTATGCTGTCGATCCGTTGCGCATCAAGAGTGTACCGCCATCACTGACTGTGAGGCCACCGCTCATGTCGCGAATGGAACCTGCATCAATGGTCATCTGACCACCGTTGCTTAGATCCATCGACCATGGGTAGGCACTGGACTGTGCTCGGATTGCACCAAAGTCACCATCGTGCTCACTGATGAGCAACTCTGCGCCGTTGCGCAGAGTGATGGTTGGGTTGCTACTTGCTGTGCGGTTGATGCGCAGCGAAGTTCCCTGTAGGTGTACACTACATCCATCCAAAACCATGTCAGCAGACAAGGTGATGATTTGACGGGTGTAGGTGTAGTATCCATCCAGAGACGATGCTGAGTCGTTGGAGCTGAAGAACGTACAGTCCTTTGTTGCGCCACCGAAGTCCATCGGGAATGCCTCAAGCTTGAGGTAAACGTGTGAACCAACCTCTAGAGGTAGGTCACTGGATGGATAGTCAGCGTTGTGCCCTGATGTGTACCATACGTCCGTTGGCGCTGTAACGTTCTGTCCTGCACCACCCGCTGCGCGGAGGGTGTGGTCAGTGTACGTAGCCGATGAACTGGTTGCACCGTTGTTGTCACGCTCGTATAGGTCCGTGATTAGCCAAACGTTTGCTGCTCCAGAGGCATCGGTCTTGCCGGTGCCTACTGTGAACAATTCTGTGCCTGAGCTGTCGTGAACCGATGCGGCAACGTTGTGGTTTGCCTGGAAGGCGTTACCACTGCTACCTGAACGGTATACGGAGACAGTTCCTGATCCACCGAAGTAAATCTTCGCGGAGCCGGATGCTGCTTCAACCCAACAGACCGAGGTGTCGGCACTGTTGGATGAATCAAGACAATCGTTGCCTCGGAAGTTCACATCAATCAAACGGATGTCACCGTTGGTACCGGCACTAGCAAGGTTGCTGCCCATCGCAGTCTGACCTGTGATGGTCATCTCTGCAACAGTCAGAACGCTGTTACGTGCGTACGCGAAGTTGTTGTTCGATGAACTTCCAGACATTGTACCATCTGAGATGGTGACAACGTTACTGCTTGCAGATGAAGCACAGTTTGCACTGATCCATGCACCATTGGATCCACCGGATCCGATAGTAACATCGTCCAAGTTAACATTCCAGCCACAACCGTTGATGGTGATTCCTTCAGCAGTAACTGTACTGCCTCGAACCATATCTGAGCTTGGTGCTGTACCGGACAACTGTAGGGCGCCACCGAGATCGATGTTGTCCATGTTGCCTGGTTGTGTGCGTGCCATTGTGAGGCCACCATCTGCACTGACTGTGTCCATGGTCCAACCTGTGTCACCAACTGTTGGGCTGCTTGCGCCCGCTGGTGTTACAGTGTAACCGTTGGAGTCACCCGTACTGTCGACTTGCTCCATGTGGAGACTGTCGGTTGCATGGGTTGTCAATGCGGCGAGATAGTTGCTGATATCTACATTGTAGAAGTAAGCATCAGTACCGCTGGTCGCTGTTCCTGTCTGTGCAACACCGGTTCCGGTTTGTTGCCATGAGAATCCACCACTAGCATCGATGGTCACGTTGGACAATGTGAGACTGTCTGCTGTACCGATGATACCGTTAACGGCTGCATCGGTGAAGTCGACGTTCTCAATCCATACTGTTGAACCATCGCCAGTATCAACTGCACCTTGGCCCGCGTATGCGTGCGTGTTACAGTCTGTGGCTGAACCTTCAACCCACGTTAGTGTAGAGTCATCTGGAAGGTCGATACAGGAGTCTGCGCTGTTAGACACGCTGACACCCGATAGATCGAATCCAGTTCCTTGACCACTGCCATGGCTGATTGCTGTCGAGACGTTGGTGAAGGTTACATCACTGAATGTGAAGTTACCAACATTGCCATTGTAGTGTGGTGCGGTGCCGTGTCGGCTGCCTGCACTGATGGCGATATCCATGTTCTCGAAGTCTGTGTTTGTGAACGTATGACGATCATCTGTGGATGCGGAATTGCAACCACCGTTGGTGAATGCAATACCCTTCGCATAGTTTGTACCCATGTTGGTAATCTTCACTGGGTGAGTTTCGTTACCATTGGCACTTAGTGAATCACAAGCACCAGTCATGACGATACCCTTGCCCTCAGCGATTTGCACTTCTACGCCTGGCATGATGGTCAAGTCGGCGGAGACCTGCAAGTAGTCACCATTGGATGGGTTCACACGGATTGGACTCTGCTCTTCGTCCCAAATTGTTGGAACTGTAATATCAGAAGTTACGTCCATACCTGCGCCGTCGAATGGAATTACCTTCGAGCGGATGCTGCACTCAGATCCTGAGTTGTAGTAGCAGTAGTATGCTGCGTAGTAGCCCCACCATGGTGCAAGGTCGATGTTTGCTGCATATGTGGAACTGCTAGGCATGCCTGGCATGGTTGTTCCCCAAGCCGAATTCATCATCTGTGCACTGTTGGTTGAACTTGAGGTACTGAACTGCATTGCACCGTGGCGGACTGCGTGGATCTTGTGACCCTGCGTTCCGTTGAAGGTACTGCCGAAGTACTCAAACTCGAAATCTGTTGGCATATCGATAACCGTACTGCAGTCAGCTCGGTAGCTGGTGAAGTAACGGGTACAGTAGTATGTGTACGGGTAACCGTTGCTGCTGCCGGTGAATTCTTCGTTGTAGTTGAACAACTCAGACATGCCTGCAGAGTACGATTCGTATGCATGTGCACTACCATCAGTCGCGATGCGGTAATTGTTGGAGAACGGATTTTGTCCACCAATGAATCCTGCTCCGCGCGCACGTAGGAGTTCACCAGTCGTGGCTGCCGGGTTCTGGTAGCCGATGTACTGGTAATCGTAGTACGCATTGCTGCCGGTGTCATACTCGAATTCAATCTCGTTTGTGACGTCATACAGGCGGACCTGATAGTTGACATTGTAACCGGAGTTGAATCCAGCTGTCATGTCGTGCCACTCGATTACGAAGATCTTGCTCGGTGTATCGATTCCATAGGAGTAGGTAGTGGTGTTGTTCCAGTTACCATTGTTGTCCTTGGCGTGTAGTGTGTATTCGACAGAGTTGCCACGGTCTGTACCGGGGATGGTTGTCGACCATGTGCAAGTATTTTGCTCACAGGAACTACGAGAAGCATCAGGAGCCATGGAACGAGTTGTCCATGACGACCATGAGCCTGCTTCTGCATCATATACACGATACTTCATGTGCGGACCTTCAAGAACACCATTACTGTCTGTTCCTGAACTTGTGTTCAGACCCATTGGTGGGTCACCCGCATCGTTGATCTTTAGCGCTAGTGTTCGGTCATCTTCCACATATGTGTCCATGAAGCCAGAGTGGTCAAATTCCGGTGGGAATGTGTCCGGTGCTGGCTTGATTGAACTCACCTTGGAGTTAATCTGGAAGCTAGTGCTGACCTTACCATCCCAACCTGGGTTGGCCCAACCGTTCCATGCGTAGTTGTAACGGTAGTAGTAGTAAGTCGAGTAGCAAGGATTGCTGTACGTACTTCCACTGTATGTTGAGCGAACGAACATAATCGGGTTGTTGTTTGTGTTCACGCAGAACAGGTTACGGTTTGCACTGTTCAGGCTGTAGGTTGAGTTCCACGAGAAGGAACCATAGTAACCGGTGATGTCACCGGGAATTGGAACCTTGACGTATCCGTCATCCGCACTACCGTAGTTCAGTGAGGTGTAAATTGAACCTGCAGCTTGTGGCTGCTCGATACCGTTACCGCTTGAGACCTCGTAACCCATGACGCCCCATGATGTGCCGTCGTGGTACCAAATCAAGTCAGAACCTGGACCGTTGCGGGCATTCATCGAAAGCCCAGGTACGGTTACCTTGTCCATGTTTGTTTGGCAAGTCGTCGAAGTACATACTCGGGTTGTGCCCGGGTAGTATCGAAGATCGAGAACTCCACCTGTGTTGAAGCAAGACAATGAGCCTGTGCCACAATTCGAGGTGTCGTATTCCATGTGGTATTCACGGCTTGGCTCGTAGTAGGTCAACTGCCAATCGTAGTAGCGCTGTGCACTGTAATACGAGTAGGAGTTCATGCCTGCTACCTTGAGTTGCCACTTGTTGTCGCCATCAGCTGCATTGTCGACGGATTCAATCTCGTAGCTCCAAGGTGTACTTGGATGTGTTTGCATGTTACTTGGGATACCCGATCCACCAGCAGGGGTTGTGCCAGTGGTACCCGATACGCCACCGTTTGGTGGTGCAGGGGAGTCACGATATGCCCAGTAGTATTCCACTTCCGTTGTGCCAGTCGCCGGAGCGGTCTGGGCAGGGATTGTGGCCTTGAAGTTGCAAGTCAAACCTGCAACACAGGAACCGATTGTGGTCGCTGAAACGCCAGTCCACGAACCGCCGTCAACACTGTACCACAGGTGGGGTGCTCCTGCAGCTGTGGTGTTGACTCCGCTAGCATCGAGTGCACTCATGTACATAGTGCGCGCGCCTGCGAGGTAAGTGGTCTTGCCATCGAATCCAACCGCGTCAGCGATTGGTGCTGCTGTATCGGAACCACCAGTGTAGGAGATTTCGAGATGCGGCTTGTACGATGCGCTAGACTGGCAACCGTAGTATGTGTAGGTGTTTTGAGTACACCAGTACCACATTGGAGCGTTACCAGAGTTACGAACTGCAAGACCAAGGATGTTTCCACTGGTACCTGCTGCATTGCCGTCAACTGCATCCTGAACGTCGGACTCACCATTGGAGTTCATCGTAATCGAACGAATGCTGCCAGCGTTGTAACCGTAGTAGTAACCAGGGTCAGAAAGCGTGGTTGCTGCAGACGATGCTGCAGAGTTTGCAGCATAGTTGTGCAGGTTGCGACCATAGTTTGAGAGCTGCTGTGCAGGGTCGACCATGGTCGAACTCTGTGATGAGCCACTCTTCATTACTGCAACTTCGAAGCTACGGGAACCTGTTCGATATCGACCGACATGGTTCTCATAGTCAACGCCTGTAACCGTTGCACCGCTTGGCATGGTGTTTGCCAAGTTAAAGCGGTGTACAGCAGTTCGCAAGTAGTTTGAGTAATAACTCGAACTTGTACAGGTGGTAGCTGCATTTCCATTGCCCTTGCAAGTGTAAGTGATGTACGATGTTGCGTATCCTCGGACATATGTCGTTGAGGACCAGCTCGATGTGTATCGATACTTGTAAGTGTAGTAAGTTGTTGATGCCGTAACATCAATCGTTGGGTCAATCATGATTGGATAGGTGCGATTGTCATCCATTAGCCACTCTGAATCAATCACAGTGGTAATTTGAACATGCTCACCGATTTGCATGATGAAATACTGACCAAGACCAGGTAGCTTGGTCATGTCTGCTTCGTAAACCAGAGGAGCTGGTACAGTTACGAGTAACTCGCCAGTCTCTACGTTTCGAATTTCGAACCCTTCGTCAGTCGTCAGGACTTTGCCCTCTTGTAGAGGACTTGATCCCTCGAAGACTGCGTAGCCATGCGGAATTAGCATTTCTTCTTGCAGACCGAACCAGCCATTGAATTCCTGACCGAAGAACGGTTGGTCGCGAACGACCAAGTTCTGCTTGACCTGTGTGCTGGATACCGTGTAATCCAGAGCAACGCCCTGGCCCATTGGGTAACGCAGTACATTGCCGGAGGACTGTACTGGCTCTTCTGTCTTGTCGAGCTGATACATCATCGGCATCTGGTCTTTCTCCATTTGCACAACAACGGGGTTGATACCCATACGGATGGCGTCGATGTTGTCATCGACTTGTATTACCACACCGTTGTTCACATCGCTTTCGAAGTAAGTGTCGAAGGTGTTTTCAGTCACCGACCAACCACTTGCTTCGGACTCGATGTTTAGGTCGATCTCTTGCCACACATCTTGATCATCAAGATAGTGGATTGGATCGGTGGTCACAAGTGCGACCTTACCCTCGTCCGTTACGTACGTCTTGGAGGTTGCAGTTCGACTTCCAACGAGTTCATCCTCGGCTGGATAGCCAAACTCGGTGTAATCCACCGTAGCATATTCCTCCACGTTGAGAGCAAACGGGTCCACTGCATTATTTGCTTCAGCATCATCGACCGATGTGGTCGAAATTGCATCGCCTGCAGGTGGAACCGCTTGGGCCCAACTCATTCCTATCATCAATAGCGTGAGCAACAGCCAACTGCCGCCCAGCACCTTCTTATTTCCATTTGTCACCATTCAAGATACCCCAGAGTGTCCTATGAACAGGCCGTTCCACGTTCTGACGCAGATATAACCGTATGGGTGCAAACCCTTTGATTTCTCGATTCTGTTCGGTAAACTGCGGCGGGATTTTTCGAGGCCAAATTTATCAAAATACAACTGGTACAAACAATTTGTAACAATCTTAGGGTATGCAAATATTTCAAAAAAAACATCGACCATTATTGGCAAGGCAGAAGTGAATTTGCACGGATATTTTGAGTCGATAAACGTCGTACTGAGTTGTATTATTTGCAAAGAGTGGCGCTCGATTTAAGAGAAATAGAAATAATCTGTAACAAAAAAAAAAGGACCGGGCCCCCTATCGGGGGCCCGGTCCGAGTCACCGTCTCAAGGACGGGTCATGTCTTCTTTCGAAGAGGTGGGATCAGTAATCCCACTCTTTGTCATCGCCTTCTACGCCGCCACCACGGGTTAGGATGAAAGCGCCGCCGATCACTGCCAATACGACCAAGATGATGATCGCATAAATCGCCTCAGATGGCATGCTTCCATCATTGCCCTCTTTATCGTCCGCAGGGATAAGACCTGGTTGTGTGATACCATCAGCCATATTTGCGACCATTAGGCCACCAGAATCGCCAACGTTTCCAACATCATCCATTGCTGCGATACCGAAGTACAACTTGGCGTTGCAAGCTGCACCGCACATGGCTGTTTCGTTCACAGTTAGTGACTTTGTGACGTCATCAGTCTCTGCACAGGATGTGCCTAGTAGACTGCTGAAATCATTCTCAACGATATCTTGTGTACCTGCCCAACAAAGAACCCACTTGTCAACGTCACCTTCTGTGGCGTCCCAAGTGAATGTCAGTGAATCAGAACCAACTGATGCTTCTGCGTTGCTGATTGTGGGTGCAGGAGATACGCTGCCGTCTGCAACGACATCCATCGAAGCACTACCACCCGTGAGCTTGGCTCCGGATACTGCATCGATGTTCCCGTTCTCTGTTTGAACGAGGACTGTGTATGCTGTTGCATCTACACCGACTAGAGTCCATGTGGTTGTTGTTGGTTGTGCGACGAACACTGGAGAGTTCATGTCCAATGTGCAGTCTACACCTGTGCAAGTGTACAGTGTGACTGTATCTGCACCACCAAGTAGGCTGTCGTCGCCATAGCCCCAGTTGAATACAACCTGAGCGGCTGGATTCAAGTCGGCTGTTAGACCTGTGACGCCAGTTGCGGGTGGGAATGCAGCTGAACTTGCAACATCGAATACTGCGTAAGTTCCACTTGCCATATTGACACTCGCGCTACCGTCATGACTCATTGTCATTGTAACGCCGCCTGCTGTACCAGCTGTTGCTGTAACGTAATCGACTGGAGTCCAGTCAGTGCCTTCGCCTCGCTTGAACCATAGGCTCCAAGGCTGGTTTGCATCACCTTCGAAATCGACGGTCATGGTTTCTGTTCCGATTTCTGCAACTTGCCAGATGTTGGTCACCGTCAACTCAAACGCGACAGTGCTTGTGTAGGTTGCAGCATTATCACCGAGTGTTGCACCAACAACCTGATCTGCATCAGCTGCAGATACGTTGTAGTTGGCCATTGGCCCATAAATCAATGAATAGCTCATTGTTGCACCAGTTACGGTCATGTCAACCGAGTATGTGTTCCATACTGAGATGAGCATGCTATCTGTTGCAGTTGCACCATTGCCGTCAGTTACAGTCACTGTAACCATTCGCTCGCCAATCCAGGACATGTCAGTCTCAACATTACAGATTGACTGATCACAAGTCATCATTGGTTCTACTTCTTGTCCCGCTGTGACACGTGACCATGTGTAAAGAAGCGCCATGTCATCTGTTTCTGTATCTGTTCCTCGCGCGCGCATAGTGATGAAGTCACCTGCAACGATTGGAGCATCTACATCTGCACCGTCTCGAGTAATCGCATCCAAGGTCATGTAGACTCGAGGGGCTTCGTTGATCACTTCGAAGAATGTACCGCGCTGGTTGTTACCTGAATTCATGTCGGTTGCATCACTAGGTGTGCTTGTTTCACTGATCATGTTGACTGTCGCTGTGACTGTGAATCGACCAGGCTGGAAGTCTACGTCCAAACAGGCTGTACCTTGAGGGAGGGCGCCTATTGCAGTCTGACTTAGCAACATGTGGTCATAACTGTCTTCGGTTTCATCCAAGCAATCTGCTGCAATACCAGGAGCGCCGTTAAGCGCATCCTGACCGTTGTCGTCAGTTACAGTGAATGTAACCGACCAATCGTATGCATTGTCTGTAGCTGAACCGCCATAGACAACGTTTGCCTTGAGGCGAGTCATACCGACATTCAGAGTACCTTCTGTGGCGTCATAGACACCTGCAGTGAGAGAAGTGAGGCCGATGTCGTGGAAGACTGTGAAGTAACCCATCAATTCGCCATCATTGTTGCCTGTTCGATCATCGTAGTCAAGTGTAGTCTCTTTCATGATTTGAGACGGAGCCGAACCATTCGACATCGGTCCACCAGCATCAGCACCTGCTGATGGCTCATACGAATCGTAAGAGACCAAGCCAGCGCTTACAGAGTACGAGGATGGGGCTGATCCGCCACCAGATGCTTCCTCACCCTTGATGAGTCCACGGTAAACATACTCAGTCTGGAAAACCATGACTGTTCGAGGTTCTGCACATGGGTTGTCCCCATTTGTGCACGGGTTGTCTGCCAAGTCATTGGCATCCGTTACAGTTTGATCAGGATTGGTCACATTGTGCCAAACGTCAACTGTCGCAGTTTCGCCAACTGCGAAGTTCCATGAGGAACCTGCCTGATTGTCGAATCGAGATTCTGCTGTATCGAAATCGCCACCCAACATGATGTTAACCATCGTGTTTCGTGGCTGCCATGCTTCAGAACCGTCTGCGCTCATGGTTAGCATGAAGTTGTGTGGACCTGCGCCTTGCGCGTTGTCATATCCAGCACCGTCAGCAAGACATTCACCAGTTGGGCCATCTGTCCAACAAAGGTCCAGAACAATGTCACGATAGTTCTGAACAATGACTGTTGTTGTCATGTCGTTGTTGGTGAGATCATCATCCATTGTACTGTCAACTTCAATCGCAACAGTAACAACGTATGTACCAACAACGGTTGGAGTCCAAGATAGATCTCCACCACTCTCGGCTTGCACGCGGTAGTTACCGCCCGCCAGGAAGTCACCAGATGCCAAGTTGTTGTAACTGCATCCAGTCACACTGGTTGCACCAGCACAAACAGCAGGATCAAGGTTGTTGATCAATGCGGTTTGTCCATCACCAGCCGGGGTAACGGTCACACGAACGTTGAATTCGTTGTGATCGTTGTCACCATCGTTGATGATGATTGGCCGGAAATACACGGTATCTCCAATGTCTATTCCATTCCGAGTGTTACCGGCTTGGTCCACGAATGTTTCTCGCGGTTCCAAGACGTCGTGCAGTGTTATTTCGTATGCTGCACGGCCGCTCGTTTCCATTTCGTTCGTATCTTTCAGTTCATCAGCGAAGTCGATTCCAGCAAACAAGCTGGACAACATCAACGCCGTGAGTACAATAGGTACAATTTGCTTCACTTTACAGTCCTCCCTCACAGTGGGTGCTTCGCCACAGAAAAACTTTGTATTTATAGTGACCGCCGACGCAAGTTACTTTTTGAGGCTTAAACTGATAACCATATATATACTCTAGAACAATTGATTTGTAATTTAATTTGCTTCGCGAAGTGCTTCTGCTGGCCGGATTGAGGCAGCCTGTCTGACCGGCCACAATGTGGCGACCAGTGTTAACAAGTAAGCACCCAATACAATCATAGAAATTTCAGTCCAAGGCATGATGAATTCCGCCCCGTCTTCTTTGAGAAATCGCTCATACAAGGCATAATGAAATCCAACTCCAACCAGTGCCCCATTTAGAATTCCAAGGAATGAGACCCATGACAATTCGATGAGGAATGCAGCCACCACCATGCCTCGTTGGAACCCAATGGCCCGCAGTATACCGATTTGATGACGGCGTTCACTGACGTTGCGAATTGTTACAACGGCCAAACCGGCGATACCAACAGCCAATCCAAGGGCCAAGAAGGCCTTCAGTAAATTGAACATTGACAAAAAGAATGATTGCAATTTAGCAAATGCAACCTCGATGACAAAGACGCCAACGCCTTCCTCGATCATCCCTCTTTCAATCTCATCTGCAGCACGCTCTTGCTCCGCCAAGGGTGTGCCCTCAGGCATGCTAAACCAGACAATTTGTGGTTTGGCATCAAATCGCTGTTCAGTAAATTCATTCTGCATATACAATCCTGAAACCATGATGGACGATTCTTGTTTTAGAATTCCCGCGACATAGACGGTCTTGTTCACACCGGAGTTGCTTGGATCACTCACCAAAATTGCGCTGCCTATAGTGAGGTTAAGTGTGGGGGGAGCATTCTCCCAACCCTCTGGCCTCGGTGCCAAACTTGAATCGACAATGACCAGGCTATCATCGGCCAAAACAGCTTCCCATACGTCTTTTTCAGTCCCAATATTTTCCGCCCAAGAATCCAAGCCCAATGCTCCATGGTCAGTGAAATTTTGGTCAAAACCACGTAAACCAATATTCAGTGTATCTCCCATTCCATCACTGCGTTCTACTTTGACAACGGCATTGTGGATTGTTGCAATTGAATCAAAATCGCTCACGTTCATTTCACCCAAATCCCAAGTACTGACATCCGGATCAAGTTCACTGCCACTGAAAGCAAGTATCTCATACCCTCCACCCGATTCCTCACCCATCTCATTCAAATAATTGCCAAACAATGCACTGTATCCTGAAAGTATCACGACCGCGAAAATGACCAGTGAAAACATCCCCATCGTCATTGCAGTACGGAATGGAGTGGCCATCGGATAGGCCAAACTTGTGGGCAATACCGAGGCGATTCTGCCAGATAATGGCGAAACCAACTTCGATAGGAAGCGAGTGACCAAGGGCGCAAGACTGGTCAATAGTAGAACGCCTGCTGCAACCAAGAAAAGGCCCATTACGATGAATGAATAGGCACCTTGTTCCCATTCATCACTGATCGGGTCACCTTTCCAACCCCAAATGATCATCGACACGCTTAGGATTGACAAAATGAGGCGTGGTAAGACAACTGGGCGATGGAACCGGAAGCCTCGAATGGTGAAATCTTCAGGCAGTAGCTTGCCGAAAATCCAGAACGCTGGCGGCACCATGGCCAACATCATCGTGAATCCACCAAACAACCACCATGCGTGCCTCGAACCATCTATTGGATCACCAAATAGGAAGGCCACGGTAAAACTTCCAATGGATGTAAAACCTAGGAATAATGTGATTAAAATCGACCACCAAGGCAATCCACCCCGATATCGTGAAGGAATACTTCGAATGGCTGCAACCACATTGAGGCGACTAATCCACATCGAAGTCATCCATAGTGTGGACCAGGTGACCAAGAATCCTGCCGTAAATCCTGCGAGTACGCTTTGGAATGACCAATCAAAGACCACGGACCATTCAAGCGTATCTTGGAATGAGGTGGCCATGAATTTCATCAATACCCAAGCAACACCAATCCCAATCAAAGAACCAAATGCGCTGGAAATCATTCCGAGCAATGCGCCTTCTTGCACAAATAATACTCGCAAATCACCACGCTGCATCCCGATTGCGCGCGCCATGCCCATCTCTGGTTTTCGTTCATCAGCCAACATCACGAAGATGTTCATCACCAGTAAAATTCCGGCAAATATCACGAAGGAGCCGAAGATTAGGAAGAGCATGGAGAAGCTTTCACCTGCGTCGGCTGTCGCCTCAACCATTCGAATCTTGATGGGAGATACATTCAAGTCTGCTGAATCGAGGTCCGCTTGATCGTCAGCCCACTCTTCAATTGTAGCCATGACTGCATCGAAAACGGCTGGATTCACCAGACTGGGGCCTAGGATAATGACCATGCTCCGTGCACCGTTACTTCCACCTGCAAGCAATTCAGCATCTGGAATGGAGACCAAACCGAAGGTCATGTCTGCAAATGAGGGTTGACCCGGGGGCGAAGGCAAACTGAGATCGGCATCTTCAATGATGAGTCGTTCACCATCCCATTGACCACGAATAGCCGGTAAATAGCCTCGCAATCTGACAGAATCACCAGACTCCAATGCCAATGTTTCGCTGGCCCAATCAGAGACATGGATGTATCCACTTCCAACATCTGGGAAGCCCATGGTATCACATCCATCACAACCAACGACTGTGAGTGGCACCCGATTGACTGCATCGATTCGAATTTGAGATGGCAAACGGCCAGACAAATTGTCGCCTTCAAGGACGGACACACCCACGCCCGTTGTCACAATCAATCGATTTGATTCTAGACTCAATGCCGCGTCATTTGTGCTCGCCGCCTCTGGCAATTCAATTTCCAATGCATTGAATGTGGAGCCATCCCAGGACCAAAGGCCTTCATTCTCAATCCAAATGACATCATGTGAATAAGCGACCAAGGTGCCGTTTGGCAACCCATTTTCCCAAGCAGCAGTCGTATTTCCACCATCTAGGTGTTGCACTGACTGTCCTTCTAAGACCCATGTCGAGTTTTGATGTTCGAACATGTCGCGACGTTCGACTGAATCCTGTGAGCAACTTAGTGAAGAGACATCGGCACCAACACAGGTCTGACTGCCGAACACTCCACCGATTCGAATGACAATTTCATCATCATCAACCACCAAATCAACACCCAAGGCAGAACTATCGTTAACCAGATTGAGTGTAGACCAGTTTGTCGGTGGGAATGTGGAGGAATGGACCGACACGTTGCCATCATTTTCTTCCAAGGCCAACGTGATGTCAGAATCACCTCCCCTGTATAATCCGAGGGCGTCAATTGAATGTCCTTCGAGGTAATCTGAATCGGGTGCTTCCGGTGCTAAATCGATGTGCCGAACGCCATCTGCGTGTGCAATTAATGCTGATTCTTGCCCGGTTATGAGAATGTCTCTAACAGACTCATCATCGACATCATCTGGCGCCCAAATCCACCACTGCCCATCAGATTCTTGCAAAGACAAACCCGATCCAGTGGCATACCAATCCCACCCATCAGTTTGTTCAATTGAAGAGATGGAGGCCGAAGCTAAACCCGACACGTTGTACCATTGTTGGGCAATGTTATACAGTGGCACTTGCAACAATTCTACAGAACTTAATGTGAATTCAGATTCATTGACCAGTGTGGTGAGGTTGTACACTTCATTCTCACGCAGTTGCCCGAAACCAGTGGTGCGGGCAACAGCAATAATACCCGAATCAGCATCGCTTTCGATTGTGAATCCTGCATCTTCTGCAACCAATTTATCATTGACCAGTTCTTTAATTCGCGTGTGCAATCCATCGTTTCCATCACCTTCAACGGCGATGCCAATATGGGTGACAAGTTGCTCTTTCTCAGTGATTTCTTGGGCCTGCGCTAGGTTGGTGAATAACAATGGCTGACGGCTGTTTCGATGCCCCGTATTGATGTCAGGAACGATGTACTGCACTGTAAGATTGAATTCACTTCGAATCAAACCCTCATCTAAATCGAAATCAATCCAATGGATCTCAATTGTATCTCCGATTGTCACGGAAACACTGTCTGCCAATTCTTCGTTGATGACAACTTTACCCGCTTCAATTTCGCTGTACCGAATCCCATCTGGTCCACCGATTGGATCAAAACCACCCGCCTCAGAAAAATTCGAATCAAACGCATACCACGTGGCCATGGGTTCCCCCAGTCCATCAAATTCGATGGATGCACTCATTTGCAATCCGGCACGGGCGCCATGCACATCTGACCATGTGAGTAATTCTTCAGAGATTTCTTCTGCCCTTGTTTGGTTCCATTCAACCCACAAACCGGTGGCCTTGTCGTTTTTCTTGATGTAATAATCAGTATCTCCCAAAGGAGCCAAGAATTGTTCCTCCATGGTCGCATCTAAGCTGTCACCAATGACCAATGATGAGGTGACAATGGCTGAACCAACAAGCAACCCGACGACAACCAATAATGTGTTTCGTTTACGACGGACCAGGTTATTGCGCGCCATTACCGACAATATTCGATGTCGACTGGAAAGGGTCCACTGAAGTGTAGACCAAACGATGAGGCCTGCGATGAGTGAGAGTCCCACTAGAGTAAATGTACGGCCCATGGACCCATCGTAATCGCCCCACTGAGCCGCGGCAACCAGAATGGATGTCGAAACGCTAGCCAGCCCAGTCATCACCGCTTTTTGCGAGGACCACGGGCCGGCAAGAGACATTGGAAAGCCGCCTATTCCTCTTCCCCTGTACGATTGTCTTCGACAATTCTTCCATCTTGCATGACCAGGACACGAGAACAACGTGCCGCGATTTCAGAATCATGTGTCACCAGCATCATCGTGACATTCCGTTCCTTGTTCAATCGAATCAGTAAATCGATGATCTCATCACTGGTTTTAGAGTCGAGGTTGCCCGTTGCTTCATCTGCGAAAATAATTGCAGGATTGTGTACAAAGGCGCGTGCAATGGTTACACGTTGCTGCTGTCCACCAGACAATTCAGCAGGCAAATGGCCCCCTCGATTGGATAACCCCACGGCATCAAGCGCTTCTTGGGCCCGGATTCTTGCTTCACCAGGGGACATTCCAGCCATCAGTAAGGGCAATTCTACATTTTCAACTGCAGTCAAGACCGGCAAGAGATTGAACGATTGGAAAATAAAACCCAATTGCGAGCCGCGCAATGCTGTCAAATCATAATCAGACATCTGTGAAAGCGCCCTGTTGTGGACCAATACTTCTCCGGCCGAAATTTCATCCAAACCTGACAAACAGTTGAGCAGTGTGGTCTTTCCACAACCACTAGGACCCATGACTGCAACCATTTCACCGGGTTGCAAACTCACACTGACCTTGCGTAGGGCCTCCACCCGGTTTGTACCAGTTTCGTAGACCTTCCACAGTTCGCGTGCTTCGAGTACGGTCGTCATGTCATAGTGTGGGTGGAGTAGGGATATAACACTCTGTTTGCAGCGTGCCCCTAATGATACTCCACAAGGTCTTGCTTTTCGGGCCACTGCGGGATAAATTTGGATCGAATCAAATCGATGTCGATATGCCAGAAAATAGTACTGTTGAGGCTCTGTTACTGAAGCTTGAGGTGGATCCAAACTTTGTCAATGTCGCTGTAGACGATGAAATTGTCGAAATTTCGATGCAATTGTCCACGCCGAGTGAAATCGCACTACTTCCACCGGTTTCAGGCGGTTAATCATGCGCAATCTTGAATGGGCGGGCTCGCTCAGCAGGGTTCGGTAAGCGTATGGCATTTGGCACTCAGGAACTTGTAATCGTACTCGTGGCCTTCTTCATCCTATTCGGAGCGAAGGAGTTGCCCAAGTTGGCTCGAGCAATGGGTCAAGCAAAAGGAGAATTCCACCAAGGACTGGCGGATGTGAAAGATGCTGGTGACAATACGGAAGGGGATCTCGGACGAGGTGGCATGACCGAAGCCGCTGCATTGGCAGAGAAAGCTGAGGATTCCGACGTTGAAATTGATGGGAAAACCCCTGATGAAGTCTCAGAAGAGATGTCTGAATAATCAATTGAAAAATTAAATTTCCAATTGGATTATTGTCTCCTCATTTTGAGGGGTGAGCCGCATGCAGTACATGTTTGTCCCTCCTGCTGAATTTCACCGCATCCCGTGCAAACCAGTGCATGGGTTCGAACTTCTCGAACACCATCTTGAATGACGCCGCGCCAAGGGTGCCCTTTGTGTTGACACACGTTTTGCATGCGATAATCATCGGTCACCAAGGTGCATCCTGTTGAGAAGGCTAGAGCGAGAACGTCCAGATCAACTGGTGAAAGTCCAGTGAAATCACCGGTATCTTGGCTCGCTTTGGTTGCAGCATCAAGTGCGGAGGGTGTTGGGTCCTCAAATCGAGGACCTTGTGATTCAAGCATCAAGTGCCTAGATGGTGACAAACGCTGAACCTCATCCAATTGACTGTTTGCGCAAATTCCTTGCATCAGCATTTCAAGTGGCCAAGTGAGGAGAGCTGCGGTATCGAGAACCTCCATGGCGGTAAGGCAACATTGGCGTGACATCAGCCTTCCGGACCTGACGATGATGGGAAAGGGTCATCCCTACGACCCGCAACCAATGGCCATGGGCCTCCTTCCAGACGCATTCTGGAATGCATGGGATTCATACATCGAATGGTCACTGGACATCGGTTTACCTGGTCTGGCCGTTCTATCTTTTACAGAGGCATTCATTCAGCCAGTGCCGCCTGAAGCGCTTACATTGCCGATGTTTGGTGATGCTCAAGGAAATGCGTCGATGATTTTCCTCATCTGGGCTGTGGTGACCCTAACAAGTGTCGCCGGGGCAATGTTTGGTTGGTGGCTCGGCAAAGTCCTAGGCCGTGGATTCGCAGATCGGTTCGTGAATCCAAAGCACATTGCCCGATTGGACAACCTCATCATTCGTTATGGAAGTGCAGGTATTTTCATCGCTGCAATTTCTCCAATCCCCTACAAAGTATTGGCTTGGATTGCCGGGATGGGTGAAATGGACTACCGCCAGTTCATTGTCGCAGGTTTATGGGGCCGTGGGCTACGATTTGGCATTCAGGCGGTTGTCATTGGAATCTGGGGGGATGAATTGCTATCATCCTTGCAAAATCCGCTGATTTGGGTCATTTTGAGTGTTGTTGCAGTACTGATTTTCATCCCAACCAAGAACTGGTGGGATGGGCTGTTAGATGAGGAAGAATAACCGAACGCCTCATCAACTATGTTCACAGGCGACGGTCTGCGCTCGTGTGGTGTAGCCAGGCCCATCATGGTGGGTTTTCATCCCGCTGACCCGGATTCGAATTCCGGCACGAGCACCATCTAAAGATTAAGAAGCGATTAGATTAGGCATAATCATGTCAGTATTGACCACATTGCTAGAGGCGATTGAAAGCAAAGATGAAAAAACACTTGATGAAATCATTCACGACGATTACAAATTCACCCCACATGTAAACAATCAGACGTTTTCAAAGAGTGACATGGTGTCCATCTGCATGAGTGATTCATTCACTCGAAATCATGGGCGCATCATCTATGAAAATGATGAAATCGGGATAGATCACGCATTCGTCTCCTTTGCCAATGGATCCACTCCTGAAGCGGTCATGTCAGTCCATACAATCCAGGATGGGAAAATTGTATCCACAGAAACTGGAGCGACGCCCATTACGGATGAGTATTCGTTTGTTGGATCTTAAACCAAGAAATTGGGCTGATCGATTGGTCGATTATTGTGAATCCATCGTTTGCCATTGTGGCTTCAAAGGCATGGCCGTACCTCGAAGACAGCACATGGAATGCCCTAGATGTGGACATGTTGTCGAAGCTTGTTGTGAAGGCGCCCCCACTTGGGAATGATTACTGGCGCTCTCGATAGGACGCAAGTAACGCGCTCAATACCACACCCAGAATGATGCCCACCTGACGACCTTGGTCATATGCACCTTCACCGGCAAGGTCTCTAAATGCAAATGCGAAGGCCACCGTAATCGGCGTGCCTAGGAAAATGAATCTCAACAGCCATTTCCCAACCGTCGGAGCATTTCCGATTGGACGCAAAGTCACAGAACCTTGCTTGAGCAATAACTCCCAATTCAACGAGCCGCATACTTGACGCAATCGTTCAATGACCATGGGGCGCAATTTTGGAATGGTTTTCGATTTTAGACCTCGTCCAGTCACAATGCGTATCCGCCCAATCCATTCACGTGACGCAATAATATGTTCAATGGTAATCTTGGCTTGTTTGACGCCTAAATCGTGCAAATCTACGGTCAAAACACCCCTGTCCCGACGCACATGCGTGTCGATTGTCCACGGGCTTTCTTGTGCCCATGGAAGTGCAAGTGCTGATTCTTCGACCGGATGCAACAATATTTTCAATCGATCAAGTGAATCGACATCTACCGTACTTTCAGATAACCGGCGATTGCGTTCAACATAACGAAATGATGTATAAACCAAGAAAACAAAAGTCGTAGAAGCACCGACGACAACCCCCACTTCCATCGCCCTGTCTAAATTTGACACATCCATTCCGTTGGCGAATATGTACATGAAAAAAGACATCGTGCCGACCATGAGGCCCAATACTGTCGAAAGTGAGAACAAGTCCCTCACCCTTAGTTCGACCATGAGTGTGCCGCAATGTCGTCGCCTATGAAAGAGGCGGCAGAGATTCAAACAGCAAGCACATTATGCGTCACAGCAAGTCGCGCCAGCATGGAACCCCCCTTCCGCAATGGCTTGGATGATCGAAGCCGCGAGAAGAAAGTAGGCAGATGGGTCCTCGGCATTGCTGGTTTTTACTGCATCTCGATGTTTTTAGTGCCCTTTTTGATGCCCACTGGTTCTGTTCCAGAACTGTCAGGAAGAGCAAACATGTTCGATTATGCCAATGAGGATTCTTGGGGCAATCAAGATCACTACGAAGGTGGTGAAATAGGCCACAAACAAAGTGAACATGGTGGCTCATTTGCATGGTCTGAGCTCAACCCATACTACGCACTCATCTACGCATTCGGTGACTTGAATTGCCATCAAAAATATGACCGTTCGTGGACAATTAATGACAACCAAATGCCTGTTTGTGCCCGTGATGTTGGCATCTTTCTAGGCCTCGCTTTCGGCGGTTGGTTGTTTTCGAGGCGCGGATTAAACCGTTGGACCATTCGAGATTCTTTCTTGACACTGTTTCCAGATTCAACAATCGACCGACTATACATCAACGATAGGCGGATGACGGCCATGCTAGGCATTGGTTTGCTATTCTGTTTGCCCGTCATTCTCGATGGTGGAATTCAAGCGATTACGGCATATGAATCCACCAATCCGGTCCGAATTCTAACGGGACTTCCTTTCGGATTTATCATCGGTTGGTACTTCAGTGCGAGTTTATCCTCTAGACCTGATCGATTTGATTTGGATGCATCATTGGTGAAATTACCAGCTGGTGCCCATTTGACCACTGGCGACACCATGTCGGATGAAAGTGAATGATTAGGCCGCACCATTTTGCCACCAATCAATCAGTGCATCATGAGTGGTTGGTGGTGTGAGTTCAGCTTTTCCAGAACCAAGAATCCCCAGTCGAGCGATGCAAGAATTTGCAGCATCTAAATTGGAAGGAATGACGGCACTTAGACCATGTTTCCAAGATGATTTTTCATGCGTGCGCTTCCATTCCGAAAGGGCCTCCTTCAATGGCCAAATTGCCAAACCGACTCGGCCAAAGGCCTGCCAATCAGGACGTAATTCTGTTCGAGATGCATCGTGTCCGATCAATGGCCGATGAACACGCACCCAATCAGATTGTTCATCAAAAAATTTCACCATCCGATGGGTGTGGCGTTCAGTGACCATTCTCACAGGGCCAAGCCAATGCCGTATCTCTGAAATTTCAGCCGCAGGGAGCAGTGAAAGGGTGCCTAAAATAGACAACACAGGGTGACTGAGAGGGTCTTGTGGAACATCCATCCGCGACGGGGCATCTTTAGAATCAACGACCTCAGTATACAGTTTTGAGGCTTCGCGAACGACTTCCCAAGGTTTGTCCCCACCCAACCAATCATGGTTGCTTCGTGCCGGTTTGGTTGACAATACATCAAGTGTTGTCTGACCTTTTTGTGAGTCCATTGCAGCAGTAAGCATGTACAATTCAACTTCCTCAGGAGGGACGTTGAGGGGTTTTGGTCGTTCATGCAAAAATTTTCTGATTTCAATTTGCAATTTCTTCCGGAATTGCTCTTTTGTGCCATCATTGATGACTGGACCGACAACTCGTCCGGCATCAAATGGCTCAGGCATGGGCACCACCCCACCCAATAAATCGTGATATCCTTGGCGGATTCGAACCTGGTACGCATCGGTTTCAAAATATTCGGTGTCATCTGTCCGAGATGAAATTGAAAGTTTTAGCGTACCATCTGATATTCGATTTAACGCCATCTCTGGGTCACAATCGACCCATATGCAAAGGTCTGGAATCATAGCAGCCGCATTCATTTGTGCCACTTCTTCAATACCCAAATCACCGACGACACCCTGGTATACCAATGATGAATGTACATTTCGTTCACTTACAACCGCACGACCTTGGCTCAAACGGGGGCGAATCCAAGTGTGTGAATGATCCATTCGATCTGCTGCAAAATACACCGCTTCACGTACAGGCCCCGCTTCACCGGTTCGAACAGCTTCGACTGCCAAGAGTCCAAGTTCAGCATCCCTTCGAGGTTCTGCGGTGACATCAACACCTGAAAACGTGAATTCTTGTTGGAGAATTTCAGCGATCATTTGTGTGGCCAATCCCTTTCCGGAACCATCGCCACCCTCTATGGTAATCAGGTACATCGTCGCACCTCACTTGTTGTCTTCAGCGGCATCTTCGAACTGATGCTTTGTCGCTGAAAGCATTCCCATCCCCGCAAGGATGAGCAGCGGGCCGATGAAAATTCCACCGCGACTGAACAATGCCAGTCCGCACAAATATTGTGTCCTCCGGTAGTGCTTTCCACGTCGGGCTTCGGCCACCCCAACAAGTCCGAATAGAGCTGAAATCACAGTCAATGATGCCACGACAGATGCCAATAATACCGCACTCTCGAGATGTGTATCTCGACGCAAGTCTTCCTCGAGGATACCTTCACCAGGCGTCAATGTGAGAGATAGAATGGCTTGGTCCCCCGGGATGAATGTGGTACGAATGACTTTGTAATCGATTTCACTGACCTTTAGGATGTATGAATTTTGAGGGACATCTGGTATTTTAAAACGGCCATCTCGGTCGGTATATGCTTCATGGCTTGATGGAGAATCATCGATGTTTAGCAACACGACAAGAACCCCTTCTACAGGTTCGCCACCAGTGCCATTTTCAGCATCATATGCAAGCAATATTTGGCCATTTACCGATGCCTTGTCTTCATCCGCGAACAATGGATTTTCAAGAACATCTTGTGGGTCTGCTGCGAAAAGCAGGATGCCAAACCAAAGTCCAAGCAATGAACCTGCGACAATCAACGCAATGGCAACATTTGCAGACCATTCAAGCGCATCATCGGCGGATTCACGGTGTACCGCAGCTTCAACTTCATCATCCGGATCTAAACGAACAACCAAGTCATCATCGTCACTCATTTCGGCACCCCCGCATCAGTTGGGTTGTGCCCGCCGTCCTTCAAGTTCATGCCAATGCCAGTGTCCTTTTGCCGATTATTGATATCCAAAATTAGAAGCACAGGTACAGATATCAACAATATCGCCAAAATCACCGTAGAATATACTGAATTGATTTCTTGTAGTGGAGTTTCGGCAGAAATATTGTCTGTATCAGAATCTGGTGTAGGTGGGATTGTGGGTTCAATAAATGTGATATTGTACATTTTTGACCAATATTTCCCAGTAATCCACAGTGATTGAGTTGTGGCATCAAAAGCGATGCCATTCAGAACTTCACCCCCAGGGGTTTTCAATCCACTCGCATCGATATGTAGAACCACGACACCACTGGAAATGTCGATGGCGACAATTTCTTCGCGATGATAGATATTTGCGTACAACAATCCATCCCAATATTCCAACTCATTCAGATTCGAAAGGGATTCGTTGTTCAGTGTGACGTTAATGGTCGAAACAAGTTCGAATGTTGAGGCATTTCTAAATTGCAAAACATTGGAACCATTTGACATGATGAGATATTCCCCATCATATGCCAATCCCCAACCTTCCCCGTCATAGGTATAATTCGCGATGACTTCGAAGGTATCCACATCATATCGATAGGCCACTTCCGATTGCCACGTAAGTTGAATGATGTCACCCCCGACAAAGGTGATGCCCTCTCCGAACTCACTCTCGTCCAAGTCGATCGAACGAATGACTTCACCTGTTGAGAGATTCACTTCACGAAGGGATGAATTCCCCCTCAATCCCGTCGATTCAAATAAGCGGCCCTGGTAGAATTCTAGACCTTGAGTATAGGCATCAGAATCGTGTGAAAAATTGTCGTGTTCGACCACGACCAAAGACTCGGCTCGAACATAGGCCGAATCACCTTCTTGCGCCCCGATATTGGACGTAGATAAGGTGCAAAAAAGGGCCGCGATAAATATCGCAATCACGCCACGGCCCCTGAGCATGTATGAACAATGCTCCACCTTGTGTTAAATACCTGCTCGGTTCAAGTCAACGCGGAACACGTAGTGTTTCCGCGGGGTAACCATATGTCCTCAAACAATCGACAACTAAGTTTGCTATTGGTTTCACTGATGATTCTGGCCTCTTGGACCCCCCTTGCAGCGGCAAGTGAGGACGGGGCGGAACCAGTCGAAGATGCGGCGGTTGGATTGGCGTATGGACTCGATGGTTTAGACCTCCAAACCAATGCCAAACCCTACCTTTTTGCGGGTGAAGAAGGCGAATTCATCTACAGTGCCACGAGGCATCTAAAACAGCAATGGGTCGACGATGGCTATCCAGAATTATTCTTGCCATTTGAACAACCAGCTAGCAGTGCAAAATCAACTGCCAGGGCTTGTGAAAATGCGTGGACGACTGGACAGACCGGTACTGTTCAAACAACTGGAGGGCAAATCCAAGTGTCTGCAATGCACGTCACAACCAATTCTGCAATACTGATTGAAAATGGTCAATCTGTATCCTCGACCACACTGAACAATATCGGCTCGACTTGGGAGACAACAATTTACCCCACCAATTCGAATTATTTTGGAAATGCACCCGATGTAGACAATAATTGTCAGATTGAGATCGTCATTTATGCCATCGATGGTGGATCGAACATTGGTGGATACTTCATGCCGAGTATGTCGGCAACACGAGAAGTCATCTATGTTGACATCGATGATTTGTCTTGGAGAAATACAATCCTATCTCACGAATTCGAGCACCTTTTGCACAATGCCAGAGACCCATTTGAGTTCATCTGGATTGACGAGGGCAATGCAGACATGGCCGCATTCCTTTGCTTTGGAGCATCAAATGCAGTTATCGGACACGCCAATGCGTGGACACAAAACGCAAGTGCATCTGTCAGATGGTGGAATCAGCGCTTGGGCGACTATGGAGCCGGATTCATGTTCATGTTGTTCTTGGCCGACAACCTCGGAGGCGGATCAGCCATCCGACAACTTGTCACCGATACACTGACCGGAGGCAGTGGCATCGAAGACCTTGCTCAAACCTTGGGTCCCAGTGGGACTCCTATTGGAACAACGATGACTGATATTTTTGCGAATTTTACAGCATCAATCACCCTTGACCACGCGACTCAAGCTGAATTTGGCCTCAACAATATCGACATGTACGAAACGTGTGGTGGCAGCCAATTCTGTCGATTACAATTGTCTGGTTCGAACCTCAATTGGGGTAGTATGTGGCAAAGTGGACCCCATGACATTGAAGGGTGGGGCGTCCATGCATTCAGATTCAAAGATGGTACTGGAGCACCGCTCAACATTATGATTCAGCCTTCTGAACTTGGTTTTGCAGCGACCACACTCACTCACAATGCAGCAGCAGGAACTTGGTCAATGGATCGATTGCGATTCGACCCGATGACAGGTATCGGAACAGCATTGATTCCGAGTTTTGGCAATGTAACTGACGATGTATATCTCATCGTTTGGTATGAAAGTTCAGTTGATGACTGCGACTATACCAGTCCAAATTGCAACTTCCCAGGTGGAACAGAATATCCTATCGCTTCATTTGATGTAATGGCTGGACTGATTACCCAACCAGCCCAGATAACTGTCGCTCAAGAATTCACAACCGACCGAGATGAAAATGGGGATATCGATACTGTAGAAGCAACTATTGAAGTCACATCCTCGGCCTTCTACGAAGTCCTAGACATTGAAGTCAAAGCCTATGAGAACAATACACTACATGATTCATTGGAATTCTCTCTTGAAGCAGGCAATAGTGTTCCCGTCAACAACACAATCTGGTACACACCACCATGGGATGGAGATTGGACCTTGCATTTCACCATGCGAAACCAAATTGGCGAAATCGTTGATGAAGCCTTGACATTGCCACTTACACTCACAAATATGGAACCAATTGCAGAAGGTGGAGCGGCAGCAAATGCAACTCAAACATGGTTACCGTTGCAATTCTTCGGCGCAGGATATGATCTATGGGGCCTAGGAATGACCAATGAATCATTCAGCCACAATGAAACACCTGTCGGTTACAATTGGGACTTCGGTGATGGATTGGCTGGATCAGGTCTCAAAGATCCATTGCGAGCATGGCAAACCCCAGGGATGTACAATGTCACACTCAGTGTCGTTGACCAAGGTGGCGCGGTCAGCCCATCGCAAACTTGGGAAATTAGTGTCAATGATACGGAAGTTCCTGTCCCTTCGATTGATGTTGGGTCACCCCCCACTACAATCACAGACCCCTACACATTGCTCACCTCCCAGCGTGTTCAATTCTCCGCGGCGAGAACAGACGACAACGTTCCCCTCAACCAATTGACATTTACATGGGACTTTGGCGATGGAACAATCCTGAGTGGTCAGGGACTGTATGATGTATCCCATGAATGGGACATTGGATCATCAAATGGTACACCATACAACCTGACATTGTATGTTGATGATGGCACACACATCGCGAACATGTCAGTGACTATTTTGATTCTAAATCGCGTCCCTAGACAAATTTGGTACGAAGACTTGCAAACCACGACACTGACCCCTCTATCGTTGCCGACTGTTTTCACTGATGATGATGGGACCATTGTGGCGACCGATTGGTGGTTTGATGAAAATGTCAACTTTGATGGCGGCATTGTCACAATGTCTTCACCATTCATGGACAACCACAGTACGGATGAAAATCCATTGCCAGCATGGGCTACACCTGGATGGAAGAATGTGTCCGCATATGCAATCGACGATGCCGGAGATGTAAGTTGGACAATTTTGAGAATTGAGGTGCTCAATCAACGCCCAGTTGCCATTTTCCCAAGGCCTGCAGATGGAACAACCAACACGGTATACAACTTCATGTCTTCATCATTTGACCCAGATGGAAACTCTGGAAATATGAGTCACAATTGGACCATTACGGGCATTGAAGACCCGATTACAAACAACCAAGTGAACCATGTTTTCGATGAACCAGGCATATACACGATCACCCTGATTGTCACAGATGAGCGCGGCCTTGAATCGTTGCCAAAGAGTTACACGGTACACATTGAAAATCCATTGCCAATGCCTGTTCTTTCAGTAAGTGAAGCTTGGTTAAATGGAGAGGTTGTGACCATCCCTGGAACGAATTTCTCCGCCTATACGTGGAAACAGTCGTTCACAGAAAACGGTGACATTTTCGTTGCACCCGGTACAGTTCTACGATTTTCCTCTGCTGGATCCCGAGACATGGATGCCGCCTTTGATGGCATGGAAAACCCAAACCAAGGTCAACCAGACTGGAATGGAATTGTTGACACGACTTGGGATTGGGGAGATGCATCCCCCCCCTCCCATGAAAATGACGCATGGCATGTCTTTGAAAACCCAGGATATTACACGGTCACACTGTCTGTGAAAGATGGATTTGGGACGGGCGATAGCAATTCTACAACGATTGGAATATGGGTTTCAAGTGCACCATCAATCATATCTGAAACTGTCCTTGGAGAGGGCTATACTTACCAAGGATCATTGAGTAGTCTAGGAGCCATTGCTGAAGATATCGACATGATCTCAGGGACGCTGGCTTGGCGAGATGACGATACACAAGTTGATTCAGATAACGATGGAATTCCAAACAATGATCGCGATGTTGAAATCAATTCAAAATTAACATACTGGTGGGACTTAGATGACAGCATAGATGCTGATGAAAATGGAAATTTCAATGATGATTGGGTTACCAATGCCATTTCTGCTCGTGTCGATGCCCAATGGAATGAGACGGGTGAATATGTCGTCATTTTGAAGGTATGTGACGACACCAATGTTTGTACAATTGTGTCCTATGATGTCGTCGTACGAGATCTAGATGAAGAGGAAGATGTGCTTGGTGATTTGTCATGGAAAGATTTGCTACCATCGACCGATTCTGGTAGTTTGTACATCATCATTCTAATCGCCCTTGTACTTACCTTAGGTTGGTTGGTCATGCGTGAACCGGAAGAAATTGAAGTCGAAGCCGAAGAGGCCGCCAGCACATACGACGTTGCTGAGGTTCACACCGAAGGTGGAATCCTCGGCATGGACCAACACGCCCCACCACCCAAACCGTCGCACTTGACGAGAGATGATCGAAGAAGTAAAAATTCAGGTTATGTACGACCGGTGACCAGTAGACGCCGGCGGTGATTTCGTGATTCGTAGAGGGTTGCTGTCGACCCTTGCAGTCACGATGTTGATGCTACCACTGCTTTCCGTGATTTCCTACGAAATGGGATTTGAATTCTCACCAAATGCCTCTGCTGCGTTAAATTGTAATGCAGCCACAGACACAATTGTCACAAACCCCGAAGAAGTTCACCTGATCGAAGATTTTGAACTAACCAACAGTGGATACCTTGGTGAAGATGACGCTTGGGGGGAAAGGGATGAAGATGATCGAAATGAAATCACATATGCCGAATTGTGTTCCCTAAGTACTTCGTTTAGTACATCTTTTGTTTTGAAAAATGATTCGGCAATAGGGGCGCGGATGAAATTGACAACCGGTTGGAAATACACAATTTCTGTTGACGTGCAACCACTGAACAACTCGGATGTTGAACCAGTTGTGGACGTATATTTGATGCAAGAAGATGATTTTAATCAATACAAATGGGACTTTGATTCAAGACACAATGATTGGGATGGAATGAGGGATGACATTGCACATTCTTCACCTTGGTTGCAGACTTTGATTATCTGGCAACCTTTTCGAGATGTTCATGCCTATGAAAAATTGGACCAAGTTGATTTTTCAGTCGCGTTGGATCATGAGGAACAGAGTTATTCGATTTGGGACAATGATGCGCAACAGCGGACCATGTTCCTAATGATTGAATCGTGGAACAACATTCGAGACTACGACGCACCATCTCAAAAATCGAACTATAGCGTAGATCTGACTGTGAATGTCGAAGAGCGGACAACTCTGCCCAATTGGACAGTGAAGTGCTGTTGCTGTGGAGGGCTTCTTGGATTCATTGCCTCACCATTCCTCATTCACAATCGCTACATGAAAGCCGGAATTTCAGATATGGATGTAAGCGGCGGTGACATGATGGTACACCTCGACACGAGCCCAGAAAAGGCTCAGGAAGACATCGTTCCGAGTAATCCACCAACTCAGTGATTACTCGTATTCTAGAACGCCCCAGGCAGTGCGCAAATCATTGATATTGATTTGACCGCGCTTGACTAGAGAATAATCTCGATCGAGAGTCGTATAGACAAGTGATTGTTTGAGCAATGGCGCATGGATTCGTGTCCAATCTCCACCAGGACCATGGCCCATCAATGCCACCTTTATTTCACTCGAAGAAAGGCTGTGAGCGGCCTCAAAAACATGGAGGCTG
>JASLKO010000059.1 GCA_030747475.1 Candidatus Thalassarchaeaceae archaeon | reverse complement strand
GAAGCAGGGCACCATCAACGGTCCGGCTGGCGGCAATTCCCAGTTCTGCTCTTGCGGTGGCATTTCGGAGGTTGTCACGTAAATGTCAATCAGGTTTGCAATGCCGAATAATCCTGCCAATGCTGGCATCAGAAGGGTTGCGGAAGGCATTCCGACAGGACTTCTTCCCGGCAATTCGAATACAGCCCAACCATAGAATCCTGCCAAGAGGAAGAATGCTGTGGCAACCAACATTCCTGCCGCTCTTGAATTGTCACCGAGTCGAAAGTCAATGCCCTCAAATTTCCGATAAATTTTCCATTTTCCAATCGGGATGGTAAATTCGATGGGTTTCTTGAATGGGATATATGCCCATCCAGTTAGAATTTGAATCCACTTCGGCCATGGCAGTCTTGTCGTTTCAGTTAGAATTAGGAAAATCGATATCCCGAGCAACAACCAGGGTAGGATATCACGACTGAGCTCATACAACCCCAATCCCGGGTTTGATCCAAACAACAATCGCGCAACAATCAGTAAGGGGATGCTGAGCAACAATCCCAGTTGGCTGCCACGTGCCGAGTATGCTACGCCCTGAGCAGCATGACCAGAAATCAGCATCCGATGCCCGGGCAGTAAGGCGAGTGCCGTATCGCCATCAGGCGCACCAATCAATGCACTTGGGATGTAATTGAGGAAGGTGTGCACGGTCCCCATTGCAACAATGATGGCCGCAACCGAAGACAACGGAATGCCTGCACCCACGGCCAAGGGCGACATGGATAGGGCGAGGAGTGCGACGTTGTTGACGTGGAAACCAGGAATCAAACCAGTCATACAACCGAGGAATATGCCGATGAAGAACGAGCCCATGAGCCACGCCCAATCAAGCATATATCCTTCAAGCACGAAATCACCTCCTCTAGAGTGTTAAGCAGAGTTGTGTACCTGGATTATCTGATGAATCAATGGCTACCAAACGACCCGTCCAAATATGGACGCCTGTGCTATTGCCACCTTCATCAAACCCAATTTCCATCGCAGTTCCATCGTCGAATAGACAGATTCGGTCATCGGTTCCAGATGCGATCAACCACAAATCGCCACTTTCGGTATGGTTCAGTTCTGCATTGACATTGACCAATGTGTTCACCTGCCAAGTCCAAGCATCCCAACCCGCACTCCATGAGAATGTATCAGGGGGGATGTCCACTGTGCCGACTGCGTATAGTGGGACGTCTAGCATGATGCGTCCTTCAGCTTCATTCCAAAGGACGGTCGCATTGTAGAATTCAACATACGTTCCTTTCTCAATCCATTCCGCGTGTGCACCTTGGATTTGGAATCGCAATGTGGTTGAGCGTTCAAAGTAATCCTTGCCATCAGCGAGATATCCTTTGTCATAATCGGGGGATACTGAACCGGTTGTCCATCCGGCAACATTGACCTCTTGACCAATCCAGTCTGTGGGATTCGCAGCAATCGTGGCCAATGTTGTGAAGTCCCCGATTAGAAGTCCAACCGGGTTGATCGCATGATTCTCTTCACTCATTTGCAGACAAATTTGAGCTCGGTCTTCGGACCAAATCAATCGTCCAGAGTATCCATCTTCTGGCAATGTACCATTGACTGTAAGATTCAGATTGGGGATGAGACAGATGATGCCGACATTTTCTCCACCGGGGGCCACAATCCAATGTTCGCCATCTGCCCAGTTGTAGGTGCCTTCGACATAGACAAGTTTCCCAATGTCATAGGACCATGTCTCGGCAGCAACCGCCCAAGACAATCGCTTGGCATCTGCAGGATGTGTGACTTCGACAGTCGAGGATTGTACGACGATGGACCAACGGTAATTGCGTTCATCCCATTGTACCCAACCGGTCAGGTTGACCTTCGAACCCGCTTCAATCCATTCGTTGACATGACCTTGTAGTGAGACGTATAGTCTGTGATCACTGTCGAGAAAGGATGGGTTGTCAATGAGGGTAAAACTCTGCCAAGTCACCCCGGGTTCAATGGCATCTGAAAGGTATCCTGATAGATTCACAACTTTGGATTCAAAGGCATTTACATCAGCGGAAATATCGTTTAATGAAGTTTCAATAATCACGACTTTGGCATTTTCTTTATGCGTCACTGCACCCATGCCTTTGGCATTGATCCAAATTTTACCATTGTACTGAACAACCTCACCCTCTACTGTAATCGTTGAACCAATCGGGGGTACCTCGCTTGTGTCATACCAACGGATTTTGACAACATTTGGTACATCCTCAACTTGTAGGTCGACACGATCTGAACCATCGGTGTAGGGGTCGCGAACCCATGATATCAGTGTCCCTTCAATTTTGACAGTCTCCGAAAGGTGTTCATGCACCTCATCGATTTCGATTCGATCCGGCTCTCGAACAACGGCATAGAAATTTAGTGTTGACACCAAGAGCACAGACAGGAAAAAGGCAGCCCACATCTTCGACATGGACTGGCGTGTCATCCCAATAGGGATGAACCTTGCTTAGTACGCCGGTGGTCTCATTTGCCTGACCTGACGTGGCCACTATGTGGCCAGAACCCTTTGCTTGGCAATCGTACTCTTGCTTTTCAGTATGAGCGCGACACCCATGGCCTTGCAAAAATCCGAAATTCGCAGCACTGAGTCCTCATTGGAAGAAACAAATATGGTCACTTGGAATGTCGGTGACACTTGGAAATATGACATTGAATTAGATGCTGTAATCTTGGTTGAAGATAGCCCTGATTTGGCTGGTTCTTCATTGGATATTTTGACGGGGGATGCCACCATGGTTGTTGCTTCTGTGATGCCCTACAATATCTCTGGAAAAATTGTCCCTTCTTATCGATTGGAAATCGATGCGTCTGCAACAGGTGATGGCCAATTCCCTGAACCCAATACCGGCATTTTTGCTTCGGGAGAATTGCTTGTAGATTATCATGAAACAAGATGGGTTCGAGCATCTGATTTCGCCATTATACATCGGGTGCAATCACTCGATTTGGACTTTGATGCCTTTGGCATTTGGACCACTGGGATTGCGGACTTTACACACACCCATGAATACAATCCTCCCTTGGAAGTAAATGATTTCCCGATGCGGGCAAATGAAACTTGGAACACAGTCTCCACCCATACACAAATTTGGGCAGGAAGTGGGGGTCCAGTAGCCATTCCTGGTGAACCTCAAATCGATGAGGAAATCACCATCTACAACATTACGGAAGTTGGTCAAAGTCCGGCAACATACGAGGGGTGTGAAACATCCTATCGAATTTGGTGGAACAACACCAATGGTGACCTTCTTGAAGATCATTGGTGGTGCCCAGCTGTCAAAAATGATGTTTATTGGTGGACGGATGACATTGCTCTAGACGGTGTCGATGCTGAATTTTGGTTGACTGAATACATCGCTGCAGATGCCCCCGAAATTGACATTGAAATCGATCCAGCATTGTCTCCACTTAATGAGGAAATCAACATCACAATCACTGGTCCTGATGGCGAAGAAGGGACCTTATGGCACTACGAATATACGTATGATTTCGTTTTGGAAAACGGCACGGCGACATTGCAAATTCCGGTTGGCAATCGAATGGATGATACCCCCACAAGTATCGATTGGGGAACACATGGTATTCTCGCGTGTTTGGACCCTGAAGGTGAAGCGTTGATTTGTGGGGCGACAACATTGACTTTAGAAGGCAGCGCCATTGGTGCTTTACTTCGGATTGATGCCATAGAACGAGCACCACTTGTACTCGAAATCGGACACCAAACAGGACAGAGATTGGGTCTGTCATTTCGATTCTGAGCGACGGGTTGCCGCTAGAGCAAGCACACCCAATGTTGCCATCAGTGATGGGGCGGGAAGGCCATTGTCTGAGACAACCGTGCTGACTTTATTCTCGGCTCCATAGTAACGATCTGTGAGCGTCGCAGAAAGCACGAGTGTCCCATTGATGAAATGCTGAGTTTTAATCAAAAATCCTTCTTCATGATACCAATCAATACTGTTTCTCTCTTCACCTACAATTTGCTGTAGCATCTTGATTGTGGGCGTATTTTCACCATTGGTT
>JASLKO010000058.1 GCA_030747475.1 Candidatus Thalassarchaeaceae archaeon | reverse complement strand
AGATGTGGTTGTGATGACCCGGTTTTGTTGTACGCGAGTGGAGGGAATACACAAGTCATTGCAAGATTAGATGGTCGCTATCGCGTACTTGGTGAAACTCTTGATATCGGCATCGGCAACATGCTCGATAAATTTGCTAGGGAACAAGGTATCCCATTTCCCGGTGGTCCTAAAGTCGAACAATTGGCACAGGAATGGTTGGCTGAAAACCCCAATGCTAGTCTGAATGGTTTGGAATTACCATATGCCGTACAAGGAATGGATTTGGCCTTCTCAGGTTTGCTGAATGCGGCTCTGAATCTAGTCAAGAAGGGTGTTCCTCTTGCGGCTGTTTGTTGGTCTTTACAAGAACATGCCTTTGCGGCCTGTGTTGAGGTCGCTGAGCGTGCGATGGCACATGCTGGAAAGCAAGAATTATTGCTGGGGGGTGGCGTTGCTTGCAACGAACGATTGCGCAATATGTGCCACATTATGACTGAATCAAGAGAGGGGACATCTCATGTCCCCGTCAAATCTCTTTGTATTGACAATGGAAGTATGATTGCAACCCTCGGGAGGTTGCAATTGCTTTGGGGTGCCCCAACGAATCTGAATGATTCTGCTGTCCGACAAGATCTACGAACCGATGAGACCCCAATCCTCTGGAATTAGCCTATATGGTGAAGCCAACCCTTATGACAGTCCGGCCTGAGGTCAGGCTGGGGCAGTTATACTTGGGTGCAAAGGATGAACCTTCAAATCCGTTCAAGAACCCCAGAAAGTCTGCCCCGGCACCCAACTCACGCGCTGTTAAATCAGGTCGCAAGGGTTCTGATTCACGGCGTTCTACCGGACCTCCTGCTCCACCTGGAAAATCAAGCAAGGCCCCGCCTGCTGCCCCTTCTCGAACTGTTAAAAAATCCGCAACTCCCAAGCAATCTACCAGTAAGACACCCGCTCGAGCTGGCAAGAGTGTTGGCCTACGTAAGCAGGGTAAAGTCAGTAAGGCTGAATTGGAAAAGAAAACAGATTTGAGAGCACGTGAATTGATTGAAGCAAGTCGAACTAAAGTTGCCGATGCACAGTCACAGCGTGCTGAAAAAATGAAATCCGCGAAATCTGAACCATCAAATCCATTCAAAAAAACACAAGCTCCTAGGCCTGCTTCTCAACCTCGACGCGGTGGTCGATTTAACAAACGGAATAAGCCGCAAGGACCCACGAAGAGAGTGAAGAAATTACATCGTGGAAAATATATGGAATTCAAGTACGATGTGCGACGTATACTTGATGAGGAAAATGTCGAAGATGAACACCGTTCCAATGTCTTAGGCCAAACATGGGCAAAGGGAGAGCGCCAAGGTGTTGAAGAAGCGAAAAAATTCCTCGATGGTAAAGTCAGTGACAATATCATCACGGAAGCATGCGCAAAACGAATTACAAAATTGATTGATTCATTGACAACAAGAAGGTGAAAATATGACTGAAATTAGCAAAGATACAGTAGCAAGCGTGCATTATACAGGGACATTCCCAGACAGTGGTGAAATGTTTGACACCAGTCGTGAGGGAGACCCCCTGGTATTTCTGGTCGGACACAAGGGCATGATTCCTGGTTTTGAAAGAGAAATCATGGGGTCCACTGTTGGAGAGACTCGTTCGTTTACACTTGAACCCGAAGATGCATATGGTCACCCCACAGATGAAATGGTGCAAGAAGTACCGCGAGCAATGTTTCCTGAAGAAATGCCTCTCGATCTAGGGATGATGCTAATGTCGGATGCGGGCCCATTTAGAATCGTCGCAATCACCGATGAAGTCGTAAAATGCGATTTTAACAACCCAATGGCGGGCAAAACCCTGCACTTCGAAGTTGAAGTCATGGAAGTACGAGCGGCAACTGAGGATGAATTGGCCCACGGACATGCACACGGACCTGGTGGACACCATCACCACGAAGGTGAGCAAGATAAATCTGAGAATGATTGTTGCGGCGACACTAACTGTTGTTGAACAGCCAACACGGAACGATTCAAGGGGCGAATCCCCCCGTATCCCATTGAGGTGTGAGCTTGCGGCTTCGAAAAGACTCGTTTGAAACTCTAGGCGGGTTGCCAATCTCACCAACTCCTGGTCCATCTGATTCCATACCTAATCATGAGACTCCCGGTGCACCACCATATACACGTGGCGTCCATGAAACCATGTACAGAAGTCGGCTGTGGACCATGCGGCAATACGCGGGGTTTAGCACTGCCGAAGAGACAAATCAGCGATTCAGAACATTGCTTAATCGTGGCCAAAGTGGACTCTCTGTCGCCTTTGATTTACCCACACAATTGGGCATGGATAGTGATGATTCACTGAGCTTTGGTGAAGTTGGCCGTGTTGGTGTAGCCATTGATTCAATTGTTGACATGCGAGCACTTTTTGACCAAATTCGTTTAGATGAAGTTTCGACTTCGATGACAATCAATAGTCCCGCAATTATCCTTCTCGCACTATATGTTGCAGTTTGCGAAGAACAAGGTGGGGATTCCTCTAAAATTCGCGGTACCGTCCAAAATGATATACTCAAGGAATATATTGCCAGAGGTACACATGTTTTCCCACCTGAGCAAAGCATGCGCTTGATCACTGATTTGATCGGGCATTGTGCCAAACATCATCCTGATTGGAACACAATTAGCATCTCAGGGTACCATATTCGTGAAGCAGGTGCAACAGCTGTAGAAGAATTGGCATTTACCCTCTCAAATGCAATCGCATACGTTGAGGCAGCAATATCGACAGGGATGGATGTCGATGAGTTTGCCCCTCGGCTGTCATTTTTCTTTGGATGTCACAATGATTTCTTCGAAGAAGTTGCCAAGTTTAGGGCAGCAAGACGCCTGTGGCACCGACTGATGACTGAACGTTACCAACCGAGCAACCCGAAATCAACCATGTTGCGATTCCATACTCAAACTGCTGGAGTTACATTGACCGCTCAGCAGCCCCTGAATAACGTGGCACGCGTATCCTACCAAGCGATGTCTGCTGTCCTAGGTGGTACGCAATCCCTGCACACGAATTCGTATGATGAAGCCATCGGATTGCCCACAGATGAAAGTGCTACAATTGCTTTGAGAACACAACAAATTCTCGCTGAAGAAACCGGTGTTGCTGATGTTGTCGACCCATTGGCTGGTTCTTACCATGTTGAAGCGTTGACAGACAGAATAGAAGCAGATGCTTATGCGCTAATTAGCGAAATCGAAGATATGGGCGGTGCATTGGTTGCATTGCAATCGGGATTCCAGCAGAGACGCATTCATGAATCTGCATGGAAACAAATGCAGGATATTGAAAGTTCAAATCGTCACATCATTGGTGTAAATCACGCTGTTATGGACGATGAGGGAGACATTGAGGGACAACATATTGACCCAAAAATTGCTGAAATGCAATACATCAAAATATCGGAGTTGCGCTCAGGAAGAAATGACTCAGAGGTCAAAACCGCACTCTCATCTATATCTCAAGCTGCGAGTGGCGATGACAACCTATTCCCACATATTTTGACAGCTGTGAAGGCGCAATGTACCGTGGGTGAAATCATGAATGCAATGAAAGATGAATTCGGTACATGGATGCCCCCGAGTGGGTTTTGAGGTGAAGAGATGAGAATTCGACTTGATCACATTGGAATTGCTGTCAATGACCTTGATTCAGGGAGTAAATTTTGGGAAATTTTAGGTCTCAAAGATTCAGGTGAAGAGATGAATGAAGAACAGGGTGTAAACATTCGTTTCTTCGACACTGATGCAGGTGAAAATGCAACACGTATCGAACTCTTGTCACCAACCGGAGAAGACACCCCAATTGGGAAATTTCTAGTCAATCGGGGCCCTGGTGTCCAACAAATCGCCTTTCAAGTTGATGATCTTCAAGGATTGCTGAATCGGCTGAAGAGTGAGGGCATTCGACTCATCAATGAAACACCGACAACCGGTGCTCATGGCAGTAAGATTGCATTTGTGCACCCATCGAGTACTGGTGGAGTTCTAGTAGAGTTACTAGAATATACAGAATAAAAATGGATGTGTATCAATGCCAGAGGTATTGCTCAAAGTTTCTGACGTGACCAAGTCATTTTCAGAAGTGACCGCGCTATCCACTGTGAGTGTAGATTTCCATGCTGGAGAGGTTGTCGGACTGGTCGGTGGGAATGGAGCGGGTAAAACGACATTGTTGCGCTTGCTATGTGGGCTGTATCAACCAACGACCGGTAGCGTGCAGGGACTTGTCGATTCTGAGGCCGTTGATATTCATCAAATGCGAGAGCATGTTGGTGTTGTCCCAGAAGCCACTGGTCTGTATGCTAGACTTACAGCTTGGGAGAATATTCGTTACCACAGTCGACTAAATGGCATCGACGATGATATGTCATGGACTCGCACAGAGCGATTTGCAAAACTGCTTAATTTTGATCAAGACTTGCATCGTTCAACACGTGGATTTTCACGTGGAATGCGCCAAAAAACGGCTCTTTTACGGGCATTATCGCACGGCCCCAAGATTCTACTCTTGGATGAGCCAACGGGGGGATTGGATGTTACTAGTGCGAGAATGGTGCGAAAATTGGTACGGAAGTTGGGTGACGAAGGTGGGACTGTCATTTACAGTACACATAATCTCGCTGAGGCTGAACAAGTTTGTGATCGAATCATTATCATACACAATGGAACAATTCGTGCTGATGGAAAACCATCTGAATTGATTTCAGCTACTGATTGTGAAAATCTAGAGGAAGCGTATGTCGCATTGTCCGAAGATGATGCTAGGACGGAAACCACAGAAGATGAAGGCAAAATTGCCCGCGCATGGCGAAAATTACTCACAGGTAAAGGTGGTAAGAATGAGTAAAATTCGCCTTCGCCTTTCGCGAATTCTTGTGGTGACGCGCAAGGAATTGATTGATTTCGTGCGTGATTGGCGTACTGTATTGGCCATGATTCTCGTGCCATTGCTCATTTTCCCAGCGATTTTCATCGCTCTTCCTCTATTCTTGCAAGGGGAGGCTGCCGAGCTTTCGTCATACGAATTGACTGTTGAAGTTCAGGGAGAATTAACTGATAATTTGAGTGTACACCTAGATGATTACAATCTGATTATTGTTGAAAATGACCTGACAACAACGGGAACATTATCCGACCCAGGAGACGATTCATCGCGCATCAACTCAAAACAGGGCAATATGACCATACACGCTATTTTACGGTTGGTCAGGGTTGATTCCAATGCATCTGAATCATGGAATTATGCTATTATTTCAGACTCGACAAATGAGTTGTCATACGAAGCAAGAATCCGTACACTAGCGGCAGTCAATGCCTGGGAAGAAGATGTCATCAATACGACATTGATGCAACACAACCTCACACGTGATGAAACATTTGATCCGATCAATTGGGATGGTGATTTTAGTGAAGCGGATGTGGCCAGTGGTGGAGAGTTGGCAGCCATGGGGTTGGCGATGTTCATTCCACTTGTTGTGGCCATGTGGACCACGACAGCCGCCATTCAGCCTTCGATTGATTTGACTGCGGGCGAAAGGGAGCGGGGTACAATGGAGGCTCTACTGTGCACACCTACGGCCCGTTCGGACTTGTTGTTTGGCAAGTGGCTCGCTGTGGCCACGGTTGCAAGTGTAAGCGTACTCGGCCAAATGGCAGGGTTGCTATTTGCGATTAATTTCCTCACGAGCGGGGGGTTGGAAACTCCGAGTATCTCAACCACTGGTGTGCTCCTACTCCTTCTCAGTGTCATTCTCTTCGCCGTATTTGTTGTCGCAATTGAATTGGCTGTCGCCGTTCGAGCACACAGTGTCCGTGAGGCCGGTAGCATCCTAGGACCAATGGTCTTGGTCTTTATTGGACCGACATTGTTTGCGCAATTTGTCAATCTGGAAGGCATCGAAGCATGGTGGTTCATATTGCCGGTGTTCAACATCACATTGGCCATGCGTGAAGCATTGATGGGCATCTATGACCCCATGCA
>JASLKO010000057.1 GCA_030747475.1 Candidatus Thalassarchaeaceae archaeon | reverse complement strand
GATAAGGCGTGGGTCATATATCGGTTGAAGGGTCGCAAGCCCCACCAGAGGTGGGGCCATGAGCGAGGCGGAAGCGATTGAGCCGATTCGAATCGACACGAATCTATGGTCACATCGTGAGTTGCTCGAACGTATTGTTGAGCGTTATTTTCACATTGTCGAAGAGATTCATGATGTCGAAATAGGATGGCAAATTCAAGTCAAAGAGGGTGATGCCTCAACATCATTGATGTCATTGAATCAGCATTTGCGTTCACTTTCATGGCTTGCAGTACTACAAGATGGCAGTCCATACGATCTTGTGATTTTACCAGATCCACCTTTGGGTGACGGTTTAACGGCGAAACAAAACACTGCGGTTTGGTTGGTATTCACATTTTTCTTGACCTTGGCGGGTGGTGCTTGGTTACAACTTCAAAATGGTCAATTGAAATTGACAGATCCTGATTTACTGACAGATGCATTTTGTTGGTTTGCTTTACCGATTGCTTTAGTGATGTTTATCGGCAGTGAATCTCGAAGACAGATGGCCCTGAGAGATGGTGTCGATATCGGATATCACATTCCACTTGCCGTTCCCTTTTTGATGACGCCAAGTGCACCAATTTGGCCATTCGGTGTGATTGGGTTTACAAGTCAACGCAGGCTCGATTTAACGGCATTTAGCGAACGAAAATCTCTGGCGACAGTCGCCATAATTGCACCGATTATAATGCTCATTTGTGGATTTGGGATGACCATTATTGGATATTTGATGACGCCAAATTCATCCCCGGATTTCACAAGTGCACCGCCGTTGGTTGAAGCCTCAATATTGCCAGAGTTTGTATTGAGTTTCATGTTGACCTCAGAAGAAATGGCCCTTCGTTCAGCTTGGTTGCACCCATTGGGTCTTGCTGGCATCGCTCTCAGTACCATGGGCTGGGTTCTACTGCTCCCGTTGCCGGGCTTCCCGGGTGACCGTCTACTATCGGCAATCCTTCCTCCTGGGGAAATTGATGAAGGTGGCACCCAAACTTGGCTCTATATCGGAATCCTAGTTGCGGGGATATATGTCATATTGAATGGTGGATTTTTGCCATGGTTGATGTTGATTGGATTGGGTGCTTGGCGCCGTTTCAGTCCTGAAGCCAGTTCCACACCATTCGTGTTGAATGAAGCAAAAGGGTTCCCTGATCGAGCGAGAAAACAATTTTCAATTTGTTTTGTGACGTTACTATTGCTTGGCTTCCCCGGATTGGTGCCTGTTGGTGAATTGCAAGATTGGGATTCAGGCTTAGACACATCAGATTGGCCGACAGAGGTTTCCTTTGCGCCTGATGAATCCGGACAGGTCGAATTCCCTCTCAAGACCCTAGGTGTCATTCCAGTTGATGTTGAATTCCAAGTCACGTTCACAGGGAGGGAGGTCATGGCGCATTGGGATGCTTGTGGCGAGTACATTCTCGATTTCGTTGCAAATTGTAAATTCGAAGACATTGGTCCTTTGTCGAATCAATCTTTTGTGATTGAATATGAGTCATGGACCGCGGACCTTGAATCGACCTCACCCTTCACAATGAATCTGTACTGGATTGAGAATCTCGAACATCAAACTCATTCGGTCCTATTCTCGCCATCTAATCGACCAACACCTGCAGCACAACAGTGGTCATGGGATGGGGACTGGGGTACACCGCAGTATTGCCTTGAACTTCTATTGGATGAGGGTCTGTCAGGTAATTTATCGATTCAATCATCTCGATTCTCTTTCTCTGGTGAATCAATATTGCCCCTCAACACCGGTGTAAACCAGACAGTGTGTATCGATGGTGTGTATGGATCTGCTCACACGCTTTGGCCATCTTTTGTGGGTGAATCGATGGAGGCTCCGGTATTGAAGGCCATCATGGATGATGGGACGATATACAACTGGAGGCTACAAATCGCCGATCAACATCTACAAATGTTCGCAGGAGCATATCCTGCAACTGAATTATTCCATTACCCTTCGATGGGGACATACGTTGATGTTTTCCTGAAGGTTGTTAAGGAAGGTGATCCAGTTCAATGTCCAATCTCTACACCCTCAATCAATGCAAATGTGAGTTGGCAAAATGTCGACGACAATGGGTCTTGGGTTTGGAATTTATCCGAAATACCTCAGGGGATTTATTCTCCAAGCAGTTTGCATTCTGAACATGGTGTCATCATCTTGCCTGAAGATGGAATATTGTTGATTTGTCGATTTGGTGGAATGTTTGATTATCTTCACCTCCAACCCTATGCTTTGGCTGAACTAAATCCAGCACCGGCATCGATTACAACATACGAAGGCATGGTTTTCCTCCCGAATAATTCACCGATAAAAAATCATGGCAATGAATCGGTATTGATTGAGGTTCAGCAAGCCATATTCGGGGGTCAATCAAATTTCAGTCTGAATTCATTTACATTGGAGCCAGGGGAAGAATGGGTGTTTGATACTGGACTACTAGTCGAACATGTAAACAATGGATTTGAGCCATACTTTTGGCTTGAAACAGCTTCAGATCATTGGATTCTTCACTTTGTCAGTCACTGCGATAATTCTGAAGGATGTGACATTTGATGCGTGTAGTCGTCATCGGCGTTGGTGCTATTGGTGGATTATTTGCATCCCGTCTCGCACGATCAGGCTGTGAAGTACTCTTGTGCGCTCGTGGGGAAACTGCTCAGGCGCTTGAAGCAGTGGGCCTTCTGTTAGACACACCAGATGGCCGAACGATTGCTTTGGCGCCAGATCGTTGGACCGTTTTTGATACAAACCAACCAGATATCCCCGTTGAACTTCAAGGATGGGCAGATTATGCAATCCTTTGTGGGAAAAGTTACGACATCCCAAATCTGTGTAAAATAGCAGAGTCTGTGCTTTCATTGAATGGGATTGCCATGTGTCTATCCAATGGCATTGGGCACATGGAAAAATTGGCCAACTTCGTTGGTAAACACCGTGTTCTTGGGGCATCAACGACCCATGGAGCGATTCGAATTGGACCAGGAGAGGTCCATTGGACCAGTCGAGGTTCAATCAAAATGGGTGCTTTCATAGGCAGTGATCTCGAACCAGTCGAACCCCGGATTGATAGCCTGATGTCGGCATTGGATGAGGCTGGATTACAACCTATATGGTCGGAGGATATTGCCAAAACAATTTGGTCAAAGCTGCTGCTAAACGTTGCAATCAACCCCGTTTGTGCTATTTCTGGGGTCCTAAATGGGCAAATGCTGCTTCAACCTGAATTGTTTGAAACTGGATTGGCTGCGATGGAAGAAGCCGCAAGAATTGCAACAGCTGAAGGGATTGACATGTCCGATTTTGATTTGGCTCAAGCACTGGAGGATCTTTGCCGGGCGACAGCGGATAATCGGGTCAGCATGCTTCAAGATATCATGGCCGGTCGAGAAACTGAAATTGATTCAATTTGTGGTGAAGTGGTCAAGCGTGGTGAGGCATTGGGCATCCCCACACCTAGAAATCAAACACTGCATGCATTGGTCAAAGGTATCGAACACAGCACTAGGGCTTAGGCGTGGTCGAGATTGTAGTGCAATCCTACATTCTCTTTCCGCCGAAGTGCAGCAGCGGTAACCAAGCGTGAAACGTGAATCATGTTTCGCAATTCGACGACTTCTTGTGTTGGAATGGAACCACGCCAAATCAAATCGACTTCTTGCCGCAAAAACTCCAAACGTCGTTGGGCTCGTTTCAATCGCTCATCTCGTTTGACTAAACCAACATCATCGGTCATGGTGGTTTGGAGGGCAATACGATCGCTTCGCAATGGTGCATGTTCCATCAAGTTAGACAACCCATCTGCTCTCCATTCAGGCAACAATTGATGTTCAGTGTTGGGTTGGATATTGTCGATGACATGTTCTGCACATCTATTGGAAAAAACAACTGCTTCTAAGAGGCTGTTTGACGCCAATCTATTCGCCCCATGTAACCCTGTACATGCAGCCTCACCTATCGCATATAGACCAGGGTATTGAATATCATTTGAGCACGTCGGGCATTGTGTAGCCAAACCATTTTCGTCGACTGAAATTCCACCCACAAGGTAGTGGGCTGCAGGGGCCACTGGGAGTGCATCAATGCCAAGTTCCAATCCATGATTTTTCAAACGTGATTGGATGGTTGGGAACCGATCTTGAATGGCGTTTTTGTCGAGATGTGATGTGACCAACCAAACTGAATTCTGCCCTGACTTTTTCATTTCTTGATCTGCTGCCCTTGCAACAATATCTCGGGTTGAAAGTGATCCCCTTGAATCATGTTTGAGCATAAAGGAATATTCCGACGGTTCGCCACCATTTTCTTCCCATTTCGCAATGTCCTTCTCAGTCATC
>JASLKO010000056.1 GCA_030747475.1 Candidatus Thalassarchaeaceae archaeon | reverse complement strand
TTTTTCATTTCTTGATCTGCTGCCCTTGCAACAATATCTCGGGTTGAAAGTGATCCCCTTGAATCATGTTTGAGCATAAAGGAATATTCCGACGGTTCGCCACCATTTTCTTCCCATTTCGCAATGTCCTTCTCAGTCATCAGTACAGCGCCATGCCCTCTCAATGCTTCGGTAATGAGGAAAGGGCGTTCACCATGGACGGCGAGGGCGGTTGGGTGAAATTGCACAAATTCTAGATCGCGAACTTTTGCACCAGCACGATGAGCCATTGCAATCCCATCTCCTGTCGCAACAGATGGGTTTGTTGTTTGACGGTAGATTTGGCCTGCACCACCTGTGGCAATAATGACGGCTTGAGCCGAAATTGTCCGCACATCTCCTTGTGGAGTGAGTACCCAAATCCCGGCGATTCTTTTCACATCTGCGTTTTTGTCTTCGAGAACCAAGTCAACAGCCATGTGTGCTTCAAGCAACTCTAGGTTGGGGGATGCTCTTGCCTCAACGATGAGAGCACGTTCAATTTCGGCCCCAGTGGCATCTTTTGCATGTAATATTCTTCTCGATGAATGCCCACCTTCTATGGTCAAATCAAAGCCATCTTCATCAGAATCAAATTGCACCCCGGAAGACACTAAATCTTCAATCCTGTCCGATGCCTCCATAATCACCATTTTGACGATTTCAGGCTGACTGAGGCCACAACCAGCCTCGATTGTATCTTTGATATGTGCCTCTAAATCATCATTTGACATCGCTGCAGCAATCCCGCCTTGAGCCCAATTCGTCGATGAATCTGAGAGTTTTTTTTTCGTGACAACCAAAGTGGATAAACCCGCTCTCGCACATCGATTTGCGACAAATAGTCCAGCAATACCTGAACCGACCACAACGACATCCGCCATACTGCCTCACCGTTCCTACTCCGTGGTTGGCATTGTTGCATTCAACGTTACCCTAAGAGGGGTGCCTCGGCGATAGTCATAATACTCGCCCGGTATGCAATGAACACAATGGGTCGGGCCAAGCACGCAGCGAAGCTCACGGTGGGCTTGCTATTGTCTGTACTCACCTTGTGGAATCTACAAATTGGATTCTTTGAAATGAAAAGCGGCATAATGCACAAACTCGTATTGACAATGGTCGCCAGCGGGGAGTGCAATGAATCTGAAATCAAGGCGGATTTGAGTAGTTCGGGAATGTCAGATTGTTTGCAACCTTTGGGCACCTGGGAACCTATTGATGTCATATTACTCTCCATCGGGCTCGCCATTTCTTGGTCTGCATTGCGCTCACTCTTTTCGAAACAAAACCGCCCGAGTCGTGGTGAAAAGCGTGGCAAAAAATTGCAAAGATTGGGTATGTTGGTGACATTGATTGGCGTGGCTGACTTCTTTGGAATGCTAACGGACAACGGACAACCACTTGATGCGGGGGAACTTCTAGGATTTCCATTTCCAAATGGAATGTCGTTAATTCTCATGACCATTGGACTGTTGCTATCATTGGTGGGCGGCTCAATGCGAAAGAGAGGGCGGTCTAGATCAGGGCGGCAAGGACCCGGTGCACGACGATTCATCGGGCCTGCTGAACGTCACCTGCCAGGTGACTTTTCGGTCGGTCAACTTCGCAAGGCCCTCATGCTAGATGCCTTTGAGGATCCCTTCCAAGTGAGTGCAGATGACGATTGGGGTGGCAGTGTAGGTCGTACGTGTCACTATTGCAACGGAGAGGGTTGCGGCCAGTGTGGATTTAGCGGTTCTTTAGGCTGATGATAAACGCATTACGGCGCCACAAAAGTTGGCTTCAAAACATAATGTTCTCGCGTGCGCGAGGGGGTTTGTTTATAGTCGTCGGAAATGCGACGCTAAGTTAGCGTGTGTCTTCGCGATACATTTTCAGGTGAGATGGGATGTTTCTGAAATCAATAGAATTAGAGAATTTCAAGTCGTTCAAAGGGGAAGTTGTGATTCCCTATGAAGTCGGCTTTACAGCAATTACTGGACCGAATGGCAGTGGTAAGAGCAACTGTGGTGATGCCATACAGTTCGTACTTGGCCCTCGTAGTGCAAAGAGCCTCAGGGCTCAGAACGTCAAGGATTTGATTTTCAACGGTGGGAAAAAGGACAAGCCCGCACGTTCATGCACAGCCACCCTCGTGTTTGAGAATCCAAAAGACAAGTCGGGACAACGTCGTCTACGAATAGACACCGACGAAGTGCGATTTACACGGACGGTGAAGTTGAATCGAAAGAACGATTCCGTGACGGCATACTACCTCAATGAACGTTCTTCTACAAGCACCGAATTCAGAAGAGTGCTTTCCGAAGCAGGTGCTCGAGGAGATGGTTACAATATCGTTCTTCAGGGCGACGTCACTCATTTGGCCACAATGTCTAGCCGTGAGCGCCGTAAGGTGCTTGACGACGTGGCAGGTGTAACTGCTTACGATGATGAAATTAAGCGAGCTGATCGCCAACGCAAGAAGGCAGAGGAATATCTTGAGCGAATATCATTGCTTGAAGATGAACTCAAAACACGGCTGAAAACACTCAGCAAGGAACGCGAGCAGGCGATGAAATATCGCAACCTCGCCGAAGCACTCGACAACGCCCGGCTGACCGCAATACATGCTCGCCACCGCTCACGACTCAATGACATCCAGATGATTGCAGATGAACGAGCAGGATATCTTACACGAATCGAAGAACTTTCTGAATCAATCCGAGAAACAAGTGCTGAATTACTTGAACTCGATGATGAGATTGCTGATATCGAACGCCAACTCGACTCCGTACTTGGCGACGATGGCAAGGCACTTGGTGAAAGGCTACGTAAATTACAGGTCGATATTGAAACCAGAAAAGATCGGATTTCGGATTCCGAAACGTCGATTGAAGAAGCACATGATGAAATCGACACATTGTCCAATGAACAATCCAATGCAGCAGAGGCATTGGAGAAGCATCAGGCAAGCCTCACAAATGCTGAGGAAGCATTGGTCAAGGCAGATGCGGACATGGAATCAGCAGCAGCTGAAGAAAAAGCAGCACGCGACGCCATCTCTGGTGGCGACCGTGCTACACATGACCTCAACAGGGCCTTTGGAAAGGCGACAGAAGCAGTCACCAAGACGGATGAATCTAGGGTCACAGCATCTCTTGAAGCCGACCGAGCGAACAACCAAGTTCAGATGGCCGAAGAGCGCTTGGCGGAATTGGAAGAAGGACTATCAGACGCACGCCTTACTCGCGACGACCTCCAAATTGTTGGTGAAGACCTACAATCCGAAGATGGTGATTCAGATCGTGGCAAGTTGGCAGAAGAACTCACTCGCTTGCAAAGAGAAGAGAGTACATTGATGGAACAAACGGATGAAGTCGAACGTAAAGTTCGTGAAGCCGAACGTTCCTTGGCACGTGCGCAAGGTGAGATGGAAAACAAGTCTGGTGCAAAAGCTGGTCTCGCTCAGGCAGTATCTGCCGTGATGTCATTGAAAGATTCTGGGCAAGTTCAGGGAATCCTGGGTCCATTGGGTCAATTGTGTGCGCCGAAGGACCAAGATCACGAAGAGGCACTTGCTTTCGCGCTTGGCGGTGGCATGAACAGCATCATTGTTCGTGATGATGAAACCGCTGCCACATGTATCAAATGGTTGCGAGACAACCGTGCCGGACGTGCGACATTCCTTCCATTGAACAAACTCACACTCCGTAGGCCCGGTGGCAAAGCGGTGATGACAGCACGTCAAGATGGCGTCGTCGGCTTCGCATTTGATCTTCTAGACTACGACGAATCCATAGAATCTGCAGTCAAACACGCGGTTCGAGACACACTCATTGTGCGGGACATGGGTACTGCACGCCGCCATATGGGTGGTGTGCGCATGGTGACCCTGGATGGCAGCATCACCGAGGCCAGTGGAGCCATGGTCGGTGGCGCAGTACGGGGTCGACGCCCACAATTTGGAGGAAATATTGCAGGGATGAATGCAGTACAACAGGCAGAGTCAGAACTCAGCCGCCTTGAATTGCTATCGAACACCGTGAATGCAGCGCTTGCAGAATCACGACAAAACCAACATCGTCTTCGTGAGAGAATCAACAACCTTGGAAGTGATGATTCATCACTCAAATTACGTGCATGGCAAGAAGATATGAAGCGAGCCAATACAGCATTTGAATCTGCAGGGGACAAAGTCAAAGTTTGCAATGCACAATTGGTCGAAGCCAAAAACCTCCAACAAAAATCACAAGCAAGAGCAGATGCTGCTACAGAAGCCTATGATGTCGCCGTGAATGCTCGCCAACAGGCTTCCGACAGCCTATTGTCATCCTCGCCTGAACATTTGTCTGAGCGTTTGCGCGCAAGCGACGAACTACGAGTTGCAGCCATGCAAGCCAAGATTGACGCTGAAGGAAAACTTGCCAGTGGCAACGCAAATACAGAATTATTACAACGCAATGTAGACGAAATTTCTCGACGTCTTTCTGAACAATCAACAATCGTTGAAAAATCAGAGGCACGCATTGAAGAATTGAATGCAGAAATTGTAGAACTCAATACTGAACTCAAAACTGTTAGTGAAGCACACGAGCAGGTTGCAGAAGAGCACCGTGAACTAAACGAGCGTTCGAAATCACTTCGTGAAGATCGTGCTGGAATCAAGGCAGCACTTGAGCAGAACAGTGCAAAGCGCGAATCACTTCGCAACAGATGCGATGAACTTTCTCAAGAAATTGAGAACAAGCGTCGTCTGTTAGAAGAACTCACTCAGGAAATGGCCAGCCAGGACATCAAACCACTCTCTGAAGATGTGGATTTGCCTAGCGTTGGAGATGCCGAATCTGGTGTGCGAAATATCGAGCGTAGAATCGGCAACTTGGGCGATGTCAATATGCTTTCAATTGAGCAATATGATGAAGCCGAGGATCGATTGAGTCGTATTTCGGATGATGCGAAAATTTTGCGTAAACGCCGCACCGATTTGATTGAATTAACAGACAAACTAGAGGGTGAACGCAAATCCAGATTGAAGACCGTTCTTGGAATTGTATCTGAGAACTTCAAGCGCGTGTACCAGCGCCTTTCGGACGGTGGCAATGCTGAATTGCGCCTTGAAAATCCAAAGGAACCATTCACTGGTGGATTGGAGATGTGGTGTCAGCCAAGAGGCAAGTCGAGCAAGAGTAAACTCAGTTTGCTTTCCGGTGGTGAAAAATCAATGGCTGCTCTCGCCCTAATCTTTGCCATTCAAGATTATGATCCAAGTCCATTTTACTACTTTGATGAAGTCGACCAGAATCTCGATGCCTACAATGCTGAACACATTGCAAGGCTTTGTCGATTGCGCAGCCAAAGGGCCCAGTTCATCATGGTTACACTACGCAAGGTCAGTTTGCAATTGGCAGATCACCACATTGGCATCACCCACGCAGGCGATGGATGCAGTCGACGTATCACTGACTTTGACCGTGAACAAGCCATTGAATTGGGTGAGGCCGCAGAAGCAGAGCTTGAAGCAGCTGAAGCCACACTCGCAAAGAAGGCTGAATTGACAAAGGACTTGCCTGATCCTTCCAAGATGGAATCAGCTCCTGAAGAACTCCCAGCCCCTGCAAGTTTAGGTGGTTCATTGTTGGACGTCGGCATTGTTGAAGGTGAAGTGGAATCTACTGATGAATCCCCTGAAATCGTTGATTCAGAGGGTCCTGATGTCACAATTACATCGCTAGCCGATCGCGCATCTGATGACAAAGAGGACATGGATGAGCGCAATGAATGGCAGAGCAAAGTCGATGCTTTGGAAGAGGGTGAAGCAGAATCAACCCCTGATGCCGAAGCGACGACAGAGGTTGTTGAAGTAGAGGATGAGGAGTGATTGACATGTCTCTACTTGAGACCCGTGATATGCAGGCGACAATCGTCAAGCAATTGCTTGGTGAGCGGGACGATGCCAATCTAGACACGCACCGATACATTGACCGTTTGGTCGAAATTGCAGATTTAGAAAGTGCGGAACATCAGAGTTTGGTCGACCCCTTCGACCGGTCTGTCGCACTTGTTTTTCAGATGTTCAATGATGCCACATTGGACCCATGGGATGTTGATTTGACAGTATTTATCGAACAATTCAATCATCGAACGAAGGATGCTGAAAATGTTGACCTTCCTACTTGTGGACGCCTGATTCGAATGGCCTGGCAGGTATTGCATGGCCAGGCATCAACATTACTCGATCGAGCGGAACGCGCAGAAGATGATTGGGAAGATGACCCGTGGGCCATGGAAGGGTGGCAAACTGAGTTTGAAGATGAAGAATACAATTTCAGTGTTGGAATTATCACAGGGCAAACGACAGATTCTCTACCGGATTTATTGGATGGCAGAATCAAACGCGAAGAAGGTCGACCCGTAACTCTGGCTGAACTACTCATGTCATTACAGGGTGCTCAACAGGAGGTTGAAGAGCGTCGAATACGCGAAGAAAGTCGAATCAAGCATGCTGCAGAGGTGTCTGATTGGATGTCAAATGTAACCACTCGAATGCACAAAGAGGATTTGGAAGATGACATACGTCGCTGCTGGGAGGCCATACGGGATACAAGTCCCGATGGCGCGCCAGTCACACTTGAGAAAGTCTCAGAAAAATTGGCTGAAAATTCTGCAGCCGAAGGTTGGACTCTAAAGGAGGCTGAAGTTGAAGGGCAGGTTGCTGGTTTTGTATCCGCATTATTCCTGACACATCGTGGATATACCGATCTTTGGCAAATGGAAACTCCCAATGGTGAAATTTTCCTGCAAGACAAGTGGCCTAAGGTCAAGGATTTCGCCACAGTGTCAACCGAAATTGGCATCGGCCCTCGTCAGGCAGATGGAGGTGCTGACCTTGTCTGAAGTCGATACTCGGACATTGCTTGAAGCGACTCTATTCGGTGCAGGCCGATCCTTATCTGTTGAAGAATTGGCAGAATCTCTAGAGATTACACCAGGTGAGGTTGTGGCCAACTTAGAGTCATTACAGCACACGATGAAAAGAAGACCAGGAGGGGCGCTTCAATTGACCAGTGTCAGTGGACGTTGGGTGATGGAAGTCAAGCCAAAGTTGGCAAACCATATCCCTTCTTCGTTTAGAACCGAAATCCCACAGCGTTTGCTAGCAGCGGCGGCTCTAATCGCCTATCACCAACCGATGGCGCAAAGCCAATTGGTCGAAATGATTGGGCCGCGTGCCTATGATCACGTTCGTGACCTTGCACATCTTGGTCTCATCGACCGACGTCGGGATGGTCTATCGCGTCGTTTAACGACCACTCGCCGTTTTTCAGAGATGTTTGGTTGCCCCTTTGCTGAATCAAAGAAAGTCAGAAAGTGGTTCAGGGAACATGCGGCAAAAATGGGGATGGATGGAGCAGAATTGGCGGCGAGCCTTTCTGATGGAGAGGGCGAAATTCAGGATGCGCCTGAGGTTCCCGTCAGTGAAGATTGGGATGAATCAAGTGCAGAAATCATCAGCGATGAAGAAGAGTGACTACCCTTCTCTAAGTTCCTTCAACGCATTTTCGATGGCTGCTGCAGTAATCCGTTCCCCACTCGAACGAATCATATCAACCACGACATCGACCTCATGATCTTCTGCTCCGGCGGTTACAGCCATATTGCGTGCGTGTAGTTTCATGTGCCCTGCTTGGATGCCTACGGTGGCCAAGGCACGCAGTGCACCTAGATTCTGTGCCAAACCTGCGGCTGCCATCACTTTGGCCAATTCATCCGCTGTTCTGGCACCCATGATTGCCACATTGGCTTTCGCCACAGGGTGTACTCTCACAGCTCCACCGACCAAGCCAACAGGCATTGGCAACTCAATTGATCCGACCAGGTTACCATCACCATCTTTTTCCCAGTGCGTCAGTGAACCATATGTTCGGTTATATGATGCATAGGAGTGTGCTCCAGACTCAATCGCTCGCCAATCTTGTCCACAGGCGACACCAATGGGAGATATTGCATTCATGATGCCTTTATTGTGCGTTGTTGCACGAAATGGATCCGCTGCAGCGAAATGATAGGCTTGCAATATCCCATCAATCACTTCTGAACCTTGTTCGGGGTCACCTGAATCAGACATTTCTTTTCGAGTAAAAACAGCACTAACTCTGGCCAGACGATGGACTGCAAGGTTGCTGATAATTCGCAGAATGACAGTTCCGCCAGTAATCGCTTCAATTCTGGGTGCGATGGTTTCGGCCATGGTATTCACTGCATTTGCACCCATCGCGTCTCGACAATCTACGAGGATGTGTGCGATGACCATGGGTCCAGATTGTGTATCGATGACTCTGGCCTCCAAATCTCTGCATCCACCACCGAATTTTACTAGAATCGGATCGACTTCGTTACATGCTGAAATCAAGTCGTCTTTCGCCCCTAGAATCGCACCTTTCGCTGCAAATGCGTCTTCGCAACCCACAACTTGGATTTGCCCAATCATAATTGGGTCTGTGTTATCTGACACAAACCCACCAGTGGCATGGCATCTTTTCGCCATATTACTCGCAGCAGCCACAACAGAAGGTTCTTCCAATGCGAAAGGAACAATGTAATGATCACCATCGATGATGAAATTGGTCGCAACACCTACGGGTAGGGCCAATGTGCCGACTACATTCTCGATGATGCGATCTGCAGCAGCTTCCGTCAATTCACCTGTTGCTGCAAGCGCATTCACGGCATCTTGGTCTAGTCCAGCCAATTCGGCGACCTTTTCCCTTCGTTCCTTCACACTTAGTTTGTAGAACCCTTTCAGGCGACTATTCTCTACAGGCATAACAATCCTCGATATCTCCCTCCAATTGGACCTCCTAAAGGGTTGCGAGACAAGTTGTTCAATCCCCTATAGATTGACGATAATCGCCCATCTGCGGTATCTGCGAAGTGTTAACGAAGCGTTAGTAACGCTTTGAATGCGTTAACAACCCGTTAATAATGCGTTAATTGGATATTTTCTAGTGTATAAAAATAACCAAATAAGCCAGAAAACCAATTCGGTACCTGCTTCAACGCTTCAAAACTCAATTGGAGATGTGTTAGATACACGTTAACTTGTTAAACCCAAGATAAATTCGAGTGCCATATGTCTGAAAGTGCTTCAAAGTCATTGCATCTACCTCACATGCGTGCGAACCCTTTCTCACCTAGGCCCATTGAGCCTAGTGATTACACATTGCTCGTAGGTCGAAGCCAATTGATGTCAGATCTACGCCAGCATTTGCGATTTGGCAGCCCTAGATTGATGATATTGCTAGGGGAACGAGGTTCTGGGCGCACTTCCGTTCTACAATCTCTGAGTAATTTATCCCCTACCCCCTATCCATTTTCCTATTACCCTGAGCAAAATCCATGCCAAACACTCCTCAGTGAGATGTTTTGCAGGATTGTTGGGTATGAAGTACCCCCTTCAACCAATACCTTGGTCGAGGAAATGGTTGCGAAAATGCAGGGGAATAGTGCGGATTTACCACTTCTTACCTTTGATTTCCCGGGTGTAGGTGGCGCTGAATTGGCCCAAGTCTTTGAGCGAATTACGCCAATTCTCAATCGTTTGCGCGCATTGGTGATCGTCGCCCTGACACCTGCCCAACTCTCTGCATGGTCAGATAATTTACAGAATCAATATGATATTACTGAGCCATTATCTGACTTTAATGCGGATACTGCGCGCTCTCTAATCAAACAACGTATGCAGAAAGTCAGCCATGAGGGTTGGCCAATTCGTCAGAGTTTGCTCGATGAGGCCATTTCCCAAACCGGTGGTCGGCCCGCAGGCCTAGTGAGATATTTCCGTGATTTGATAGATTCAGAGAGGGGGGCATCCACCTCATTTTCACGAAAACAAGAGATGATTCAATCGATGGATTTGCAGCCGAATGATGCAAAAAATCGGATGCCAGCTGAAGTTGAACCCCTTGAATCACTTGATGAAGAACCTGAGCCCGAGTCTGAGTTTGATTGGGATATACCGGAAATGGAACTTGAAGTTGAGCCTGAATTCCCAGATGAACCTATTGAAGAGCAGATAGAAGCAATCGAGGAGCCTGATTTTGAGTTGCCATCCCTGGAAATCAATGAAACTGATGAACCAGATATGTCACAAGCATTGGGTGGAGCTGTTTTACAGATGGAACCTGGTAGCGAACCACCGCCTTCAGATCGGCCTGCGCCCCCCATAAGTGCATTTGGTGGCCTTGCAGCAAGACACCGTTCTGCTAGCCAGGAAATTGGCTTGGACAATGCATTACGACGCCAAACCGGAGGGCCGATGGAAGCCAAACCAGATACTGGCATGAAATTGCCAAATGAACCTCCGGCATTGGAATCAGACGAAACCACCTATTGGGTTGCAGATGCTTTGCCAGAACCAGAACCGATTCCAGAGCCAATCCCTGAACCAACTCCTGTCATGGACCCGATTGCAGCAAAATCGATTGGAGATAATTTACGTGGTGGCAAACCGAAGTCAACTGCATCAACATTGCCACTTGATTTCGAAAAGGTCTCATCCCTCAATGATGGTGAAATTTCCATCGTCGAAGCGGCAATTGCCAGGGAGGTATCTCCGTCTGATTCTGCATTACAGGCCTATTTGGCTGTAGGTCGCCCTCGTCTTTCACAAATCTTCAATGGTCTGCAAAAGGCAGGAATTCTCTCAGTACGGAAAAAAGGTCGAACCAGATTATTTAGAATCTCAGAACAAGCAAAGGCGCATTTCACCGATGGCCACATGGAGGCCTAAACATGACTGAAGATCGCTGGGAAATTGCTTGGAGTCACCAAGTAGAGGGTCGAGTCGGAGCATTGGCATGTGTCGGGGAAGACAGTGTCATTGCTGCAGGGAGTGTTGTACGCCGATTGAATGCAGATGGGGATTTCCTTTGGCGTCGTGAATTTTCTTTCGATGTTTACCGATTAGAACACGACGGGACGAATGTTGCAGTTTTGGCAGGAACCGCCTTCTTCCTACTTGATTTGGCTACAGGTGAGCCACTTGGAGAGGGCAGAGCGGTCGCAGGAGGGTTCAGAGATGTAGTTGCCCGCCCTGGCGGCGGTTGGTTACTCTCCGATCGTGGCGATCACATACACTTGTTCAATCGCAGAGGCCGTGGTATACGTCGACTTCGACCAGGCCGACTACAGAAGATGGTTGGCTGGCTTGATCGTGAAATATTGTTGGCACAGGATGGAGATGGGTGTATTCGTGCCCTTCGATTGGGTGGCGATGATGCTCAACGACAAATCGAAACAACACGATGGTCATGGGTGTCTCGTTTGCAACATGGCAGATTATTGATTCAACAGGTCGATGGCACCTTGCAAGAGGGTGTACCCAACCCATTTGGATGGGACCGCATCGACCAAGTTCCAGGAGATGGTTTGGTCCCATTAGATGCGGTATGGACCGGAGAAGGTTGGTGGGCTCTAGATGTGGCTGGTGATTTGATTCGTTTGCCACCAGAAGAAGATTTTGAACGTCGACCTGCCGGTGATTTACTCGCTTCAAATTTGGCGGATCGGATGCTAACTGCGACCAGAGATGGATTGGTTCGTATGTGGATAGGTCCACACTTGGTCAGCCGCCGCCGGCTTTTATTCGAAGAAATTGCATCAGGTGAAATCCGGCGACTAGATTGGGAACAACGACAAGTCATCTTTGAGGCTGCCCGGGACGCAGAAGATTCTGGTATGTTGAGTCGGGCAATCGAACTGTACGAGTCGTTGGGTCGGGCAGAAGATGTCCGTCGCTTGATTTCACAAAGGGAGGGAGCTGATGCCTGAACCGAATATCGAAGTCACAATTGAGTTGGTTGAAAGGTATCTCGCATTGACAGCTGCTGCACGTGGTAAAGCGACACCTCTTCACTCAAGTGATTCCAAAGAAGGGCTGCGCCTATCGGCGATGATGGAGATGGCAGATTCGTATACATCTGACTCTAAGTGGTTTGCAGAACAAGGTGATTTGGTTCGTGCCTTTGGTGCAATCAATTATGCACATGCTTGGATTGATTGTGCGGTCAAAATTGGTTTGTTGGATGGCCACGGTGATGATGACATGTTCACATTACCATGATCATTGAGAGCAATTTCTGTCATCAGTTTGAAAAAGGGTGGTTTGACCGCGGCCGCATATGGCCCAAGTAGGACAACCCCGCGATGCTGAAGAATTGCATGATATGTTGAACGAAGCCGAAGAGCGCAAGCAATTGTGGCAAAAACATTTCAAGAGCGCTAAAATGGATCGAAAATCAAATGCTGAGGCCATTCGCAATATCACTGCACTTCGTGGTGTGATCAAAACCCTACGGTGGACATTGAATATGGCCGATAAGAATGGGATTCAAATTTCCCATCCACTTGATTAGTATCCGATTCTGTCCAACGCCCATCGTCACTGAACCTTGGCATTTCGCCACCTATTCGATCAATCTCAAAGCATTGGTACCATGAACTTCGATGACTGATGCATTTGCATTGTGGAGTCGTGCTTTGAGAGATTTGTCTACAGTGAGAACCGGCCACCCTTGAGTTGTTGACAAGTGTAGTAATTCATCATCCGTATGTTCACCTTGTCCGGAAACAATCTCCGCTCGTTCACTGAGCAAATCGAGTAGCATGGGCTTTGCTTCACGCTCAGAAAGGCGTTCAAGTTCACCCATGACTGCCTCTGTTACTTTGAGTTCAACAGGTCCCACTTGTGTTTCTAAAGCCAAATCGATGTTGATTCGGGCATCGACTACAGCGACCCAGCCGCAAGCATCGACGAGTATACCCGCCAAGATTTCACCCCGCAATGACACCGTGACCGATTAGGCGCCAACGACTGCCAACACGCCTAGAGAGTGTGATTCGACTTCCGGTTAGAGCACAAATCGGCAATCGGAGATTGAGGGTTGCATCCTTTCCTTTGACGGCAGATACCACACCAACACTTGTTGCTGTGGCCGAATTCAGCATCAACATTTCACCAGGTTGTAGTGGGCGAACTTTCTCTCCATCTCCTTCTCCACTGGTGACCATTTCTTTGAGCAAATTTAGGGTGATGTCGAGGGTATCCCAAACGGGTGGCAATTCACCTGCTCTGGCCATGACTTGTCCCGATAGGTTGTCTGATTTGGTATGGAATGGATCCAAGGGTGTGGCGACACCACACAATCCACCTGCGTGAACTGAATCCAAATCTAATCCACCACTTTGAACACTGGAGATTTTCGTTTCAATGGGTTCCCAACGAGCCTTGTTTCCTTCAGATATTTTTCGACCTGGTGCGATGACAATTTCGTCACCTTTCTTGAATGTCCCTGCGACCACAGAGCCTCCAATGATGCCCCCCTTCAACTTCGATGGTCGTGCGCCAGGGCGGTTGATGTCAAATGAACGGGCGACATACATCAGCCCATTCTCCTTTTCTCGCAGATCTGGGGTTGGAATTGTATCTTCAATCGCATTGATGAGGATGTCTAGATTTACATCGTGATGAGCGCTAACGGGGATGACTGGTGCACTTTCAGCAATGGTTCCTGCAATGAATGCCTTGATTTCGGCATGAGACTCAATGGCTCTTTCGCGACTGACAAGGTCCACCTTGTTTTGAACGACAACAATATTCTCAATGCCCGCAATTTCCAATGCCATCAAGTGTTCACGTGTTTGTGGTTGTGGGCATTCTTCATTTGCAGCGATTAGCAGTAAGGCGCCATCCATGATTGAAGACCCAGAAATCATCACTGCCATCAGGGTCTCGTGCCCGGGTGCATCGACAAATGATACAGTTCGAAGCAATTCTTTGGCATCATCGGCCTTGCCATCGGGTCGTTTGCCCATGGCGTAGGCATCTCCGCCCTTGGTTCGATAAAATGCGGTATCTGCATAACCCAGTTTGATGCTGATGCCACGCTTCCTTTCTTCTGAATGTGTGTCCGTCCAAGTTCCAGAAAGGGCTTGTGTCAACGTTGTTTTTCCATGATCCACGTGTCCAACGAGTCCAATGTTGACCTCAGGTTGGCCGGGTAGCTCACGCTTCTTGGCCATCTGGTGTCACAACTCCTGGTCACTCCGCACTGTCAGCCTCATCACCAGCATCATCACTACTGCTGGCTGAGAAGATGTCCGAGAGTGATTTGTTTCCACTCTCGACAACCTTGAGGTTGATCTGGCGCGTGTCCGAGGAGATGACATTGCCGCGGAAGGCCCGACGCTTTCGAAGACCATTGTATGTGTAGCGGTAACGACCGCCCTTTTTCTTCACAATTTTGTGGCCCTTGAAACCAGTTGAAGGTGAGACGAGGACCTTTTTGCGGCCACCACCATCGAGGTCACTGCGCATTGGTGTACCAGTGAGGTCTGAACCACCGGTGATTTGGAGTTTGAAGCCACCAAGTGTGACATCTCCATCTCCGACGAAGATTCCATCGACAGAATCACCGATTTTCTTCCCTAGAAAGTGATTGTAGTTTGAGCCACTAATGTCGACTGCGTACGCCTTTCCTCCACTGGAGGGGTCAGTATCGTTTACGACCGCTTTGAAAACTTGTTCAGCCATGCTCAAACCTCGTGCGCCTCGGCGACAGAAGCCCCCTATAAGAGCGGTTCGGCGTATTCCACCGTAGGTGATTGGCGTGTTTATGCCAAATTCACCGCTTTAGAGCGTGTTCAAGGCGGGTTTCGAGTTGTCCAGGGAGACTTTGTGGCATTGTGATGTGTTGCGTTCTACCGCGTCCGGCACTTGCGGTACCAGTACGAGATTCCATGAGTCCTTTTGTTTCAAGCGTTTTCAGATGCTTCCAGAATGTTGTATGGCCACGCGGCTTGGCTTCATATTCTTCACAAACAACCTGATACAACTTTTCAGCATCTCCAGATGTGACATCAGGATTGCGTCGCAAGCGTCGACAGATCGCCAGTAAAATCATCTGTTCATGTTTGTTGAGTTCATCGACAACACTGGGTTCAACAGTACGGCCACGAGAAACAGCATCTCTCTGTACATGCCTGGCTTCGACCTCTTGGAAACCACCTTTCTCAGCACGCATTACCGCTGCCTCAAGAAGTTCGATTGCAACCCTTGCATCACCTGTGTCTTCCGAAGCCTGACCAATCAATGTGAGTATTTCCTCACTAACTGCACCAGTACGCGTCGAAAGCGATGCACGTTGGGATGCGATGGCCGTCAATTGTGTGGCATTGTATGGTTTCAATGGCAAATGATTTGACCGCCCAAATCTAGAGATGATCGCTCCTTCGAGTTGATCTAAAACCTGTTCCTGGCTGATGAGAATAAGGGACAATGTGCCAGATTCATTCCGACCTTCATCGATGCGGAGCAATTGGTAGAGCAAGTCGGCTCCATCTTTTCGTAGCAGGTGGTCGACTTCATCTAGAATCAACAACATGTGCTGATTGCGTGTACGGAGATTGCGTCGAATGCCTTGGATGACTTCAGATGCCGAAAACCCTCGTTCAGGGTGCCGCTCATCCAATGTGGTCGCGATTCTTTGCAATACTTGTGATGTTGTAGGGTGATTTCGACAATT
>JASLKO010000055.1 GCA_030747475.1 Candidatus Thalassarchaeaceae archaeon | reverse complement strand
AAATCGCTGAAGAGATGGGCGTTGCTCCAGAAGAAGAAGAAGAAACCGATGAGACCTATCGAGTCGATGAAGATGGCACAGAATGGTGGCAAGACGATGATGGCGCTTGGTGGTACCGACCTCAAGGAGAGGATGACTGGTATCCGTACGAAGACTGATTTTAAGAAATCAAATCATACATGGCCTTCAGGTCATCGATTGAATCGATTCCACCTTCATGTTCGGCCATTACATCTCCATTAGAATTGACAAAAATTAGGGTTGGACGGGCATCGATTCCAAGCTCTTGGGATGCCTCTACTCCTTTCATGAAAGGATAAGGCAAATCGACACCAGTCCCATTGTCATCGTCATCATAATCATCTGCATCTTCATGCCATTCATTCAAGGTGATGTCTGTATTGGGGTCCGTACTCATGACGAGGACGTTTGCCCCATCCAAGTTGTTGTATATTGCGTGCATGACAATATGACACGGATTGTTACACCATTCTGCTGAGAACAGGATGATGTATGATTGCCCCATCATACTGGACTTAGAGTAGGTTTCACCATCGTCTGCTACAGCTTCAAAATCAGGCATGTCTCTCAATATATCGTTGGCATCATCGCCCCCTATACATCCGGGGAACATCATCATCAGACTGAGTAGAGAAACCACAAAAAAACGTTGATTGAAGGACTTTCGCATGCAATGGCTACGAAAAGAACAGAAATAATGATTGCCGTGATTTACCCACAATCATAGATTGGAGAAAGCCGTCCCATTCTTGATAAGGAATAAAACACTGGAAAGAGGGATGAAGCCTCGAATTTTTCTTCTTTTGGCAATATTTATTCTCCTTTGCCCATTGGTGATACAACCAACATCTTTGGATGTTGAAAAGAAATTTTTTGGGCCTGAAGATGATGATGATGGTGACGGTGTCATCAATAGTGAGGATGCGTATCCTAACGCCACAGTGGTCCTGGAAAAACTCGATGAAACACGTTCGAGAGGTGCAGAACCATACGAACAAAATCAGACTCTAGCAATGGAATTGGCGGCTCTTCTCTGGTCAGATTCAGATAGTGACGGCTGGGCAGATCAAAGTGGAACCGCACTCTCCGATCATTGCCCAACATATCCTGGTGAATCATTCAGACTACGGCAAGGATGCGGTGACATTGATGGGGATGGCTTGCCTGATGAAATGGACCCTGATGCTGACGGAGATGGCATCACCAATGATTTGGAATTGGCTGCCAGTACAGCCACTCATCAATATTCGATCTATGATGTCACGGATGTCCCTCCAGATAGAGACTATGATGGAATGCCCGATGTATTGGATTTAGATGACGACAATGATGGTTGGGATGATGAAATCGAAATTGAGAGGGGAAGTGATCCATTCGATTCAGATTCCAATCCCTTCAATCTATATTTTGGAATTTCAACAGGCACATTCTACCTTTCTGGAGAAGGATTCACTCAGGAGCCAGATGACGACGCCATTGAATTTTCACTTTCATGGCTCCTGTCCGCCCTTTCAACCGAATTGATTATTCCCATTGGGCTGATTCCAATTTACCTATTCTTCTGGAGTGTGCGAAAGAGAAATTATCGATATTATGAGAATCTCATTGTTGAAGCCAATACACTAGAGGAATTGCAGGAAATCGAATTGGAAGTGAACAAAATGGTTCGTGAACGGAAGCTTCGAACATTCCAAGGATTGGTTCTTCGTAATGCGATTGAAACCAGAGAAAATGAATTTTCTCAAGATGCACATACTGAGGAAGAATAACGCTACAACCCAACCGCATTGTTGGGGTCCTCCCACCACGGAGGGGCGAGGAACCATCGGTCATCTTCGACTGGACGATCAATGAGTGGCATTCCAAACGTTCCTCCTTGTACAGATAGGCCGAATGCGGCACAGGTACTCGGAAGGTAATCTGCTCCGGTTTCGGTCAACTCGATTGACAGACTGTGCCCCGCTGGAAGAACAACATCTAGTGGATTAAATTCCATCAACATCGTATACGAACCGGCTGGGAAAACAGGGCTGGCATCATAGCCTCCATCTCGATATCGAATGTCCATGACCGCATGCCCCAATCTCATGCCGGTGGTTCCATCGGAAAGTGTTGCAAAAATTTGTCCACCATTGCAACCTCTTGTGTTTACGTCGAGGTGCAGGGTTGGCAATCCAGAGAGATGCATTTCTTCTTCAAAAATAGGGCTGACAATTGAAATCGAATTGGTTGTCGTAACCACTCCATTCCCACCATCCCATTCACTAAGATCTTGAAGGTCCCAAGATGCATCCGTTGGCGGCCAGGTTTCTTCGACGTGCCATTTGCCATCATTGGTTTGAATCTGAACATGTGCTTCGGGTTCTTCACCGACTCCTTTGAGATAGTACTCGAACCAATTCCACAATTCGATGGCCCAATCCATTCGCGTCATGTTTGGATAGGCTTCTCCACCGTAACCACTACCCAATTCTCCATGTCGGTCGGGTTGATCGACGTAATTGTGGGCCCATTGCCCACTGATTGCGCGTGTATGGATTCCTGCATCACGTAGCATTTGGTATGCTGGGAATGCGTGATATGGGTCGACGTTCCAATCTTGTAGTCCCCAAACAAGGTAGACGCTACCATTGTAATTTTCAAGCACATCTCCAAGGTGGTATCGCTCTTCCCAGTAATCTGACCATTCTGCTCCACCAAATTCTGCTGCAAGCGAAGTTGTCACCGGCATTGCAGGGCCCACTGCATCATCACTACAGACTCGCAAATCATCAGTCGTCATGTCAGTGGTTGCACCTTGGTAGGCCAAATCATAACCGACGGCTCTGAATTCGCTACTGCCATTTCGATAGAACATCTGTTGAACACCGATGCTTCCAGAGATGGGCACAATTGTCTTCAGATGTTCAGAGGGATTTTGCGCGGCTTCCCAGTTGGTTGTGCCCGCATATGATTTGCCCATCAGGCCGACATTTCCATTCGACCACTCTTGCTCACCCAACCACTTGACAGCCGCTTGAATTCCCACTTGTTCGCCCAGACCTTTGACATCCTGACAATGGGTCGATTGACCACTTCCGAAAGTTGAGACTTGGGCCAGAGCATAGCCATGTGGGACAAATTCATCCAACACCCAAGCGCCAACACCTCCGTCAGGGACGGTGTTGGGATTGGAGTCACCATCGGCAACCTCAGTCCCGAAATCGTAGTACGGGTGGATGGTTGCAATGACAGGTACTGTTTCCCCGGGTTCGACATTGGGAAGCCACAATGCAATGTGCATCAAAGCGGCTTCTGGATATCCTGCATCTTGTTCACTTGCGGGTAGATCTACCTCGACGAAAAATTCACTTGGACCCGTCCAATTGTAAGTGCCATTGACCGGAAGTGTGCTACGAACTCCAGTGTAATCGAGATTCATTTTATGTCGGTCATGGAGGGGTACTTCCCACCATTCATAATCTTCATTATCACCATTTTGGATTACTCCCGAACCCCAAATTGATGCGATGAGGATGAAAAGAACGACGACAGCGATTGTGGCGCCAAGTACGATGTTAAATCGCAACAAATCGCGTCGCTCTTCGCTGACCCCCATGCACCGCCCTAAGGGGCGGTGTGTCAAGAGGATGACGCCTAGCCGGTGGACTCTTGTGGGACCGGGTACACGGCAGTATGATGACCGGACGATATGTTGCGATTCTGATGGCCCTATTGATGGCCTCATTGCCCAACATCACCGCTCAAGACGATTCCTCACATTGGTCCGACAATGAAATTGATCCCGCAGATTGGACGGATGGGCCGGTTCTTGAGGGAAGTCCGATGGACAATTCAACATCCGGCAATCCCGTTGTGAGTATTTCTGTTCGCTACGCCCCCAATCTCGGTGCTTCTGAAGTAGAAGGGGAAATCATTCTCGAATTGTTCCCACAGTGGGTGCCGATTACGGTTGGAAATTTCATCGTTCTTGCTGAAGAGAATTTTTGGGATGGCATATTTTTCCACCGAGTCATCGATGATTTCGTTGCTCAATCCGGGGACCCACAATGCAAGACAGTGGGGGTTTATCCCAGCTCTAGTCCAAATTGTGGCGAGGGGGGAAGTGGCCAAACAATTCCGCTTGAACACCATGATAATATGAGCCATGTCGATGGAGCGATTGGAATGGCAAGGGGATTGGAAGAAGATAGTGCTGAAAGCCAATTTTACATTTGTGATACGCCACAACATGGCCTCGATCCAGAAAATCGAGATGACGCTGGATACGCGACATTTGGAGTGGTCAGAGATGGGATGACGCATGTACGTGCCATCGCGTCTGTACCGACATCCAACGACCCGTTGGGGGGTACAATTCGAGTCCCACCTGGTCCTGATCGACCTGCTGAAGAAGTGCACATCATCAGTATACGAATGATTGGAATCGTCGCCTCAACCGGTGAAAACCAACAAGACGATGTGAGTGCATTGAGTGAATCAATCGAAAGTATCGGCACTGGTTTATTCACAATTTTCTTTTGGATTTGGTCATTTGCGATTTTAGGCGGAGTCGTTTGGTCATTCAAAAATGACATGACAGGCATGTCGGATACAGATATTGAATCGGTTGTGGATGCAATGCTTGAATCAGACAACTAGAGTTAGCAATATCCAATATGTCGCAGGTGCGACCAAAATGAATGAATCAACTCTGTCTAGAATTCCACCGTGACCGGGCAACATTTGCGACCAGTCTTTCAGTTGCAAATCTCTCTTTAATGCTGAAAGCATGAGGTCTCCCATAGTGCCAATTATTGCGAGTGATGCGCCCAGACATGCGGTTTCAACCGATGACAATGTTGGCAACAATGGTTGGCAAACATAGCCAGCAATTGCCGCCATCATCACACCACCAAACACACCTTCCCAAGTTTTCTTTGGTGAAAGTATAGGTCTGAACGAATGCTTACCGAAAATCCGTCCAAAAATCAATGCGAATGAATCGGTGATGGATACATTCACAATCGCAAAGATACAGGCTCCAACTCCAATGTCTCCCAAATGCATGAGAAAGATTCCATGGATGAAGAACCAGATTAGAATGAATCCGATTAGCGCTCGTCCAACATCACTGGTTACGTTCTCAGATCGGTCTTGAACAATGGGTACAGCCCAGGTTCCAAATGCACCGAGGAACAAAGCCAATGCCAACACTCCTGCTCCATGTGGTCCAGCCCAAGCAAGTGATTCAATTTCTGCTAAATCGGGATTCATGGCAAGTACGATCAATGTCAGCAGAACCACCAAACCGACCATTCGCATGCCTTTGTCTTCCAATTCAATGGCTGAGCAATATTCACGATGCGCGCCCAAGGCAAAAATTCCGACCATGAATCCCCACGTTGGCGCCCCAAATTCAAGCGATGCAAACAGCAGAATCAGCAATGGTGTGGCCACGATAGTTCGCGTCCACATGTTGCGAATCACATCCTG
>JASLKO010000054.1 GCA_030747475.1 Candidatus Thalassarchaeaceae archaeon | reverse complement strand
CACTGTGCTGGACACGGTGCAGCGAGCGCTAACCTTGCTGTTATACTACAACGAATGGGCCAGACAGGTGATGCGAAGCAACATGCGCGGAATGGGCTTGCTGCCTATCCTGGTCACCCAGCTCTTCTGGAGATTGTAAATTCGCCAGACACGGAACCACCAAGCGAAGAAATTCCTATTCAAAATGATGTGGTTGAAGAGGTTGAAGCAGCAGAAGAATTGCCCGCTGAACCAGAAGAGGTTGCAGATGTTTGGGCTGAACCACAAGGCACTGTTAAATCTCTTGAAAGTCATGAACCAGTGCAAGAAACAGTCACCGAAGAAACTGCAATTGATCTAGACGCGTTGGCAAATTCGGCCAAGGAAATGATTCGCAGTGGGGATGCTGCAGGCGCTCTAGAATCGTTGCGTGCACATCTACCTGCGGCGGCGGCAGAACACGCCCCCTGTTGGCGCGTTGCAGCAGGAGCAATGGCTCGTTTAGATTTGGTTGATGCTGCAATTAATGCATTTGAATATGCTTTGGAATTAGATCAGAGTGATGCTTCAACCTGGTTCAACCTAGGTTCATTAAGAAAGAAGAATCAAGATTTAGCAGGTGCATTATCAGGTTTCCAATCCGCCTTCAACTTAGATGCAGGTTATGTGAAAGCTGCAAACGGACTTGCTAACGCTGCCCTTGAAATGGGGCAAATTGACATCTCAATCGATGCATTTCGTGCACTTGTTTCGCTTGAGCCAAGTCATGCCAGTGCAATGATATTTGCTGAGCTATTGATTGATTTGGCAGAAGGGGAGGGGCGTGTACTCGAACTAGATGCGACAATACCCACGACACTGCCAGCCGGCCCAGATATGGCAATGGAGGCACTCAAGTATCTGCATGAATCAGAAATACAGCTTCGTGCTCGCGCATTCAGCCTCATTGGGGATCATGCCCAATCTGTAACCTTGTGGAAGGGTTTGGTTGCTGAGGATAAAAATAACCCTGAACTATGGCTTGGTTTGGCACGAACATTGAGTGCTGCTGGTAGTGAAGAAAAGGCTGCTGCATGTCGTGAAAAGGCTCGTGGCTTGGGTGCAGATGTCGCTGAACCAGAACCACAACTCGAAATTCAAGCCGAACCGGTCCATGAGCCTGCAGAAGAGGTGAATGAAGAAGACCCATGGTCAGCATTTTCGGAACCTGAGCCCGAAAATGTCGCTGAACCAGAACCGCAGATTACAACTGAAGAAATCATGGCGCATGAAGCCGCACTTGACACCATCAAGGACCCAGAGCCGATTACATATGAACCGGTTAACACAGAGGTTGATCTTGCTGCTGCTGCCCTTGAAGCTCAATCCAATTCGACTCAAGTACACCAAGTCCTCCCAGATTCATCTAGTGTTGCAAACCAAGACATTGAGTGGTACAACAAAGGAAATGAATTGCTCAATAAGGACCGTTATTCCGAGGCTTTGTCTTGCTTTGATCGTGCACTTCCATCATTCAAGGATGATAAGGCGATGGCCATTAAAATCTTGAATGGCCGCGGAAACTGTTTCTACTATCTACAACAATACAAAGAGGCGATTGAGAATTATTACAAGGCATTTGGAATCGACAAGTCGTTGACTACCGGGAAGGCATTGTACAACATGGGAACCGCATATGCTGAATTGGGTGCTTACAAAGATGCCATACATTGCTTCAAACAATCGATTGGCAAAGAGGTCGGCGAGTCTCTCAGCGGTGAAAATAAGAAACGAGCGAAGGAGCAGATTCGACTTTGCAAAAAACTGCTCAAAGAGCAAAATAAGCGCTGATTTTCAGTATTGTGCTCTTTTTTCCAATAGATGGGTTTATCCACCCGTATGCCCAAGGGAATACTATGGAGAAACATATCGGAAAGGAAGTCATTGCCCGACTCGGTGGTAAAGACTTGAACCAAGATGGACGTGTAATTAATCTCGTAATTGTAGGTTCAAGTCGATTTTACGACTACTCAATTGTCGAACAGGCCATGGATGAATGGGCTACTGAAGAAGCGCACCCTGACCTCATTATCACTGGTGGAGCGAGCGGTGTCGATTATCTTGCAGAACGTTGGGCTGACAATCATAACATCCCATTTGCTGTATTCTCAGAAGCTTGGAATACACCCCGAATTGGCCTAAAAGATAGTGGAAGGACTGAAGCACCAACGGCCTTGACCAATGAATTACTCAAAACAGCAACCCATGTGTTGGCTTTCCCATCACCAACCAGTAAATGGACGAATATTATGATTGAAAAGGCAATTGAAATGGGCATTCCGTGTAAGGTCATCGAAGTTTCATAATGCGTATTCTTGGGGTACGATTGCCGACAGGGCCATGAATCGCCACCGACCACGACGACCTATGGAAGAGCGTGTTGCAGCCCAACGGGTGGGCCTCGATGGTGCGATTCCGATGGAAGATTCTGTCGCGATTGAGGAACCACTTGAAATTCAAGTCAATGGGCACCCATGGGTGACAACAATGCGTACACCTGGCCAAGACTATGATTTGGCATTGGGGCTGCTTTACACCGAAGGGATTCTGGATGGAATAGATTCGATTGAATCGATTGCAATTTCTGACAATGTTGTCCTTGTTGAAGGTGATATGACTACTGATGGGCACACGCGGGGGTTTGTTCGTTCCAGTTCGTGTGGCGTCTGTGGCCGAGCATCTCTGGATGCCATATTATCGCGCGACCCCCCTCCGATACCAGAACGAGGATTCAAAATCAGCGCACAATCAGTAGATGTGCTGATTAGCATGCTCCGTTCTGAGCAGTCCGTATTTGATTTGACAGGTGGTGTTCACGCCGTTGCCATCTTTACCGATGATGCAGTAATCACTGATATCTCAGAAGATGTCGGTAGGCACAATGCGATGGACAAAATCATTGGTCGTTCAATCACCGATTTACCCCTCTCAAATCATGGATTCCTATTGAGTGGTCGCGTCTCGTTTGAAATGGTTCAAAAAGCTGTTATGGCCGGATCACCATGTATCATTGCAATTGGTGCACCGACAACTCTGGCCATCGATTTGGCAAGACAGCATGGAATCACACTCATTGGCTTTGCCAGAGAACAAAGATTCAATGTATACACGGGAGCATGGAGACTTCAATCGTAAGGTGATTCTATGCGGGATGATGTCAGTGCGCAGCCACCGATTCGGGCAGAGAAGTTGAAAATCGGAAAGCCAAAGCGGGTTGCTGCTGGAATCCGTGGTGTAACCAAGTCCTTCCGTATCGGATTGTCTGAGGCAGGTCTTGCTCGTACAATCAAAACAATGCGAACTGTCAATCGATTCGATGGGTATGATTGCCCTGGTTGTGCTTGGCCAGATCCGGATGACCATCGGTCTGGATTTGAGTTCTGTGAAAATGGCGCGAAAGCGTTTGCCACAGAGGCTACAAAAAAACGATTGACACCCAAATTACTCTCATCAAAAACGGTACAAGAATGGTCGAAATTTTCTGATATGGAACTCGATAAACTTGGCCGCATCACACATCCAATGGTCTTACGAAATGATTCAAACACATACGAAGCATTGAGTTGGGATGATGCGTTTACCATGATTTCCAGTGCGGTCGGGAAATTGAAGAGTCCTGAACAGGCTGTATTGTATACATCTGGAAGAGCTTCGAATGAAGCCGCTTTTCTATGGGGCACATTGGCACGACAAATCGGGACAAACAACCTGCCAGATTGTAGCAATATGTGTCATGAATCAAGTGGCGTTGGGTTGTCAGAATCAATCGGAATTGGCAAAGGAACTGTGAAGCTTGAATGCTTTGATTCCGCAGACTTGGTCCTTGTGATTGGGCAAAATCCAGGGACCAACCACCCTAGAATGCTCTCAGCACTCGCCGGGACAAAGCGAAACGGTGGGTCAGTGATTAGCATCAACCCATTGATGGAAACTGGACTTAATCGATTCAAACACCCTCAAGAAATTGTGCGATTGATGGGGAAGGGGACGCCGATTGCCGATGATCACTTTCCCGTTCGAATCGGTGGTGATCAAGCATTATTGCAAGGTATCGCCAAGATTATTTTGGAAGAGGGGGAATTGGATTGGGAATTCATTGACAAACATACAGAGGGTTTTGAGCAATGGAAAGAGCATGTTTCCAAGGCTTCATGGGATGAAATAATTGAGCAATCAGGCATCGAAAAAGGACGAATTAAGAGCTTGGGGGAGGCGGTTTCAAAATCTAAGAATTTGATTATTTGTTGGGCGATGGGAATCACTCAGCACGAAAATGCCGTCGCTACAATCCAAGAGGCCTGCAACATCTTACTGGTGGGTGGTCACTTTGGACGGAAGGGGGCTGGTGCATGTCCAGTCAGAGGACATTCTAATGTTCAGGGTGATCGTACTGTTGGCATCAATCATCACCCATCTGCCGCATTCCTTGAAGCATGTGAAAAAGAAACTGGCATTACTATGCCCAATGATGCTGGATACGATAGTGTTGAATTTGTCCGAGCTGCGAATCGAAAAAATGTTGAATTGTTCATGGCATTGGGTGGGAATATTCTCTCTGCAATGTCCGATACAGAAGAAGTCGCCAAGGGGATGCGGGAAATTGATTTGACGGTTCAAATTTCAACTAAATTGAATCGCAGTCACCTGATTACAGGCAAACAAGCTCTGATATTGCCATGCTTGGGCCGTACAGAAATTGATCCAGCGGGTTTCGTGACTGTTGAAAATTCAATGGGGGTCGTTCATTCATCAACAGGGAAATTAATGCCGGCTTCTGAACATCTGCTTAGTGAACCTGCAATCGTTTGCGGTATCGCATCAAAATGTTTTGGAGATTCGCCATTTGATTGGGGCCAATATGCAGCCAATCATGACCAGACACGTGATTTAATTCAATCAGTGATTCCTGGATTTACGGATTACAATGCACGTGTAAGACAAAAAGGTGGTTTTTATCTCCCAAATGGACCGCGTGATGGCCCAACCTGGAATACCCCCTCTGCAAAAGCACAGATCAAAACACATGATTTGCCCAACAGGCCAATCTCAGAAACTAGATTTATTCTTATGACGATTCGTAGCCATGACCAATACAACACGACAATTTACGGAATGGATGATCGTTATCGAGGCATTTACAACTCACGTCGTGTGGTGATGATGAACCAAGACGATATCGATGAAATGGGTTTGGTTGCAAAGTCAGTTGTTGATTTGACAAGTCACTTCGATGGTCGAGAAATCACTTCAGAGCAATGGAAGGTGATCCCATATGACATCCCCAAGGGGAATCTTGCGGCATATTTTCCCGAAGCCAATGTGCTCGTACCCCTAGATTCTGTTGCCAAGGGCAGCAATACCCCCACATCAAAATGGATTGAAGTTAGTTTGAAGGTTCACAAGGATTGAAATTAGACGACTGGTAGCGATTGACATGGCAGAGGACGATTGTGGGGCAACCTTCGCATTGCCCACGGCAGATGACATGGAAGTTGTGCCCGTCACTATTGATGTCACAGATGATGCCATGACTGCAATGGAAGGGGCAATGTCTAACGCAGAAAATGGGGATGTTCTCGTCGTGAGTGTTCTTGGTGGAGGTTGTTCAGGATTCATGTATGACCTGCAAATCCAGACCCGCCCTCAAGATGAGGGCTGGCAATTCATTTCTTGCGATGGTGTTACCATTGCCGTTCATGATCGCGATAGTGTCCAATTGTCTGGAATTACACTTGATTTCGTGAACAGTCTGATGGGTGGTGGGTTTAAGGTAATCAATCCAAATGCCCAAAAAGCATGTAGTTGCGGAAAATCATTCAGATGATTATTTCATATCCTTGAACACCTTCAAATTTGGTGTTTCAGGCGGTTTGGCATCCTCACCCTCTTGAAGTGTCGAAGGGGCTTTCAGCATATCCTCGAAATTGAATGATTCCGCTTGTTCAAAATTTTCATCACCTAAATCAAGATGCTCTTTCAAAGAACGAAGAGGGTTCAACTCCATACGATCATGTTCCCTGGTGAATGCATAAATGATCGGGTTGTGCACCTCTACAATTTGGTTTTGGAACACCATTCGAACCCTCTCTGAGCGCAAACCAAAGAACGAAATTTCAACCATAATCGCCACTGCAGCTGCACTGTACAATACGATAATCACAATGCCTGCAAACCAAATTGGATCTGCGAAAATCGAGCTGCTAGATCCAATTTGGGTCAGGAACAATTGGCGACTCAATAGGAAAAGAAGACCCAAACCAACGACTGGTGCCAGAATGTCATCGACCAATCGCTCCATGGGTTGCATTCTTCTCTGACTGGTGTCTGCAAATACCAATTCACCGTGAGATGCTGCTTTGACAATGACAATGATACTTGTCAATACGAGGAAAAGTAGGATTGTAAATGTGATTCCAACCCACATTGGCAGAGGCATGTAAGATACGATGAGGTAACAAAATAATCCAAGGAATGCCGTTGTCGGAAGTCGGTGCATATGCTCAACCATTGCATCTTCATCTCGCACCCCTGTGTCGAGTCGATGTATTCCAATGATACCCCAATGCATGACGCGCATCAGGACTTGAATTACTTTAGCCAAGATTCCGCGGTCAATGAGAACCCACTCTGCGACCAGTATCAACGGGAAGAGTAGGATGAACAATATTGCTCCAATCAGCCCGACAAGTGGTGAAAGGATTAGGACGGGGAGAAGCATGAAGTGTGGCAATTTTAAGGGATGCAATACATCCATTTCGATTCGACCTTGTCTTGACGATTCAATGGATAAACCGCGTGCGAGATGGTCCAATTCTTGTCGGCGATATGCAAGGGGTTCACCCGCATCTAGCACTTGGCGAACCCAACGACGATAGCGGATATGTTCTGGCTCATTCCCAACACGAACTGTCCACCAAATTCGCAATGGCAAGGCCAGAATAACTGGAATGAGTAGGACACCTACTGCAATCAGAAGGCTGGTAAAGTCATCTTCCACGCCACTGATGCCAAAGCATCTAGACTTAACACAAACGGAAATCAATCTCTAATGATGGCGATTATTGCAGAGTTTTTGATGAGGCCGAAATTGTGAGAGTCTTCACTGCCAATGGGATCAGGGTTATCTCCTTCGATGAAGATACCATCTGTCTCAATACGCTTTACTCTCTTGATGATATTCATTTTCTTGAAAGGGTGTTGGGCCACGACAATGTCGCCAACAACTGGGGTGTGGCCCTGTATCGCATCGACCATGTCGCCATCATGTAGCGTAGGCCACATGCTATCGCCGTGAACTCGAACTTGAATTTTCAAATCGCTCAGCTCGCACGAATCCAAGAGATTTCGCTGCGACCTTTCACGTTCCAAAACATGTTGTGGATGCTTTCGATAGCGTCCATGAGTTCCTGGGCGTGCTCAGCGGAGACTTCCACTTTGCAGGCACTGCACAACTTGGCCGCTTGCCAAAATGTGTTGTGAAGATCAGGGATGCTTTCCAAATGTTGAGGCTTGAAGAAATCAGTCCAAAGTACGAGAAGTTCATCCTTGCACTTCTGTGCTTCCTCTTCTTTGATAGAGGCGTATCGACTCATCGTGTTGATGTAAGCCGCAGTGCTACATTCGCCACTGTGGTCCTTAGCGAGTGCGAGCATTTTGTTCGTCATTGATTGGACGGCTTCACCAGCAATTCTAGCACTGGCAGGGTCATAGACGCCACAGGGGCCATCACAATGGGCTTCGGCTTCGATTATCGGTCGTGATATATTCGACATGGAGATTCCCAATTGAAACACGTCTATCAATATGCGTATGTTGATGGGGTGGCGATAAAACGCAGTAACATGGCCAACATTGCTGTGACCGACGGGATGGCTGCTGATGCAGTCACGAAATTATTGGATGCTGGGCATGAAGTCGATTTAGAACCATCTAGTTTGGATGGATTCGACGCTGTCGTGATTCGTTCAGCGACAAAGATGACACCGGATGCAATTGCCCAAGCACCCAATTTGAAACTCATCGGAAGAGCAGGTGTTGGTGTGGACAACATCGACCTCGATGCTGCGACCGATGCAGGGATACTGGTTTGCAATACACCTGGTTCATCAACACAATCAGTTGTAGAATTGACCATCGGACATATGCTGGCATCAACACGACATATTGCGACTGCAGATCGGGATTTGCGCCAAGGAAATTGGACAAAGAAATCACTCAGGGGGACGGAATTGTCCGGCAAGCGCATCGGATTCATTGGATTTGGAAGAATTGCACAAGGTGTCGGGCGGGTTGCACGCGCACTCGGCATGGAATTACATGCATTTGACCCATATTTGCCAGCACATGTTGCGGATGCAGAGAATTGTGAAATTCACGCGGATGTTGCAGATGTGTTCAGACTTTGTACACATATTTCGGTGCATTGCAATTTAACGGATGAAACACATCACCTGATCAACAGAGATACGCTCGCCTTGATGACTGGAATCGGCGCAGATGGGACCGATTGTGGGAACCACCTCGTCTCCTGCGCCAGAGGTGGAGTAGTTGATGAAACCGCGGTGTTGGAGGCATTGAATAATGGCGTACTTGCATCTTGTGCATTGGACGTGTTTGAAGTTGAACCTGCGATTGATAATCCTCTATTGAATCACCCCAATTTTCACGGCACACCTCACATCGGAGCTGCGACTAAAGAAGCGCAGCAAAGAATTGGATTTGAAATGGCAGATTTAATCATTGATTTCTTCAATGGTACGACCCCAAACTCAGTCGTCAACAAGTCGGTGTTGATTGAATAGTTCTTGTACCATCGATTCCCGATTCATGTCATGCGGGAACGTATCTTGATTCATTGCGATTTAGATGCATTCTATGCTTCTGTTGAAACAATACATCACGATTTGGATCCAAATGTGCCCTTAATCATTGGAAGTGACCCGATGAATGGAAAAGGTAGGGGCATCGTTTCGACATGCAATTATGCGGCTAGAGAATATGGAATCAGAAGCGCGATGCCGATTTCCGAAGCGTGGCGGCGTTGCCCAGGCCAACCACTTGGACCTGCACTTTACCATCGAGGCGCACATAGATTGTATCGTCGGGCCTCAAATCAAGTCATGGCCATCCTATCGAAGCACGCCGATAAGTTTGAGCAAGCGAGTATTGATGAAGCATACCTTGATGTCACCGATAGATGCAATGGTGATTGGAATGAAGCTGAAACACTTTGTCGTAAATTACAACAAATGATTGCTGAGGACATCTCTCTAGGGGCATCATTCGGGATTGGACCGACCCGGGTTGCGGCCAAAATGGCCAGTGAAGAGCGGAAACCCGCAGGGATTTTCTTAGTACCCCCAGGGGGTTTGCAGGAGTTCTTTTCGACTCAGACCTGTAGAAATGTGCCTGGAATCGGACCCAAGGCGGCTCAGCTGCTTGGGGAAATGGGTGTGATGACACTTGAGGATGCATATCGGGAAGGACCTGATTATCTTGCAGATGCAATGGGGGAAAGACGTGCAAAATCGCTTTGGCGTATACTGGAAGGAGATTCATCCAATGATGTCAGCGCTCTACGATCTCGAAAGAGCATCAGTAAAGAAAACACATTCTCAAAAGATGTGGATGATGTAGAAATTGTGTTCAGTATGCTTTCTGATTTGATTTCACGCGTGACTATGAAGTTGAAGAAACTTGAAATCACGGCTAGAAATGTCGAAGTGAAAATTCGTTACCGTGGCTTTGAAACCTATTCACATGCGCGAAGCTTACCCATCTCCTTAGATGATGAGGATACATTCCAAAGAATTGCTGCGCAATTACTTGCCAATGTCTACGATACGAGCCGACCGGTCAGATTGATTGGATTCAAGCTTGGAGATTTAGAAGCGCCACCGAATCGACAATCTTCTCTCGATTCATTTGTTGACCAAGAAATGTCAGATTAACTTGTGCATTGCAGTCAATTCCGCACTAAATTCATTCAATACTTCAGGGACGCTGATGCCATCGATTTCTGCATTCAAACTGAGGCCGTTCTCCTTCTTAGTGCGCCATGTTTCGCTATTGAAATCGCAAAGCGCAGTGGTCAATTTGCGCAAATTCGCCGCATCATTGTCATTTGCCAATTTTGACTTTGGATAGGCCCGGATATCCACGGCACTCTGCCCATACAGTGTCTCACTGAGATGATGTGTGAAGAATGGACAAATCGGACTAAAAATTGTCAGCAAGTCCTTCACGATTCGATGTATGGTCCATGCCGCGTTTACATCCCCATCATACATTCTCCCTTTTGCCATCTCTAGCCAATGGCTAGGGAGTACATCTGTCGCGAAATTTTTGATAGTTCGTGTCGCTGAAAAGATATCGACTTCAGTCCAACTTTTCTCGACGTCTTCTAGTACCTGTGCGAATTCAGAAAGTATCCACCGATCACCGACACAGAGATTTTTTGGCACGGCATCAAGGTCATTTGGAATCTCGAATTGTGATGCGAATCTGGCAACATTGAAAATTTTCGTCAACACGCCGAAATATTTGGCTTCGATTTCTTCTGGATTGATGTGGAAGTCATCTCCGACTTGGGCATCGCAAGCCTTCCAAAGTCGGAAACATTCACTGCCAATTTTGTTGGCCTTGAGTTGAACACTCTTGTCTGGGCCTTTCACTTTCCACGAACCTGTGCGCCCGCCTGCACCACATTCCAATACACTATCTGCATCGATTCCATTGCCGAGTGATTTGGACATTTTTCGGCCCCAGGGGTCCATGCCCAATCCATCAATCCAGACATTTTTGAAACCTGGTTTGTCTAGCAATAATGTGCTTTTCAGCAAGGTGTAGTAAAGCCAAGTACGAACAATTTCTTTTCCTTGTGGACGAATGCCTGTTGGGAATGCACGTTCAAATGTTGATGAATCATTCAGATAACCTGATACGAACAGATTCGAATTAGATGAATCCATCCATGTATCGAACACTTTCTCCTCACCAGAAATATTGCCTAAAGTATCCATTAAGTCTGAGAATGAACCCAAATCCTCTCGGGTTTCACGTTCCAATACACGGCTTCCCTCTGGCGGCTGATCAAGCCATGGTTGCACATAAGTTCCAGCGGGAGGGACAATCACTTTCGATTGGTCCTCCGAATACCAAATTGGAATCTCAGTATGGTACCATCGACGGCGACTAATCGGCCAATCGATGCTGACATTGTCCATCCAATCGAGCAGGAATTGTTTGTTGCGCGATGGAATGAAATTTATTTCTTCAACATGTTCGCGCATACGGTCTTGGATGTGTGTCTGGCGCACATACCATTCTTTCAGTAGAATAATTTCAACAGGATTCTTTCCTCTTTCAGATACAGGGACTTCCTGGTTTCGAACCTCAATATTCTCAATCAGACCCTCCGAGTCAAGATATTCGATGATTGCTGCACGAGCATCTTTGACACTGAGTCCAGCAAGTGGGCCAGCAATCGATGTCATGCAGCCATCCAAATCAATGGCCTGAAAAGGGGCCAAACCAAGTTCTCTGAATACGGAAACGTCATTCTGATCGCCAAATGAACAGACCATTAAAATTCCAGAGCCGAATTCTGATTTAACGGATGGATGTGTTCGAATTTCCACCTCAATCGTTCGCCCTTCAACGGGCACTGGCAAGAGGGCGGTTTGACCCACAAGGTGCGCGTATCGATTGTCATCTGGGTGTACTACAACAACACCACAGGCACAAATCAATTCAGGACGAGTTGTTGAAATGATGAGTTCTTCACCTGTGCTCGTATTCCACTTGACATCCACAAGTTGCGATTTTCGTTGTAGCCTTTCGACTTCAGCATCTGCAATCGTTGTCCCTTCGACAGGGTCGTAAATATTGGGCCGCAAATCTTCAATGATTTCCCCTCGCTTAAACAGGTCGACGAAGATGGCTTGTGTGACTGCCCTGTAGTCAGGAGCATCCGTGAGATATTCGCGTTCGAAATCACAGGAAAGGCCAACCCTAGAAGCTGTTTTTCGCATTGCCTGTGTGTATTCTTCAATCGTATCTTCACAGAGCTTAAGGAACTCAGCCCGATCATAAGTCTTCATTTTCCGACCCGTATTTTTCTCAACTGTAAACTCGATGTTGATTCCATTGCGATCTACACCCCATGGGAAAAAGACCTCTTTGCCTAGCAGACGTTGGCTTCTGGCAATGACGTCAATCATACTATACTGTGCAACAGCTCCAATATGCCAAGTCCCACTTGGATAAGGTGGAGGGGTGTCGATGACGAAAATTTCTCGCTCGCTATCTGGATTAAATCCATAGCGTTGATTGTACACTTCTGCATCTGCATAGTGTGCTTCTTGAATTCTCTTTTCAAGGTCAATTGACCAGCGTTTGTCTGTTATGGTTGGCTTTGCCATTTGGTGTTCCCACCTAGGGCCCTGAGCGGTGAATCGAACAGGTCCGGCTTACCGGTCGTGGCTTCCTGTTTTCAAGCCTCCCTACGATTCTGTGCATCGCAATTAAAGGTCGATGGCTCTGAAGAGCGCCCCAGAGGGGCGCACATGGAGGGTGATGAAGTTCGGCCTGATGACTCGCCAAGGCGAGCAATCATCGAAGATTTCACGACAGATGTCCGTCGCCGAATTTCTGAATTTGAGACTCGGAAAGCAATGGGCAATTTACTTTCTGCCCCCGGCATGATTCGAAGAGAATTACAAGAGATGTCCTTCTTTGGAATCCTAACCAAATTCCCTGCATTTAGTGTTCTATTTTGCCTAATGATTACCGCATTCCTAGCATACCATTCTGGAATAACTGACCAATGGACTGGAGAAAGGTCGATGAATGTCAATGGTGATTTGCAGGCCTTCCTTCCAGATGGAAGTCAAGTTGCAGCCGATATTGCAGAGGTCGAAAAGGATTGGACAACGAATGTGATGATTATCTACGTCGAATCGGATTCGACGAATATCACCAATGTTGACATCCTGACTCAAATGGATTCTTTAGAACAAACA
>JASLKO010000053.1 GCA_030747475.1 Candidatus Thalassarchaeaceae archaeon | reverse complement strand
TCTAACCTCGATGTGGGTGGAGTATTCTGATGATGGTGGTGACAGTTGGAGCCCTCCATTCACCGCATACGGTTACTATACACCACAAGATCATCAAAGCATTGCCTCGACAGTGGATGTCAATGGTATCGGTTCATATGATACAATCTATGTGTATTGCATCAATACTGGAACATCAATCGCTGGGCCTCAGTGTTCACGTTCTCTGGACGGTGGCCACACTTGGGATTTACAGGTACCTGGTTCACCGTTGACCACGCAGTGCAGTGGCTTACACGGCCATGTTGTCGGTTCAATCGATGGTTGGGTCTATCGTGGAAATCCCTCTTGCGAAGGTCCTGCTGTGTATGCCAGTGATGATGGCGGCTACACTTGGTCTGAGCACACCATCACCACAGAGGTGGGAATGCAACAAGGTTGGCACAGCCACGAAGTGGCGACCGCAACCGATGCAGCCGGCAATTTGTATGGGATGTGGATTGGTGACGGCATGATGCCATGGGTCAGTTGGTCCACCGATCACGGAGATACTTGGCGAGAACCGATTATGGTTGCAGCTCCAGGTCTTGAAGAAACAGGATTCCCCACCATCCATGCCGGTGCAGATGGCCGTGTTGCCTTTTCTTACATTGGTGAATTCTCCGATGGTGGTGGCTGGGGTGGGTTCCTTGGAGCCATTACCGATGCCAATGCAACCTACCCGCTGATTACAACGACAATGGTCAATGATTTCGGGGACATGCTCGACATGACTGATGACTGTGGTGATGTGCGTTGTGGTGGATTCGGTGATTTCATCGATATCGAAATTGACGATCAAGGTCGACCCTGGGTCGCTCTAGCACACAATGTCAACAATGAAGAGGCCATTATTGGAACCTGGACGACCGGACCTAGTTTGTTTGGTGATGAAATTACAATCCTCGAAAGTTTACCTGCTGGAGGAAATTCAACACTGCTGTTGTGAAGTGATTGTATGGTCAACTATGGCTTCGTAATCGACAATCGCACCTGTATTGGGTGCCACGCTTGTACCGTGGCCTGCAAGTCTGAACATGATGTTCCCATCGGTGTGAATCGAACCCATGTCAAATATATCGAGACTGGAACGTACCCTAATTCCTCACGAGAATTCAGCGTCCATCGGTGCAACCATTGTGAGGATGCTCCTTGCACAACCATCTGTCCAACATACGCATTATTCACTCGTGATGATGGCATTGTTGACTTTGACAATGATCGCTGTATTGGCTGTAAGTCATGCATGCAAGCATGTCCTTACGATGCATTGTATATCGATCCAAACGAAGGCACTGCCGCCAAATGCAACTATTGCGCTCATCGTGTTGAGCATTCATATGAACCAGCATGCGTGATTGTTTGTCCCACCGAATCCATCATCAGTGGAGATTTGGATGATCCAAATTCCGCAATTGCATTGCACATTGCTGAGAATGATGTCAAGGTGCGAAAAGCTGAGGCTGGAACCAAGCCCAATGTCTACTATGTTGAGACCAGTGATGCCATGCTTGACCCGAATGCAAGTGCCGTAACTGGAATCGGCATGTGGACCGACCAAGCGCATGGTGTAGGCCATTTCGCCAAGTATGCGGATTCTAGATTGGCTGAGGCCGACACACCCTCCATGCTTGTCCAGCTCGCTTTGGAAAAGAAAGCCAAAGCGGCCAATCCCAGAGACCAAGCCATCATTCGTGATGTGATGGCCAAGTTGGATGAAGATTCACCCAAAGCTGTTCGTGCATATGACCAGCCGAGCAAAGGGATTCTTTGGGATACAGAAGTCGCAGCTTACATTGCCACAAAGGCAGCAGCGAGTGGATTGTATGCGTTGTATTGGTTGACCCTTTTCCTATTCCCTGATTGGCATTTGATGATCGGTATCGAAGCCGTAGCCGCCACCGGATTGGTACTGTTGGGCATCACAGGTATTCTTCTGGTCAAAGACCTGGACCGCCCAGATCGATTCCTCTATGTGTTGTTGCGACCAAATTGGTCATCGTGGCTTGTCATAGGCGCTTACTACATCACTGGATTTGGGGCAGTATTGTCTGCACACATCGCCATCGTTCTCTTGGGGCTCGACGCCTCGCTACATCCGTTGTTAGGTGGCATTGGGTTGATTCTGGCTATACTCACTGGAACGTACACCGGATGGTTGCTCAAACAGGCGAAGGGTCGGTCGCTTTGGGCCGAACGAACCAACGCTAAGATTCTGGCAATCGGATTGCTTGAAATGGCGTTCTTCGGATTCATCACAATCTTGTGTGTCCCTCTGCTTGTGTTGTTTGTTGAAACGGCAATGTCGGGTCAACTGGGTTCACAAGATTTGATCTCTACACTGTTGCCGGTTGCCATTCTAATCGGGGTCGTGAATTACGGATTCCTGCACATCCGTCAGGGCCTGCGTGAGGCGCAAATGCAGCCATTGTTGTGAGGTGATGATGTATGGCTCGTTCACTGATTGAAAAAATCGCGCAGGGTCTACGTATCATTCCCAACTTGGATCGAAAGAATTCAATGAGCAGTGGAACTTCACTTCGAAAATTCCCTTCCCCTGATGATTGGCACGACCATGTCGAACTTGATGCCCAGGCATGGCCGAAGCAGGTTGAGAAGCGCTACAGTTTGGTGCCGACAACATGTTTCAACTGCGAATCAGCCTGTGGATTACTCGCTTATGTCGACAAGGAATCTGGCGAGGTTCAGAAATTCGAAGGCAATCCTCACCACCCTGGGTCCAGGGGTCGCAATTGTGCCAAGGGGCCTGCGACCATCAATCAAATTCAGGACACTGAACGTATCCTACATCCAATGAAACGTGTTGGAGAGCGCGGTGAAGGAGGTTGGGAACAGATTTCTTGGAGTCAAGCTCTTGATGAGATTGCAGAAAAGATCCGTACATCTTTGAAAACGGGTGCCAAAGATCGAGTTGTCTACCATGTCGGTCGGCCCGGACATGAGGGGTATACCAATCGTGTGCTGAAAGCATGGGGTGTAGATGGACACAATTCTCACACCAATATTTGTAGTGCAGGTGCCCGAACAGGGTACGCATTGTGGCATCAGCACGATCGTCCTTCACCTGATCATGCCAATGCCAAGGTCATCTTACTCTCATCTTCGCATTTGGAAACTGGCCATTACTTCAATCCACATGCACAGAGAATCCTCGAAGGCATGATGGATGGAGCCAAACTGATTGTCATCGACCCTCGTCTTTCCAATACCGCGGCCATGGCTGACCATTGGTTGCCCACTTGGCCGGGCTCTGAGCCAGTACTGTTCCTTTGTTGGGCTCGGATGATTATGGAGAAGGGTTTGGTCAATCGAGAATTCGTCGAGAACCAAGTCAATTGGCAGGATTGGATGAATGCCGTCCACTCGAATGAAGAATGCACCTACGAGAGATTCCTAGAATTATTACTCGATGAATATGCTGAGTACACACCTGAATATGCTGCCGAAGAGTGTCGAATTCCAGTCGAACAAGTCATCGAGGCTGGCGAAGCGGTGGCCAATTCAGGTACAAAATTGTGCACACATGTGTGGCGTAGTGCTGCGATTGGAAACCTCGGTGGGTGGCAGGTCAGTCGTACTCTACATTTCCTCAATGTCCTAACGGGCAGTGTTGGGACAGAAGGAGGAACAGCTCCAAATTCATGGTCGAAATTCAAGCCAGAATTATTCGATGTCCCACCAGATCCAGATGGATGGAATGAGTTGCATTTCCCTCCCGAATACATGTTGGCCCACTTTGAGATGAGCCATATCCTGCCCCATTTGGTCAAAGATGGTCGAGGGACCATGGACGTCTATTTCACCCGTGTTTTCAATCCCGTGTGGACCTATCCAGATGGATTCTCATGGATGGAGATGTTGCAGAATAAGGACAGCATCGGTTGCCACATCGCCCTTACACCGACATGGAATGAAACCGCATTTTTTGCAGATTATGTTCTGCCGATGGGCCATGCATCAGAGAGACATGACGTCAATTCCTATGCGACCAGTTCAGGAAAGTGGGTCGCCTTCCGCCAGCCGGTATTGCGTGAGTATGCACGTCGTGAAGGCAAAGATGTGACATTCACTTACGAAATCAATCCAGGAGAAGTTTGGGAAGAAGATGAGTTCTGGAACGAACTTAGTCTTCGCATTGATCCTGATGGTGAAATGGGCATCAAGAAGCACTTTGAATCCCCCTATAGACCGGGCGAATCAATCACAATCGATGAGTATTATCAATATCTATTCGAGCGTGTTCCTGGATTGCCTAAAGCCGCCAAAGAAGAGGATGTCACTGAATTAGATTACATGCGAAAACATGGGGCATTCATGATTGAACCTGCGACCTATGAGAAACACAAGGAAGAGGGTTGGCCAACACCGAGTGGCAAGCAGGAATTCTATTCTCAGACCATGATTGATTTTGGATACCCTGAGCATGCAATCCCTCATTTCAGAGTCAAGAGCCAAGTCCACCCCTCTAGATTGACGGGCGAGGATGAATATTGCCTGTTGCCCAATTTCAGATTGCCACAACACATCCATTCCCGTTCTGCAAATGCGAAATGGTTGGTTGAAATTGCACATCGAAACCCCATTTGGATTCACCCTAAGGATGCCGCCAAGCTTGGAATTGACGAAGGCGATCTTCTGAAAATTGAAACGGAAATTGGATGGTTTGTCGACAAGGTTTGGGTGACGGAGAGTATCAAACCAGGTGTGGTCGGTTGTAGCCATCACATCGGTCGATGGAGGCGTAAACAAGACCGTGGCAACCGCTTCTTGACCAATGAGGTGAAAATTGATGATCAAGGGGATGGCAAGATGCGAATGCGTACCGTGACAGGCGTGCAGCCCTTCGAGTCAGACGATCCTGACACAAACCGAATCTGGTGGAGGGATGGAGGTGTTCATCAGAACATTACACACGCGGTTCAACCGGACCCAATCTCTGGCGCCCACTGTTGGTTGCAAAAGGTACGCCTGTCAAAACCAGGTCCTGATGAGCGGTATGGGGACGTGGAAGTGGATACTGAGAAATCGTTTGCGTACTACAAGAAGTGGAATGAAATGGCGCTTGAGAAAGAAACTCACCCTCGGGGGGAGCGGCGTCCATTGTGGATGAAGCGGCCATTGTCGCCAAAGAAGGAACACTGGTTCATGCCGAAATAAGGTCTGTCAGATATCTGATGAGGCTGATACTGACCATGGAAATGAATACCCAGGTGATGGCGGTTGTTGGAAGATATTTGACTGAATACTTTCCACCGAAATAAGCAAAGCATAGCGCGAGGATTGGTGTAAGAATCAACAAAATCGTGTCTACATCAGCCAATTCACCAAATCCACGAGCAATTGAATGCGTGGCGATGGCAACAGGAACGACCATTGATGCAATGGCAAACGATGTCCCTGCGGCTTGGCGAATGCCCAGTCCACCCCATCCACGGTTCATGGTGACATAGATCGCACCGCCACCAATTCCAAGCATGCCACAAGCAAAACCACCGATACCGGTCCCGATTCGATAGGTCGTAGGTTGCAACCCCCCCTCTATTGATTCTGATTCATTTCGCATTCTGCGGATGGTTTGGTACAGGACCCAGGACGTGAGGCACAATGCAATCACCTTGACCGTCACATCACTCACTTGTTCAATGATCCAAATGCTCGTGAGAGCCCCGAATACAGCAGCGGGCAATGCCGTGACGACGGCCAATTTCACACATTTCATTTCGACCAGGTTCTCGGCACGATGTGCATTCGCACTGCCCCATGCCGTACACAATACCATCACAAGGGAACCGAGAATCGAAGTGTCAAACGGCAAACCGCCGAGATAATGCAGAATTGGAACATAGAGTAAACCGCCCCCCAATCCAACGGGGCTAAACAGAACAACAACCATCAGAAGTATGGCAATGACTCCCAACGTTTCCAAGGCGACCAAGAGAAACCCTCAGAGTGCCTCGATAATCATGGCAATGCCTTGTCCACCGCCAATACATGCTGTGGCCACTCCGTACGTTCCACCGCATCGCTTCAATTCATGTGCAAGTGTCAGCACAAGTCGTGTGCCTGTGGCTGCCAAGGGGTGTCCAAGTCCAACAGCGCCACCGTTGACGTTGACTTTTTCGACATCTAACTCGAGGTCTTTGACACAAGCCACTGCTTGACCCGCAAAGGCTTCGTTGATTTCCCATCGATCAATGTCTTCAATTGTGAG
>JASLKO010000052.1 GCA_030747475.1 Candidatus Thalassarchaeaceae archaeon | reverse complement strand
TCAAGTGATTCGGCATAAGAATCGGGTTTCATTTTACAGCCTCACAATGGAATATTCCCGTGTTTTCGAGCAGGACGAGATTCCTCTTTGTCTAACAGCATGCCCAATGCTTTGATCAGCCGGGTTCGGGTTTGGTTTGGTTCGATGACATCATCGATGTAGCCCATGGCGGCCGCTTGATACGGATTTGCAAATCGCTCGGTATATTCGTCCACCAACCTTGCGCGTTCTTGCTCAGGGTTTCCTGCAGATTTAATCCGCTTACGATGGATAATTTGCACGGCCCCATCCGCACCCATGACAGCAAGTTCCGCACTTGGCCATGCAACGTTGTAATCCGCCCGAATGTGTTTGGAACACATCACGTCATATGCGCCCCCGTAGGCTTTTCGAAGTATTACAGTCATCTTTGGGACTGTGGCTTCAGAGTATGCATAGAGGAGTTTTGCTCCGTGTCGAATAATTCCGCCCCACTCCTGATTGGCACCAGGTAAGAATCCGGGGACATCAACCAATGTCACCAACGGTATACCAAAGGCGTCACAGAAACGGACAAATCTAGCTGCTTTTGTTGATGCATCAATGTCCAAACAACCTGCAAGGACCTTGGGTTGGTTTGCAACAATGCCCACAGTTGTCCCATCGAGTCGACCAAACCCGACAACAATATTCGATGCATAATCCGCTTGAACTTCAAGGAATGCACCCATATCTACAATTTCTGCAATCACATCGTTGACATCATATGGTTTGTTAGGATCAGATGGCACAATATCGTCCAAGGAATCACACATTCTTTCTGTTGAATCGCCCATGTTTTTATTTGGAACTCCTGAGAGGTTATTCGATGGCAATAAGCCAATCAAATCTCGAGTGAGTTCAATGGCTTCTTCATCGGTACCTGCAGTAAAGTGGGTCACGCCTGATTTGCTTCCATGTGTCATGGCACCACCTAAATCTTCGAATGAAACCTCTTCATTGGTCACCGTCTTGATGACCTCAGGTCCAGTGATGAACATGTGTGATGTTTGGTCGACCATGATGACGAAATCTGTGATTGCAGGGCTGTAAACTGCACCGCCTGCACAGGGCCCCATGATGACACTAATCTGTGGAATGACTCCACTCGCCCTCACATTCCTGAAGAAAATTTCAGCATAGGAGCCTAAACTCGCTACGCCTTCTTGGATTCTGGCGCCGCCTGAATCATTCAAGCCAATCACGGGTGTACCCGATTTCATCGCCATGTCAAGGATTTTGCAAATCTTCAATCCGTGCATTTCTCCTAAACTACCACCATACACAGTGAAATCTTGAGCAAAGCAATGGACAATTTTTCCATCGATTGTACCGTGGCCACATATCACGCCATCACCGGGGATAACGTTGCCTTCCATTCCGAAATCAGTACACCTGTGTTCGACAAGCGCATCCACTTCTTGGAATGATCCTTCGTCGAGTAAGATATCGAGTCGCTCACGCGCAGTCATTTTGCCACGATTGTGCTGGGCATCGATACGCTGCGCACCTCCTCCAGCCTCTGATTGAGCCTTACGACGGCGCAATTCGTCGAGTCGTCCATCCGGATTTTCCATCGTCCTCGAGGCCGCCTTAACACAGTCCGCCCATGAAGATAGCCCCCTATGGGGGCTCTTTTTTGCATCCGTGAGGTTCAAGACTGCTTGTCGGCTCGACCATTCATGGCTACGCCGCTGCGGATCGTGATTGCCAAACCTGGTTTGGATGGACATGACCGTGGGGCGAAGGTTGTCGCTCGAGCTTTACGCGATGCAGGCCATGAAGTAATTTACACCGGACTACGTCGAACACCCGAGCAAATTGTTCGAATCGCTATGGATGAAGATGCGCAGATTATCGGACTTTCATCGCTATCTGGTGCACATGGTTTTTTGTTCCCAAAAGTATGTCAGTTGCTACGTGAGGCTGGGCTAGATGACATTGTCGTTTTTGGTGGTGGTATCATTCCTGAAAGAGACCGTCAGCAACTATACGATGCGGGCGTGTCAGCAATTTTTGGTCCAGGGACAACATCTGGTGAATTGATTGAATTCCTTGATGGTCTGGAGGTCTGAGGATGAACCGGCGCGAACTCGCGCGAAGTTTGTCCAACATTGATACCCTTTCAGTGCCAAATCGAAATCGGGAACCATGGCGTGTTCTAGGAGTAACTGGGGCGCCGGGTGTGGGAAAATCATGTTTGGTTGATGGGATTGTAACGCATTGGGTAAACGCAGGAGAAAAAGTCGCAATTCTCGCGGTCGACCCATCTTCACCAGTCTCTGGAGGTGCACTTTTGGGGGACCGAATGCGAATGTCATCAGTCGATGAAGGCGAAAACGTGTTTTTTCGTTCTGTTGCAACCAGAAATCTCCCAGGTGGTATTCCCGCACGTCTTGACAAAATGGTGGATTTATTGGTCAATGAAGGCTGGACAAAAGTGATTGTCGAAACGGTCGGTTCAGGCCAATCAGAAGTTCGTATCGTCTCTGTCGCAGATCGCATTCTATTGGTTGAAGGTCCCGCGCGTGGTGATGTCATTCAGGCTGAAAAAGCAGGTGTTGTCGAACTTGCAGATGTCATCGCAGTCAACAAAAGTGATTTGGATGGCGCAGAACGAGTCGCTGATGAAATCAAACTATCTCTAAATCTTTCAGAAGGTGAATCGCCTCCAGTATTGCTTTGCTCGGCACAAACAGGTTCAGGTGTGGGCGCTTTGGTTTCAACACTAAACACATTGCCATCAGCTCGCGGACCTGCGATTGCAAAGGCTCGAGAGCGGCTTTTGGCCGTTCATCAGGAATCTCTGCTTTCGCACCCAGATTTTTCCGATGTCATCAAGGGCCTTAGCGAGAACCGCTTGTCCATTGAGGAGGCCATGGGGCTCCTCCGCCGAGGTTAGAATATGGCTGAATTTGAGTATGAAGTTGATCATGTCAAGCATAGTGTTGGTGGCAAGGGCGGCCATATCTTTCGTCGTATTTTCCATGTTGGGATGGCTGCAATTCCTTGGACATACTACGCGCATGGGGAAACCATCAGTGATTTGGTTTCACTTTCCAGTCCAGTCAAGGTCGCTGCCATTTTGGGGATGTGTGTATTCATTTTCGAGATAATCCGCATCCGTTTCGGAATCCTGATTGTTGGCCAAAGAGAGTACGAGAAACACCAATTCAGTGCATTGGCTTGGGGTGCAATGTCGATTGCACTCACATTTGTCGCCCTTTCACCATGGGTGGGTGATGAAGGGACGCATGCTGGTTGGCTCGCCATCCCTATCATTTTGGCCCTTACATTTGGGGATCCAGCAATGGGTGAGGCTAGACGAATGGGTTTGGATTCCCGTTCAGTTTTTGCCATCGGCACAATTGTTTGTGCCATGACTTGGTTGGCCTGTGGATATTTCTTTGGAACACCCTATTGGATGGCTCTACTGATGGGCCCTCTGACCACTGCTGCTGAATGGCCAAAATTGAAGTGGATTGATGACAATGCCACAATGGTCCTAATTCCGTTGGCGTCTGTTCTGCTCCTCGCTCCCTTCCTGTGATTGTCTTGTTCTATTCACGCTACGTTTACAAGGCGGATTAAGGTGGCCCAATTATGTCCGAGGAAGCAGCACCATTGTCAGATGATGCACCAGGTCAAGGTCTCTACATCTTCGCGTACTTATTTTCCATGTTGGCACTGGCCGTAACCATGGTTCTGTACACATGATCAAACGGTTCTTCCCACGCCTTGAAATGAATCGAGTACCCCCCGTCATTCATGTGCGGCATTGCTGGGATTTTTGGCCCCGATGGCGATGATTCTGTAATGGCACATTCAATGGCCACCTACATCAAACATCGTGGCCCTAATGGAATTCAATCTTGGTCAGAACCTTGTCGAAATGGGGGTGTGGGTTTTGGACATACTCGTTTGTCAATTGTGGACGTTAAAGGTTCCAATCAACCCCTACATTCTGACAGTGGCTGTGTTCTGATATTCAATGGTGAAATTTACAATCATACCACAATTCGTAATGAAAATAGAAATTATTCATTTCGAACGAATGGTGACGGTGAAGCGATTCTCGCCGCATATCTTTCTCGAAAGGATGATTCATCTTGGGTTCAAAGGTTAGATGGTATCTGGTCATTTGCAATTTGGGATCCGTCACGGGAACGTCTGATATTGTGTCGCGATCGATTGGGAGTAAAGCCTCTTGTTCGAACAAAAACAGTTGAGGGTACACTACTTTTCGGCTCGGAAGTCAAATCCTTCCGAGCTCATTCCGGGCACACTCCGCAAATCGATATGCATGCACTGGTTGCCAGAATTGCTTACGAATACCCATTGGATGATACCACCCTGTTCAACGGAGTTCAATCCGTACAACCAGGTAGCATTGAGATTTGGAAATTGGATGGAAATGGGGCCCAATTAGAGCGTTCAGAACTATGGTTTGAAAATGACTTACAACCTGATTCTAAACCTTGGTCACCCGAGATTGATGCCCCTCGGCTGTTGGAATCCTTGACAAGTTCAGTTGCGGATCGATTGATGTCAGATGTTCCATTGGGCATTGTGCTTAGTGGGGGTCTAGATTCTGCCCTTGTGGCCGCTTTGGCCCATGGTGCGTCTGAACGAACAGGGTACCCTGTTCCCGCCTGTTGGACTGTAGCCGAGTCTGAAGACAACCCTGATTGGATTGCCGCAGAGAGAGTTTGCAAAACACTGGATTTGGAACACCATCAACATCTGCTTGAGGAAGATGC
>JASLKO010000051.1 GCA_030747475.1 Candidatus Thalassarchaeaceae archaeon | reverse complement strand
GTATGAGCAACCGGGGCGAGAGCCAAGGGGACTGCGGTGAGGGCTGGGGCCACTCCACCTACCATCCATGCGCCTTCTGCGAATGGTCGATCTAAACCTAAATGGGTCATCCAATCGTAAGCAACACTGTAACCACAAGGGTGTATACCCGCCCGAAGCGCAGTGGCACCCAAACGACGAGCGAGACCGCTTGCAATATCGGGGTGAACGGATTTCAGGGCGCGGACTGCGTCAATCCATTCGACTAGGGATTCCGCACTCTCACCTTTGGGTGCGGTTCCAGCAACCAAGGCTTCTTCGTATTTTGACTCAATTTCTGCACGCGCGGAATCAGAGAGGTCTAGAGCTGTTTGCAAAGTGTCGAGTTGGGCAAACTCGGTAGCGGTCATGATACCGTCTGCCCATGCAAGGGCTAAGGCGTGGAAGAATGGATTGGGTCCGAGCGCCTGCATTGAATCACCCTAGCATATCGCGTACCAAGGCCAAATGTTCCTCAAATGAAATACCTAAATCTTCTCTCTTTCGAGCCAATAGATTGACTTCACCTGGATCAAGAATCCCATCGACCCAAACTGTTTCAAGAACCATTCTGTAAGATTCCTTGGCATTGGCCTGAGGTATGGGGGTTGGTTTAGGGGTCGATTCGGGAGATGTTGCTTCTGGTTCAATTGATTCTTCTTCTTCGTCATCCATGAAAGCGGATAGAATGTCTTCCTCTCCTGATGAAGAAAGGGCAACTGCTGGCCCTGCAACTCCGAGTGTTGCGAACAGATCATCATCATCGTCTTCTTCCTCTGACAATTCAATATGTTCAACCTTCGTTTCGATTTCAACTTCTTCGTCGTCATCATCATCCATAAACGCCTCTAACCCATCACTGATTTGTGCACCTGTAGGGGTTGGTTGGACGCCCAATTCCTCAAATGGATCTACATCGCCTTCAGGTTCGGGGTTATTTTCTGGGTCAGGTACCGTCATCAAACACACCGTCTTGTTGCTGACGGGGTGGCGTTCCCTCAAATGTATTCCCTGTCTATGGCCATGAATATTGTAATCAACAAATATTCCAAACATGGTTTTGCAATATAATCATTAAATCCCCCAAAACTATTGCGAATTGTGGCATCTTGAGAGGGGTATTTGCCTCAACCTTTGGGCCCTTATTCACGCGCCCGCTGCGATATCTTCAAAGACCCTCTAAATCGGAGGAGAACTCCCTGTGCGCCAAGTCACCGGTAGCACCGGCCCAACATGTAACTTAACTTTACATTCCACACCGAAACGGAGATGAAGAAATATGACTCAGTCAAAATTGAAGAACAACACGTCCCCCGGTGATCAAGAAAAAGGAATGGTTGTCGAACGACGATTCACACAAGTAGACAAGGATCCATTTGACCAATTTGATTGGTCGACTTCTGATTTCGTCATCAATAATCCAGATGGTTCAATTGCTTTTGAAATCAAGGATGTTTCCCTACCCACTGGATTCGAAGGAGTTCCTGGAAAAGTCTGTGCCCAGAAATACATGCGGAAAGCCGGTGTTCCTGCTGCGTTGCGTAAGGTTCCCGAAGAGGGTGTCCCCACATGGCTACAGCGTTCAGCACCGGATGAAGAGAAATTGCAGAAGATGAAAGCGAAGGTTCGATTTGGTGCAGAGTCAGATGGTCGTCAATTGTTTAGGAGATTGGCTGGAACCTGGACATACTGGGGATGGAAGCACGGTTACTTTGCCAGTGAAGGTGATGCTCGGGCTTACTATGATGAGATGTGCTATCTCATTGCCAGTCAGCGTTCGGCACCGAATAGTCCTCAATGGTTCAACACAGGCCTACACTGGGCCTATGGCATTGAAGGTCCGGCACAAGGCCATTGGTATGTTGATCCTGTTACCGAAGAAGATATGCGTTCAATCAACGCATACGAACATCCACAACCGCACGCATGTTTCATTCAGAGTGTCAGCGACAGCCTCGTTGGAGATACAAGTTCCATTATGGGGCTATGGAATCGTGAGGCCCTCTTGTTCAAATTTGGTTCTGGAACCGGTTCAAATTTCTCCAATATTCGTGGAGCAGGTGAACCTCTTTCTGGTGGAGGTACATCCAGTGGTTTGCTTTCATTCCTCAAGATTGGCGATCGTGCTGCGGGTGCGATAAAGAGTGGTGGAACGACAAGGCGAGCTGCCAAGATGGTTACTTTGGATCTTGATCACCCAGATATCGAGGAATATATCGGTTGGAAATTGTCTGAAGAAGAAAAGGTCAGTGCATTGGTTGCCGGATCCGCTGCACTACAGAAGCACTGCAATAGTATTCTTGAAGCGTGCTGGGATGACGACGATCTGTCAATCGACCCAAATGAAAACCCTGCATTGAAGGGGGCCATGGTCAAGGCCATTCAAGCCAGTGTACCACAACCTCATATTCAGCGCATGCTCGACCTCGCCAAACAAGGATGGAAGGGTGTTGAATTTGAAACGATGGATACCGATTGGCAGGGTCAAGCCTATGGTACCGTATCTGGTCAGAATTCCAATAACTCCGTTCGTGTGCCTGAGGAATTTATGGAAGCAGTAAAAGATGGTGGAGAATGGGATCTATTCTTCCGAACAGAACGAGATAAGGCCGCAATGGAAGAGCGCGACCCCGTGCCACATCGTTCCCTTGATGCAAACCAATTGTGGAATGATATCGCCTATACCGCTTGGGCTTGCGCTGATCCGGGCATTCAATTTGACACGACCATTAACGAATGGCATACATGTCCTGAAGGAGGTCGAATCAATGGTTCGAACCCTTGCAGCGAGTACATGTTCCTCGATGACACAGCGTGCAATCTTGCGAGTATCAACTTGCTTCATTACTATGATATGGATACACAAAAATTCGATGTCGAAGGGTTTCGGCACTCTTGTCGCCTATGGACAACCACTTTGGAAATCAGTGTTCTAATGGCACAGTTCCCAAGTCAGGCGATTTCTCGAAAATCGTTCGAATACCGTACACTGGGACTAGGGTTTTGCAACATTGGTTCAATGCTTATGCACATGGGGATTCCTTACAATGATTCACGTGGATACGCAATTTGTGGGGCGATTTCAGCCATCATGACTGGTGAGGCCTATGCGACAAGTGCAGACTTGGCAAGCTTCCTTGGACCGTTTCCCGAATATGATACAAATTCTGAGCACATGCTACGGGTGATGCGGAATCATCGTCGAGCAGCATACAATGTTCCTGCAGAAGAATATGAAGGTGTTTCAATTGCTCCAATGGGCATTGATTCCAAGAAGTGCCCGAAAGATTTGCTTGAAGCCGCTCGTGGCGTTTGGGACCAAGCACTCGCAAGGGGTGAGGAGCATGGATACAGGAATGCACAAACAACTGTCATCGCGCCAACAGGCACCATTGGATTGGTAATGGCGGCGGATACAACTGGTGTTGAGCCACAATTCAGTCTTGTACAATACAAGACACTTGCAGGTGGCGGTTCATTGCGTATCATCAACCGTGGTGTACCCAGTGCACTCAAGCGCCTCGGTTATTCTGATACAGAAGTGCAAGACATTGTAGATCACGTGATGGGTACTGGTTCACTAGAGCGTTGTGAGAGTGTATCTTTACAGAAATTACACGACGTGGGTTTCTCTGGCACTGAGTTCTCAAAGATTGAAGCAACTGTTGAAAATGTATTCGACATTCGTTCTTTGTTTGCACCAACTGTTTTGGGCGAAGAATTCTGTAAGGGAACACTGAATATTTCAAGCGAAGAATGTGACAACCCATTCTTTGATACTCTCGGATTCCTTGGATTCACAGGAACTGAAATTGAAGATGCGCACAGCCATATTTTCGGGCACCTGTCCATCGAAGATGCGCCACATCTCAAGGAAGAGCATTTGCCTGTGTTTGATTGTGCAACTCCTGGTGGTAAGAATGGAACCAGGTGTATTGATTGGGATGCTCACGTATTGATGATGGCTGCGGCACAGCCGTTTATCTCAGGAGCGATTTCAAAAACCATCAATATGCCAAGCGATGCGACAATTGCAGATGTGCGTGCAGCATACGACCTTTCACATTCAACCATGAACAAGGCCTGTGCAGTTTACCGTGATGGTAGCAAATTATCACAACCGCTGATGAACAGTCTGGTCGATATGTCCGGGATTGAGGAAGAAGAAGAGGAAGTTGTGACGGTCAAGAAGGCTGTAAAGCAAGTTGCCGAAGTGTTGCCTCTACCCGAAAAGCAAGCCGTACCAATAGCTGAAGCCTTTGTCCACAATTACATCGCAACCCGGCAACCATTGCCCGCTGTACGTGATTCGCGCACAATGAAGGCCAGTGTAGGTGGGCACACAGTCTACCTCACCTCAAGCAAGTATGCTGATGGTCGACTTGGTGAGATTATGATTACAACCTCGAAAGAGGGTGCAGCATGGCGTAGCCTGCTTAACCAATTCGCGATTGCAGTATCAATCGGTCTGCAATATGGAGTGCCTCTTGACGCATTTGTCAAGAGCTTCACATTCCAAAAGTTTGAGCCGAGTGGCATGGTTATGGGTGGCTCAAACCGGGTGAAAATGGCCACAAGCCTTGTCGACTATATTTTCCGCGAACTGGCCATTGATTATCTGGGCCGCAATGACTTGGCACATGTCAGCGTGGAAGACCTAGAAGTCACGTCTATCAGTCGACCTGAAATTACTGACGATGGTGTTGCACGATCGCAAGGTGAAAGTCGAAACATTCAGATGACTCTGGATGTAGATCCTGAAGCCAATATGCGACAGCAAGCACGTGAAGCTGGATTTACTGGCGACATTTGCACTGATTGTGGTGGCAGTCAAATGGTCCGCAATGGTACTTGTCTCAAGTGCAACAGTTGCGGTGCCACTACTGGGTGTTCATAATCCGATAGCGGCATCGAAACTCTATTTCGATAGAACTGAGGGGCCTCAATATGGGTCTACGTTTGGAAGTCGCACTTCCTGGAATCACCCTCTCTGAAGCGTACTTTACTTGTCGCTACAAATGCTTACGCGAACCTCTGGGGTTCCCCATTGGAGCAGAGAGGCTTGTGGATGATGGAGAGGCCATCCATGCATGGTGGGAAACTGAAGATGGCGAAGTTGTCGCTGTTGGTAGAATCCATCTGATACCTGGGGGTTCTGATGGTTCACAGTCCGACCACGCGGGACCTGGTGCTGCTGTTTGTCCGGCATTCACTCCGTTAACTGTTGATCCGAATAATGACCTGCGTCCCGCGGTACAAATCCGCCAAATGGGCACTCGTAACGAATGGAGAAGGCAGGGGCTTGCCAGTGGCATCGTCATCGCACTTGAAGCTGCAGCAATCAGCCATTGGGGTGCAAAAAGTGGTTGGCTTCAAGCAAGAATCGATGCAATCCCGATGTATGCAGGTGAAGATTGGGTTCAATTTGGTGAAGAATATAGTGTCAAGGGCATCGGGCCACATCGCTCGATGTGGAAATCATTGGATGGTGATGAGGAACTTGAATGAAGATGAACAAGTTGCCATTTGGTTGGATTCTCTACTCAATAGTGAAATGGATTTGAGACCAAGTCGTGGGGTTCACAAAGAAACTGTGCGTGGTTCGAAAACACCACGCGTCATCATTCTCGAAAATGGCGAAGTGGCTGGATATGCAGAATTGCGTCGCGTTGGCGGGGCCATCGAACTGGCGACTGTTGTTGTCGAACCTGCACTTCGTGGCAAGGGTATTGCCCACCAAATTGTCCAACAGGCATGGGAGCGTTGGCGCCAAGATCCTGTCCTACACGGAACACCACTTGGTGGTGAAATCGATTTGGTCAAGGCAACGCGCGATGATTCGGGGCCAGAAATAGTTCGAAGGCCATTGATCTCATTCACACGTGATGCAGCGATGGCAGCCGCATTGGTGGGAGGTGGATTCACATTGCTGCCTCGAAAACGTCGAGCCTCGAGACTCTGGCTATGGCGCTCTGATTTTGCAGCATTGCCTCTCTGGACTCAAATTAGCATTGCAATAGATCGATTGTACCGAGGTGTAATATTCATTTTTAAATCTCCAAAACGTATTCCTCATTTCATCAAACATTCACGAGATTATCGCCTATTTGTGCGAATCCCCGAAACTGCTGAACGGCCACCTCCGAGAATGCACATGAGATCTGAGAGGGAAGAAGGAGTGCCTGCAGATGTCATGAACAATATGGACGCTGTGGCGTTCACCATGGCGGAAATGGATTCAATTTCGGAAGACATTACTGCGTGGGATGAAGGGATTAAAAATACCTAGATAATATCAAATACGCCCTGTTTAATCGGAGTTCAATGGTTGAAGAAGAGAGTGTCCTTGATGAAGCCCTTGATGCGGTTATGGAATTTGTAGGCGATGAAGATGTTCAAAGAGGCGCGGGGTACTTGGTCCTTGGTGGAATAGTGATTGGGTGTTTAATTGGAGTTTACATTCTCATCCAAATGTATTGGCAATATATTCTAATCGCAATTCTCATTATTGCTTATATTATGTACAATAACAAACCTACTTCATACTGTGCAGACTGTGGCAATTCTCTAGGCAGCGGACCACCGTCTCGCCCTTGCAGCCGATGTCGATGTAACCGCTGGACATATTCTGATCCAGGTGTTGGCATGACCGTAAAGAATCGCTGATAGTCAATAATGGAGCACAGAAGGGGATTCGAACCCCTGTAAAATGGATTTGCAGTCCATCGCGTAACCGGGCTTTGCTATCTGTGCGCGTTCCGCCGATAAGCACGCGCTATTCAAGTGTCACGCATGGATGAACCCATCACATTCAAGGCCAATCAGTGTGTGGAAAGGGCGCCCAATGGGGCAATGGGTGGGACCATGCCAAATATTCCAAAGCATTTGGAGAATCTTCGAGGGGGGTTCAAAGCCTTCCTTTCGCCTCCGCCTGAAGGTGTGGTCAGACTTACTGTCGGAGAGCCAGCATTTGACACCCCGAAGGATATTTCAGATGCTGCAATAAAAGCGATTCTAGACGGGGATACCCACTACACGAGGGGGGAGGGTAGTGAGGAATTATGCAATGCATGGGCCACATATCTACGATCAAAATGGGGTATTCCTGTTCAGGATGACGGAATTATCGTCACTCCTGGTGCGAAGCAAGCACTTCTCTACGCATTCATGGTAGCCGCAGAGCC
>JASLKO010000050.1 GCA_030747475.1 Candidatus Thalassarchaeaceae archaeon | reverse complement strand
GCCTCACCTTCATCGAGTTGTTGAATTCCTTCACGCAGTTCATCAGCATTTAATTCAGCATTTTCAGGAGCATTCATCCATGCTTGATATCGCATTGCAGTAGAGAGAGCATCATCCCCCTTGGCCCCATGGCATATAATCCAAGAAGAATCGTCACCTGAACGTAGTTTGAACAGTGCAATTTGATCACTTGCAATCGCTGAAATCTTTCCTTTTATTGCGCAAAGATCCTGTAGATCTTCAACGCCCTTTTGTTCACCTTGCCCAACTCTAATCAAGGCGCGAACCAATGAAACATCTCCAGCCAAACCGTTCAATGAATCTGATAATTTAGGAACCTTGCCCTTCGCTTTCAATGATTTTGAAATCCGCTGGATATTCAATTCACTTTCAGCAGACAGTGGGTATGGAATGGGCAAATCCAACCATGCAGCCAATGAATGCCGGTCGGTGGGGTCAATTCGAGCGGCATCAATCCAATCAGATGAATCATCAAATGTTGCTTGTTCAATTTCCATCTCTGGATAAATGGCCATCTCTGCCAATAGAGGTGCTTCATTCCCCAATCTCAACCAAACCGGATGAACTCCTTGAGAACAAGAATCGCGCATCTTTTCAAGCTCAGCGTCCCAAGCAGAATTCCATTTCGAACCCAAACGTGCTCTTTGAACAAGCATTGCAGATAGTCGGTAGCCAGGTGGTGCTTGAGATGAGACCAGCTCACCCATTTCTTCAATCCAATCTTCCGTACTCAAGTTGCGACCCCGTCTTCCACGATTTCGCATTCTTCTACTGGAACCCCGACTGGATTGCTCCCCACTCTTTACTTCTTCTTTGTTCAGTGCCACGAGTAAAAGCCCTTTCCACGACTTGTCTAGGAGGTTCCAAGCAGCGGTGCCCATGGCTCTTTTCCGTCGTTTTTCGGGTGAATCCCCAGCCTTAATGGCCACATCTAGGCATTCGAGTAAATGATCTTCATCTCCTGCCAGAATCGTCCCCCCCGCCTACGGCGGGATTCCACCCCTCTCCCCACTATTATCAACGCATCGCTGAAGAGTAGTTGCTTCCTCGGATGGTCATGGACCCGGTAAATCTGGCCATCCTCCTTCTTCACCCACTCGCTGCTTTGGCAGTGATTACGTGGCTTATTCGCCAACATCGTTGGCGTCAAAAAAGCAAATTACTGAAGAGCGATGAACGAAAAGAAGCGGTTCAAAAGCATGAGAAAGATGGTGAAAAACTGTACATTCTAACATGGGCCATCGTTCTCGGTGGTTTCTGTGCAAATGCCCTCTATCGAATTCGAACCGAATCGATCCATCTTCCTGAAGCACTATTGCCGAGTGGCGCTGGAGGTTTGCATGCTGGCGGTGGTGTGCTAGGGTTGTGTTTGATGACCTATCTCTGGCGTAAAGGGAGAGCTGCACGTGATTTGAGAAATGCTGGACAATCTTGGGCTACTGAGCGCCAACAACATGGAAGGGCATCGGATGCAATCATGATCCTTATCGCCATTCATGCCTTCCTTGGTTTTCTCTGGTTAGTGCAATTATTGACCTAACCGATCGGCCCACATTTTCAACCAAGTCGAAACATTTCGCCCAATATCATCTTGATTCACATCCCGATTTTGTAGTTCTCCAAGTTCTGAAAGTGGCTGGATTCGACAACCACAAGCATTCGCATGACCTCCGCCATCGATATCAAAGGCGGTGGCAAGTTGAGTCAGGTCATACAATCCACCATCTTCATGAAGAAATGAATTGGTGTAAAATGATGCTGAAAGTGGCCAATCTTTCACCGTCTTTTGTTGATTTTTTCCGTAACCATGGATAATCATACAAGCATCACATTTGTCTCCAAAATTTGCGGTAACAAGATACCCATTTGTTCGGATTCCTTTGT
>JASLKO010000049.1 GCA_030747475.1 Candidatus Thalassarchaeaceae archaeon | reverse complement strand
CGCCGACGGAAATCAGGAGCCCAATATAATTCTGAAGAATTAGATCTTCTAATTGGTGACATACATCACCGCCCAGTCATCGTTCTATCATTCATTGCAGTCACAACCTTTGCCGCTTGTTTCATCGCTTGGTTTGCAAGTGATATGAATCCAGGATTAATGCTAATGGTCAGTCTTTTCGCATTGGCTTTGACTTGGGTATCGCGCCAACGAGCCAAGGTCCACAATCTTCGATTGCCAGATATCAATGGGATTGAAATGCCCTTTTTTGTGACCATGGGGTCACTCACGCTAATCTATTTGGTCGGCCATTTGAATGGGGGCTCAAAATTCGCTCAATTAGATCTCCTCGTTCTTTGCTTTGGTCTACTTGGCCTCTCACTCATTTCTCTTTATGGCCGAGAAGATTTGCCTTGGAGAATCCCGAGTGCGATTGAAAGTGTGCTCATGATGCTAGTCATTTCGCGCGTGATTGGCTCAGTCTTTGTCGAAGCCGTACCTTTCGCATTCACAGTCAATCCGTTAGACAGTGGCCACACACTTGATTCTGAATTAATCGATTGGCAAATACCCTGGATATTCCATGAAATTACTTTGCTGATTCTAGTCCTAATTTGGGAATGGATTGAGTCCTTTAGAAGGGGCCATGAAATGCCTGATCATCGAGGTGCTGCAGGCCGTGGAAGTTTTGCTTTGATGGTCGTATTAATCTCGGCTGGCCCAGCGGGAATAATGGCTGGAATTCTCTGCATGCGACGTTCATTCGATTGGAAACAGCCCGCTGGAGCAGCCCTTTCGATATATGCCATTCTGGGTGGATTGTTTGCATTCAATGCATGGGTCGAAAGCAGTCATTACTTCGAGATATTGGCGTGGATTATTTTTGGCACCGGCATCGCCATGTTGGTTGCACATGTTTACACCGTATTTACAGGTCTTCCAAAATGGACAACTGCTTGGTTGTGGAATGCACATATTATTCTTCCATTTGGTGTCTTCGCAGTTGTCGGGTGGTCACCTTGGTTGGTCGTCTGTGCACTGGCGCTTTCATTGGCAACATGGGTTGGTGGAATCCTGCAATTACGACGTGGAATGCGTGTCATGGGGGCTCTAGATCTCGTGCTCTCATTCTGTATTGCGTTGTTGATTTTACAGAGTTCCATACTTGACCCAACAATGCTGCTTCTGATGTTGGCTGCACTTGGAATCGAACTTGGAATCGTTGCTTGGCTTGGTACACGATATGACCTACAACTGGCCCAGGATTAGATTTCGTCCCTCTAGAGGGACGGCATAATGTTCAAGCAGGACGGGTGAGCAGCGAAATTTGTGAGCGGAACTTGGATTTCAGACCGACCAGAGTCGGAGGAACACCCAATCGTGCCACTTGGGCTCAATGAAATGGCGGTTCCACGAATATCAATTGTCGCAAGTTTCGCTACAATTGCGATGTTATTCGTCTCGACCATTTGGTTGGCATTGGCTGCAAGCAGTTTCCTATCTCAATTTGAAGATGCCTTTGCTGCAGTGAACGAAGATGACATTCAGGTCAATGGAAGATGGACATGGGAAGCGACTCTTCTTTTCGAAGGATGCGATGCACGTAATGGCGAATGGAATTGGCCTTCCAATTTGGCTGACCAAGATGATGTATTCTGGTATCCCGGCGAACTGTCATGTATTTGGGAGCACCAAGGTGCAGGAGATTATGCACATCTGGCCATTCACAATGTCGATGATGAAAATGCACTTCCACTTTCAATCAATGTTAGTCACCCTGAAATTTCAATCGATGGAGATGGTCAAAATGAATTGGTTGAAGTTGGGGCTGGTGATGCCATAATCATCCCACTCCGTCTCGAATCAATGATAGAAGAAGCTGATTTCAGCGTCACAATATCTCACATATCTCTCCCGACGGCTGAAGTTGTTTTGGATGTTGAATTGTTTACTGATGGTTCGCAAAAAGATCGGCATACCCGTAGCGAACATCTAGATGTGGAGTATTACGTTAGTGATGCAGATTCGGGTGATTATATCGATGATGGTACGTTGCCTGCTTATGCAGGAGAAGATCCACGTTGCGGAAACGACGGCTTACCCTGGGTTTGTTACATTGAAGGATTTGGTTGGGGTTTGGTCGGTTTGGATGTTGACAATATTGACCCACAGTTTTCCAGTGGCACCACGCATGTTGTCATTTTACCACCAGATTTGGCCTATGGTGATAGGGACGGACATCAGTATCAGGATACCTGGATGCGGTTTGAATTGACATTAGGCAGACTCCTACCCGCGTGATTGAATAGGGGAAAGGGACATCCCCGAGAACTTGTTGCTGACACTATGGCCGGAATCCAACCCGTCGTAATGGTCCCCGATGAAAATGCCCGGGCTTATGCAAATTCTAGTGCCCCCGTTCGTGCAGATGGACAAGGTCCTCCCATTCATGCATCAGATGAAATGCGTCGATTGGCAACCCCCTGGCTTGTTGCAATGGCGCGAGCAAGTTTGCTTGAAACCAGTAAACTTCCACCAGGGGTTATTTTGGATCCAGCCTGTGGAAGTGCCACTCAACTTGCGGCACTCTGTGCAGCCCTTAATCGACCAGGATTGGGTGTTGAGTTGTCTGGTGCAGCAGCTCCATTGGCCGCGATTAACCTAGAGCAATGTGCGATTTGGAGCGAAGCAAATTGGGGCACATCTAGTCGCATATTGTGGGGTGATGGTACCGATGCAAAAGCAATCTTGGAAACATATCATCAGAATATTGGTGTTTCAGAACCAGTTGCGTTGCTACACATCGACCCCGCCCGTCCACAAGATGCACAGAAGCATACCTTGGATGAAATGCAACCACGTCTCGACGAACTTCTGTCTGAATGGGCACCGTATTTAGGCAATAATCCGGCTCTAATTCTTGATTTATCCCCCCGCCTTTCAGATACACAAAGATTGGAAGTAGACAATATCGTATCCACAATATGGCCAGGAGTCAATCGAACTTGGCAATGGATGACCCAAGGTAGAGGGCGCATTGACCGTTTGTCATTGTGGGTGGGAGCCGTCGCTGATTCTCAACCAAACCGCTTGATTCGATTGGGGAAAGGCGGTGATTTTTCAGGCATTATCACAGGTGAATCTGAATCCGCAATTTCTGATTCAAATCAAGTTCAAATTGGCGAACATCTGACCATAGTCGATCCATGTTTGATTGCGAGTGGTTTGGCGGAGTCATGGAAACACACCGCTTCAATGAGTGACTCAAGGTGGAATACAGTCACGGGTCGCAGGCCGATTTTGATTAGTGCTGCACCCATCCTTTCGACTGACCCCGAGCATCATGTTGGTGAAGATACCTCTGAAACCATATTCGCATTTGTCCAAATTTCGGGAGAAGTTGTCGCACAGATTACAACATTGGATTATGAAAATGCATCACAAATCGCCCAAATCGCATCAGAATTGGGAATTTCATCCCTCAAAATTCGTTGTACAATCGACCCTGAAGTTCAACCAAAATTACAATCGCTTCTCGATCGGGAAATGCGTAATTTATCTCCTCCAAACTCATCCATTTCAGGGTTTATCTCCGAGGTCGGCAATGGTCTTGTCATTTGCAAAGAACACCCCCAACCTGCCCCGTAGGGGCATTTGACACGCTGCGAGCCGTTCATATAGGGGGGGCGAGTCGCGAGGTTGCTTCACATGAAGCCATCGGGCGACCGATGAATAGGGGAGGACCCAAAAATGGCAAAAATTGATGAGTCAGAACTTGGAGATGATTTCAACTACATCATCCGACTTGCTGACAGTGATATAGACGGACTATCCCGAATCGGGATGGGATTGACAAGCGTAAAGGGAGTCGGTGCTAGAACCGCTCTCGCCATCTGCGAAATTGCAGGTGTAGACAAGAATATGTTGGGTGGTCATCTAGATGAATCTGACCTCAAGAAAATTCGTGACGCAATTGAAGCGTACCCAACTGAAGTTCCACTTTGGATGCTGAATCGCCAGCGTGACATCGAAACCGGAGACGAGTTGCATTTGTTTTCAATGGATGTAACCATGACTCAGGACGATGACATTGCACGTCTACGTGCGACAAAAGCATACCGAGGATTGCGACATGCTTCTAGAAAGCGTGTGCGTGGTCAAAGAACACGATCGAATGGAAGATCCGGCCTCACACTTGGTGTGCAGCGGAAGCAGTGATGATGGAGGTGTAATGTATGGGACATCCAAAATTTGCACGACCTAAGTATGACACTCCGACTCACCCTTGGAAAAAGGTAAGAATCGAAGAAGAGCATGCTCTCAAAGAACAATTCGGCCTCAAGAAGATTGGTGGCATGAAGGAAATCTGGAAGGCTAAATCCAAACTCCGCCGTTGGAGACAGAATTCAATGAAGTTAATCGGCCGAGTGGATACATCGGAAGGTCATTTCTCAAGAGAAAAAGACGACCTTGTAGAATCATTGTACCGCCGTGGATTGTTGGGCGATGGAGCAACACTTGACGACATTCTTCAAATTACAGTTGAGCACGTTCTCAGTCGACGTTTGCAGAGTCAGGTATACTATCGTGGACTCGCATCATCTATGCGCCAAGCAAGACAATTGGTTGTACACGGACATATTGGACTAGGTGATCAGAAGATGACCGTTCCAAGTTACATCATTACACGTGACGATGAGAACACATTGACTTACCACCACACATCTCCACTGATGGATGCATCTCATCCAATTCGTGTTGAAATCGAGGAAACTCGAGCAGCAGCAGAATATGGTGAAGGCGATGAAAACAATGCCCCCACTGAGGAATTTGTTGCTGGTGTTGCAGAAGCAGCAGAAGCGGCCCCAGCCGCTGAAGATACTGCCGTTGAAGGGGGCGATGAGTGATGTCACACAAAGCCGTACTCCACATCTACAGTTCTTACAACAATGTGCTCCTCACAGCTACTGACTTGACCGGCGCCGAAACCGTTGCCAAAGTCAGTGGTGGACAGGTAACCAAGAAAGGAAGCGACGCAGGTGGCCAGTTCGCAGCAACGCGTGCAGCAGAAAGAATTGCAGATATGCTTCGCGAAAAGGAATTCACTCAAGTGATTGTCAAGTATCGAGGTGTAGGAGGCAACAAATCTCCAAACACTGGCCCAGGCGCTCAAGCTGCTATTCGTGCTCTCACTCGAGCAGGGATGACAATTACACGAATTGAGGATGTAACACCGATTCCTCATGATGGTACAAAGAAGAAAGGCGGACGTCGAGGACGTCGTGTATGAGGTGATTCTATGGTTAAAATCGAAATTATCGAAGAACGTGATAATCACGTAACAGTACTGTTGAAGGATACGGACCGTGCATTGGCAAATGCTCTGCGTCGAACCTTGATGAGTAATGTTCCAAAGATGGCCATCCACCGAGTTCGGTTTGAACTTGGTACAATCACGGATAGCCAAACCGGTGAAACATACGAGTCAGTTGGCGCCATTCCCGACGAAGTCATCGCACATCGCTTGGCAATGGTCCCTATCCCAACATTCCATGATGAATTCTGCTTCCTTGAAGATGACCCTGGAAACGAAGGCCTACCTCGTGAAGAATGGGGCACCCCTGCCAGCCAAATCATCTATCATTGCAGCGCAAGAGGAACAGAAGAAGGTCACTTGGTGACCGCTGGTGATCTCAATGTATTGGGTGAAGAGAAACTACAGATTCCGGAGATGTACCACACCATCCCGATCACCAAACTTTTCGCAGGACAATATCTAGAATTCTACGCATACGCTGTAATGGGAGTCGGTACTGACCACGCCAAGTGGAACCCAGTATCTGGAGTATCATTCAGTTCACGCAAGGTTGCAACAATTGCAAAACCAAAGAAAGCAAAGGCACTTTGGGATTTGGATTTGACAATCACTTCAAAGGATTTCAAGGGCGGTAAGCTCGAAGATGTACAAAAGATCGAGACACTTCTCCGTGAAATGCACCATGTTGGAGATGGAACCGCACGTATCGAAGACTTTGCAGATGCAATATCGCTTGATGATGTGGATGGAGAATATCTATTCAGCTTTGATACGGATGGATCAATGACCGCACGTACTGCATTTGAGATGGCTTGTAAATCTCTTTCAGCACGATTTTCTGACATCTCAGAACAGTTTGCTGAAGACTTTTGAGTGCATAACTCATACAGATCCCCTGTGAGGATTTGACATGCAAGGTCGCGCGCATGTAGGTGGCCACGTCACACTCATTTTCAGTATCCAAGATGATGCTGAAAATCTCATTGCCCAAGGGAGTCGAGGCGCCGGTCTTTCCTTAGATCGTGGTGTGATTATTGTTGCAGATGCGACACCCGGAAATGGTCAACTTACATTGGAAGGAGATGCACCCGGTTCCGAATTACATTGCTTGGTGCTTGAAGAACTCACATCCCTATCTTCATCATTTGGGGAATATGATTGGTCCATCTCACATGAATGTGAACTTCCACCGTCACAAGGCTTCGGCCTATCAGCAGCCGGCTCAATTGCCTGTGCTCTTGCAATTCAAAGAGCACTAGATACAGACGAAGACCTTGCCCGTTCAAGAGCGATACATATCGCTCATCGGGTTGAACGTAGATTATCTGGAGGATTAGGAGATGTTGCAGCATTACATGCAGGTGGTGTAGAATTACGTCTTGAACCAGGTTGTCCACAACTGGCTGATGGTTTGGGTGGCCCAGGTGCAGTATTGTCATGGTATGATGAAATCCCAGTAGTCGTTGTTTGGCGGACAACATCTAGCCAACACACATCAAATTACATCGATGATGGCGAATGGAAATTGGCGATACGTGCAGCAGGAGAACACTGTTTGTTCGGACTTCGTGAAGGACAATGGAATGCGAAAAGGTGGTCAGAATTATTGGCTAAGAGCGCAGAATTTGCTGATCGTTCGGGTTTATTGGCAGATTCAGGCCGAGTTGAATTATTGCATTTGATTGGAGGTGCACTTGCAGGTGCAGGCTTCGCCGACGGGTCATTGGTTGCACGCCTATGCATGTTGGGCGAAAGTGCAGTGATCGTTCCAACAAACTACCCTACAGATGTGAATTGGCAAAGCATAGTCGTCGAGCATTTGCACATGCGAGGATTGGGCTCATCATCGGCAATGATTGCGGCAGATGCGCTCAATCTTGATTGAGCCTTTCGTCGTTCAATCGTTGATTGTGCTCAATGAGTTCGCTCAACCAAGGTGGATGGTAGAGTAACTGTGGCCTCCATAATGGGTTTCGTGTAATCGACGATTTATCAATTAATTCATTGTATATCTGTGTATTTTCAATTAATTGTAAAATATCATGGACATCATATCAATAATGGTTTTGTCCATTCACAAGGGATGAATGTAGGCGTTTCCAGGTGATTGAAACGTGGGTCTCCGAAGCATGATCGGAGCTTAACAATAAATACTGAGGAGAAATATCTAATTAATACATAAACATCCTGTAAAATACAAATTAATTAATTTATTTTATTCAATTAATTGTAAAATATCGTGTTTATGATATCAATAATGGTTTTGTCCATTCACAAGTGATGGATGTAGGCGTTTCCAGGTGATTGAAATGTGGGTCTCCGAAGTATGATCGGAGTTTATCAATAAATCCTGAGGAGAAATATCCAATTAATACATAAAAATTGTGTAAAATACAAATTAATTGATTTATTTGACTAATCGCCCTAGTATAAAACCCGTATGAATCGGTCTGGCGTTGGGCTACGAATCATATCTAATAATTGCGCAGATGCGCTCAATCTTGATTGAGCCTTTCGTCGTTCAATCGTTGATTGTGCTCAATGAGTTCGCTCAAATCGATGGGACTTGCATCCAAAAGAATTGCACCTTTCAATTTCAGTCCAGCACAAAACCCATGTCGATAGATAATCGCACCATGCCCCCACTCCTCTGAATAACGATTGACCTGTTTTTGTGTCTTCTTTCTTTGAAATGAAAGGTTGGCACCATAGAAATGCTTGGCATCAATCCAGGCGACAGGTACGCCATTGATTTCCACATGATCTAGCATCAAAAGGTCCGGTGTTCGAACGGGACGCCCTTCCGCCGCAACTTGTTCACTGAGCAGTTCAGATTGCGTTCTAAATCGAACCCCATTGGCAGTGAAGTGGTCACATAGGACCTTTTCAAACAAATCAGCTGCATGGTGTGTCTCACTTTGGTTAACATGTGTCACCCGATCTTCGGCTTCAGCTTTTCGAAATTCGATTAAATCTCTTTCTTTCAGCTTCTTGTCAGGTTCTCGCAATGTTTCTTTAATACGGTTTTTTGACCAATTTCTCGCCGATAATATGGCTCTAAACAAGTTTACTGGTGGGAAATCATACCGCTTCGACAAAGAAAGTACGCTCTCCCCCCCCTCGTATTTACGAAGCATTTCTCTGGCTCTTCGCTGCAATCTTCCATGGCTGAATACAGCTTTTTCCTGATTCAATGCGGCACGTAGACTGAGTGCTTGCTCAAGTGAAATCGGGCGTTTTCCTAGGGTCTCTGCGATTTCATCAACTCGTTTATCATCCAAAAAACCGAATTCCCCTGGACGACAAACAATGTCGTGAACCTCACGTTCAACTTTTGTTGGAACTGGTGAAAGTTTCCATTTCATTTTGATTTTCTTTGGCGCTGGATCCATTTCTTTCGGCAAACCCATCGCAGGTGGTTTACGCTCAAACCTTGCGTTGGCTCTCGCCACTGCTTCTTGATCGATGATTGGCGGACCATCTCGGTCCTTTCCGCCTTTACCGCCATTTCTACGGCGTCCTTTCCGCTTTCGCGGAGCAGTAGCGCCTTTTTTTGACGCTTTGGAATTGGAGGGGGCGGAATCCTTCTTGGGATTCTGTTCTTTACTCACTAATCCCTTCCAACGAGAGGGGGTTCATGAATTCAAGGGACGTAATCCGTGCCTGCGTTTTGCAACCATATCGTATCCAAAATCGCGTATGGGCCTTGGAATAAGCCACAAAAAAGTACCTGCAAATTTCCAATGAAGCCCAAGTCCCCACAACATTCTGCAAACTGCACTAGACCGTGCGAACCATTTTCCTTGGTTTACAATGTATACCGAATCGACTTCTTTGAGATTAGATGGGCAAGATTTCATCACTATATCCCCTTCAGGTGAATCCTGTGGAATGAGTTCAAACATGTTTTTTGAGTCACGTTTTGAGATCCATTGAGCCCACCGATTGCAGGTTGCACAAAACCCATCAAACAGCACAGTGGGCATCCAAATCATCTCCATGCGATACCGGGTTCAAGAGGCAAACTAGAGCGGGCCTTTCCGGCGACATCTTCACCCTTTCCAGCTTGGTAAACTTCTACATTTTCAATTCCGAGTGCTTCTGAAATAAAATTGGCATTGCTCGCGATAAATTGAACTTCATCGAAATCATTTGACACCAATGTAATCTCTTGCTCACCCCACGTGTGAATGCGACCACGGCGTTTCTTTTGACCAACCACAATGGCTCGCCAGAATTGCATGACATCGCCTTTCGTTTCTTCATTTTGGAAACATTGTTGGGTTTGCAAAAATTTGTTTCCACCTTCTTTGAAATCAAAATTATCTTGATGCATTCGAATGGCCTGTGATGCCAGGTCCTTTTTCCAATCATGAGCTGTCTGTATGATGACTGCAGAAAGTGGACCTTGCGTATGCCGCTCCGCAAGTTCGCGAACACTCCTCGCACGATCGATGACTCGTCGCAAGTATTCTTCTTGACCCAATACGCGTGAATCTTGTTGGTTATCCGAAATTGTATGTTCCATCTCTAGAACGGTTTGACAAAGCATGGTTTGGTTGCCTAAACTACTCCACATTTCTTCTGCGAGATGTGGTGTTGCAGGATACAACATTGGAATCCAAGTATTGAGATATTCTCTTGCTGTAGTTTGGCTAACACCACCACGTCGTTGTGCCCATTGCCAATCACTGACCATCTCAAAGTGACTTATCATCACACCATCTCTAAGGCTGACATCTGCCATACTTTGTGACCAATTGTTCCAAGATGCCCGAGATCTAGCAAGAAGCCATTCATCCATTAGACCCGAATTTGATTGGGTCTCAATGCCTTGTATTAACGCGCTGTGAACATTTCGTATTTGCCGGAAATTGGACTCGATTGCAGAATCGGACCAATCCATACCGGCCTCAGGGTTTGCTCCAAACAGAATGAACAAGCGAACCGTATCGGCCCCATATTTTTCAATCATGATTTCGGGGCTGACCGTATTTCCAAGGCTTTTGCTCATTTTCGCAGAACGGGTTCCAAGTGACTTGCCGCAACTGGGACAGGGTGCCCCTTCTAACTCGACATGATGTTCTACATTACAATCGGCGCAGAAAGGTGTAGGTGCATTGACCATTCCCTGACACACCAGTCGAGAGAATGGCTCAGAAACATCATTGAGTCCAGCATCACGTAGTGCTTTGGTGAAAAATCGTGCATACAGTAGATGCATTACAGCATGCTCGATTCCGCCGATATAGAGGTCCACCCCTCCATTCATCCAATAATCAGCATTGATTTTATCAAAGGGTGCTGAATCATTCATCGCATCAGAAAACCGCAAGAAGTACCACGATGAATCATAGAATGTATCCATTGTGTCAGTTTCCCTTTTTGCTGCTGAATTGCAGTTGGGACATGTGGTGTTGACAAACCCTTCATGTGATGCCAAAGGATTTCCAGATTGCCCTTCAGTGAAGACGACATCCAGTGGTAACTCAACCGGTAAGTCGGCAATTGGTGTTGGAATGACACCACATTTTTCGCAGTGGATAAATGGAATCGGTGTCCCCCAAAATCGCTGTCTACTCAGCAACCAATCCTTGAGGCGATATTGAATCGTGCCCGTGCCCATGCTTTTGCTTTCCAGAGTTTTGATGACTGCAGCCTTGGCATCATTCCCATGCAATCCGTCAAATCCATCCAGTCCTGAATTGACCATCCAACCCAATCCTTCGAAGGCTCGTCCGGTTTGTTTTGGATCCTTGCCTTCCTCCTCTGAGAGAACCTGAACAATAGGAATGTCGTATTTTTTAGCGAAGTCATGATCTCGTTGATCATGCCCTGGAACGGCCATTACAGCGCCCGTTCCGTAAGAGGCGACGACGAAGTTTCCAGCATAGATTGGCACTTCATCCCCCGTCAATGGGTTGGTTGCATAACGACCGAGGAACACTCCTTTCTTATCCCTCAACATATTGATACGATCAAATTCTGACATCTTCGCACATTCATCTGCCAAATCGCGATATTGAGATTCAAATTCAGTACCCGACACCAGTTGTTCACAAAGAGGATGTTCAGGTGCGAGTGTCACAAATGTAACTCCAAAGATGGTGTCTGGACGAGTTGTAAAGGCCTTGATTACATCATGACCCCCAACAATTGGGAAATGAATGTCAGCTCCATGAGAGCGTCCGATCCAATTTCTTTGCATGGCCTTGACATTTTCAGGAAATTCAATATTTTCCAATTCGTCGAGAAGCTCATCAGCGTATTCTGTCATCTTCAGGAACCATTGCGCCATGTCCTTTTGCCGGACTTCATCTGCACACCTCCAACAACGATTGTTTTTGACTTGTTCATTTGCCAAGACCGTATCACATGAGTCACACCAATTGACAGGTGCAGTTCTTCGCTCAACCAACCCCATTTCATGGAATTTGAGAAAGATCCATTGGTTCCATCTGTAGTAAGTCGAATCACTCGTTGCCAGTTCCCTTCTCCAATCATAGGAGAAGCCCATTCTTTTCAAATCACTTCGAATACTTTCGATATTTGACCATGTAACATTGTGTGGATGTCCACCAATTTTCTTGGCCGCATTTTCTGCAGGCATCCCGAATGAATCGTAACCCATCGGGTAGAGGACATTGAACCCAGCGAGTCTACGATAACGAGCCATGCTATCGCCAATACTGTAGTTTCGTACATGACCCATGTGCATTTTTCCACTGGGGTAGGGAAACATCTCCAAACAGTAAAATTTGGGCTTGCTTTGATCTACATCACTTTCGAAGGCACCAGATTTGGTCCACTTCTCTTGCCACTTTTCTTCAATGGTGGCTGGGTTGTAGTCATTCATGCCCTTTCCTCGCACGTACGTGCACCTACGGTGCACGCTTGGCCAATTCAGAGGTCTTATTGAATGAACCGCAAAACAAGACATCATTCTGTGGAAACGTCGTACTCATTGCTGTTGACCAAGAAGATGGCCTCACGAGTCAATTGGTATCTGTATCGCATCCCAACCTTCTCGCGTTCAATGAGACCAAATTTCTCAAGGGTTCGCAAATGATGGCTAACCAATTGTTGACTGGCTTCAAGGCGAATTGCCAATTCTTTTTGACTGAGGTTGACAATATCATTTTCAGTTGCATCAAGGAGTCGCAATATCTTGCCCTGAAGGCTATTTGGATCAGGTGTAAGCAGTGGAACTGGCAATTCATCATCATCCAATGTAGATTGGATACTCGCCGGATAGAAGCGCACCAAACGCCCATCTTTCCGTCGCCAGATACGCTCTGCACCTTCCAAATTCTTGAGGTGGTGTGTCAGTTGTCCATTGCTCATCTCAAGCGCACCCAAAAGCGCGCGGAAGTGAACTCCTGGATTGGCTGTGAGATAACCCATGATTCGACCTCGTTGATATTCCCCATCATGTTCACCATTTTTGCGAACCATACCGATGAGGCCGATTCCGAATTGTAAAGCAGGGATTCGGATCCATTCGGTGTTTCCGAGATATAGTAAAGTCATCAGCGAGAGAGATGTTGTTGCAACCACAGTCGCTGCGGTTGGAGCGATCTCAGCAATTTGTTCGACAGGGGTTTGAGGAGGTGATGAAGGTTTGACAGGAGCAAGAACTTCAGGCATTGTTTCTGTTTCATCTAACGTCTGCAGAATCACAATTCCAGACCACTTCGAGCAGGATCCGGCAGCATTCATCTGTTCAACATCATAAGTTCCAGAAAGACCTGGGGATGGTGCCCAACCCCCATCTTGCATATGTGTGATGAATGCGTATTCATCACCAAATGTATCGGTCAGCAACCAGCAACCCTGATTTGGAGTTGTGATGTAATTCCAATCACCAGAAAGAATGAGTTCATCGTTGATTTCTTCAGGTACATCGGCAGGAATAATTTCTTCTTCCGGATTATCTACTGATTCATCAATTACTTCTGTGAAGTAAATCCCATCATAAGTGTGGGCGATTTGAGTGGTAAATGTTGGTAGCGAGGTCGTGTGAATGGATACAATCCATGTGCCATGATTCAACTCAACACCATTTTCAACAAATGGAATTTCAATTGTCGGCCAAGTGTAACTGACCTGCGAATCGATTGTAGCGTAGTGACCCGCACTACCATCACAATCTTCAGACCAAATTCGTTCTGTAGATTGACCAACCATCGCAAGTTGTAGTTCTAGCGAGCAGTCTGTTGGCCAATACAAATCAAAACCTTCAATGCCAGTATTTCGAATTGTAACTTGAAATGAGACCCGCTCATTTTCTCCATCAGCATCCAATACGTGCAGGTTGTCTACAGTGAATTGTATGTCTGATAGATCCTGAATCTGAACCCCACAACCGAGGTTTTCACCACTATTCATGTGTTCAAATGACTGTGTTGCAATCAATCCATGATCTGGCTGATTCAGTACAAGCAGATACATTCCATCATCGATTTCACAACCATCAGCATCCATGTAATCCCAACTGTTCGATGCCAAAGTGTATGTTGTCTGTGGAGCTATCTTCTGTTCAATTCCAGAGTGTGAACAGGATCGTGTTCCACGAGTATCATACACAATTTCACCATTAGGGGAAATGACATGTGCTTCGACAACACAAGTATCTTCAAACAACAATTTGGCCGGAGCATCGTTGGCATTCTGTAGATTATACTGCCAAGTCAACAATTCACCATTTTCCAAGGATGCATAGGATGTAACATCAACACTTGGCTTCGGTGGAGTTTGAGTGTACATTGTATCGACAGTGGTCATTGCACCATTGACACCACTAAGGGCGAATGGAATAGACTGAACGCCATCAACAGCATTCTCAAAGTTCCATTGCATCCAACCGAGATTCATATTTTCACCCGGTTCGATTGAACCATAACCACAGGAGATGTCAGAAAGAACGTCAGTTTCAATCTTACAATTTTGATCGAATGGCAGGTCGATGGCCTCCATACCTGAATTTGACAAGGCAAGGAAAATCATTGCAGGCATGTCACTGTTGTGCCCGTTTTGCTCACCGATCGTCTCTGCAAGTACCGCCTCAAGATGCAAATTTTCAGGCATGTCTACAACTCGGTGGAGAACAACCTCGCTGGTTGATTGTAATCCAGAATCAGATTGGGTGAATGTCAATTCAATTTCTCCGCTAGGGGCATCAGCCCAATCCCATGACCAAGTCGAAAGGATTCTTGATTGTCCAGGTTGAATCATCATGGCACGACTTTGCTCGGGGCAAACTCGAGCATCATCCAAATCCATTTGCCACTGACCACTTGTGAGAATCAAATCGAATGGGCATGCAGGGTTGTAGACCAATTCCTGAGCTTGATTTGCATGGTTCTTCACCTTGAGTGTCACGCCTAGTTCAGAACTATCAGTGTGATACAAACCATTACCCGGTGCATCGATTTCAACATTTAATTCCAGGCCATTCGGTGCTGGCTCTGCATTTGTGAGAGGCGCGAGCACCATCAAAAACAGCAAACCCACAAGGGCCGCCGATCTGAAGTTGACTTTGCTCTGCATCGCCCCCGCCTCAAATCGTCAGTCACGCCTTCCCGTTTGAACCCATTGGCACCCCCTAAGGGGGGCCAATGTCAGGCCGAACCATTGATTCACTGAGTCGGGATGGCCATTCATGGGCCTAGCAGAGGGTGAATTCGCCGTCTCCTACGGAGACGATAACGTAGAGATATGGATTACTCAAATGGGCCCTTGGGCGAATATGAATACGGCATTTATCGACCGAGAAAATGGTGTTGTCGCAATTATTGATCCATTTGATGGCGAGGAGTGGCTCAAAGCGTTGTCAAAGCAGGACCTAACGCCAACACACATCCTTCTAACGCATACTCATCGAGACCATACTGCGGGTGTGTCAGCCATTCGAAATGCACATCCAGAAATTGAGGTGTGGGGCCATGCTGAATCCGTATCGCCGAGTTTGATTGGCCGGATCATTTTCCGTCGAACCGATTTTACCCATGTCTGGGAACAGGCACCGAATGAAATTGTAAAGTGGAACTGCGGTTCAATTCATCTCACAGTCATCCATTCCCCAGGGCATTCTCCCGGCCACGTTACATTGCATGGTCATGGTGTGTATGTTGCTGGTGATTTGTTGTTCACTATGCGTTCAGGACGCGTAGATTTGCCGGGCTCTGATCCTGCTGCTCAGTGGAGAAGTTTGGCGATGGCCAAAACAGTCTTGCAAAACCTTCCAAGCGATTGGCGTTTAATTCCTGGCCATCGCTATGATTGGATAGATGGTACCACCCCTGATTGGGTGACCATTGAACAAGCACTGAAGCATAATTTGTCTTTGAATGCACCAGATATTGATGCCTTTGATGCGTTGCCATTCAATCGCTTTGATGACGAGATGTCAGCCTAATCCAACAGGTCATCCAAACTGGGCAAGGAGGCTTGTTCTGCCGCCTCTTGTTCCATGTGAACTTGCCAATCTGCCTTTTCCACATAACCGAGTTCCTTGGCTTTTTCAATGTCTCCAGTAGACAAATAATGCTCAATCCATTTCTGCCGTCGCTCTTCTTCTTCATTGCTGAAAGCAAGCTCTTGCTGTTGTAGAACCTTGATTTCCTTGAGCCGTGATCGCGCACCCATTTGTTTGGCCACAAGTGCAACGAAAATCAGGGCCAACATGAGTGCAATTGCGCCACCCATGATGTACAGCATCATTGAAGACTCTTCATCGTCGCTTTGTGCATCTCCAGCAGCATCGGCAGATGTAATCTGGCATTTTTGGCCGATGAGATGAATATCTGGATCAAATGGACAGGCATCCGCAGTATCTGACCAACCATCCTCATCACTGTCTAGGCATCCAAACTTGTCTTCCCAAGAGAAGCCTTGCACGCTCTTGCACAAATCAGGTTGGTATGCTAAACCTGTACTATTGTCGCCATAACCGTCCCTATCTGCGTCTTTATTCTGAGAGAAGCGGAGTGGGAATGCATCTGAATTCCTTGCATCTTGCACAAGTTCACCAGGCCAACAATCGAGTCTAATGGTTGAATTGTCCTTGTAATTGTCTCCAAACCCGTCACCATCCACATCACTCCATTGTGTATCTTCATCTGGGAAAGCATCACCGTTTTGTACACGTGTTTGAATCAGACCGGGGTCAACATCGCAGCTCCAGCGATATGTGTCATCGCTGAGTTTTTCTCCAGTGATGTTGGTGTATGAGTAATTGTCACCATATCCATCGCCATCGGTATCAACCCATTGTGTACCATCATTGGGGAATACATCTGCGGTCATGAAGGCCTTGTCGCCATCACTAGCGCCTTCAGGGATGACGTCGGCCCATCCATCGCCATCAGAATCTGTACAACCGTAGATGTTTCCTTTGTTAGAGGAACCCGGCCACGTTGGACAATCATCTCCATCTAATCGGCCCTCGGTTTGGTCCCCATATCCATCGCCGTCTGTGTCGGTATCTTGTAGGCTATCATTCGGGAAATCATCTTGTGGATCGGGCACACCATCTCCATCGGAATCTGGACAACCACGGGCCTCATCGGTGTTCGTATTGCCAGGTAATTCTGGGCAGATATCCGCATTGAATCCATCGGGGTTATCCCCATACCCATCGCCATCCGAATCATTCCATTGTGTGGGGTCATCAGGGAACGAGTCACCATTCGGTCCGCTTGGATTGTCACCATATCCATCACCATCACTGTCACTACATTGAGTCCCATCACTTGGGAACAGGTCTGGATTGTTTCCAAACTGATTGTCTCCACAGGAGGATTCTGCATTGTTACGGTCATATCCATCACCGTCAGCATCACTCCACTGTGTGGGGTCATTGGGAAAAGCCTCACCAGCATTGGCATAACCATCACCATCATTGTCTTCACAGCCATACCATGACTTGTCGTCGTAAGTCTGAGTTGTTTCATTCCATT
>JASLKO010000048.1 GCA_030747475.1 Candidatus Thalassarchaeaceae archaeon | reverse complement strand
GTGTCCAGCAAACCCCAACGCATGGAGGAATTCATGGTAGAGTAAAAACGCGGCATAACGCTGCCAATCCATTTCAAGTGCCAGAGGGTGAACATCCACACAACGAACATCCTTTGGACCTGAAATATCAGATTTTTTGATGCCTTTATGATATCGACAAACCGCATGTAATCGGGTCGCATCTCGCCGAAGTTTTCCAAGAGGAACATCACGTATTTCTTCAATCGGAAGGTGATTGATTTGTGGAATTTCATACATGGTCACAATCACCGAGTTTGCGATTTTGCGCAAGACTTGGTCATCCTCCATGCGTCACCCTTGTCGCCACCCTTCATCAACATGACCGAAAAATTGGGCCTTACAGGCCCACCACAAGATATAGGACCAACAACCGTTACGAGGAGCGACCATGGTCTCTAGAGCAACCACGATTCGATTCGCCGTGCTATTGGCACTTTTTTCGATGTTGCTGGCCATGGTCCCGCCCCCTGAAGTCGAAGAATTGAGTTCTATCGATGATTCACTGTATACAGGAGGGCGGAGTGGTCCCGATCTTACTGTCGACTATCTATCGGCATCTTGGACTTCTGCGGATGCTGGTGAATCCAAGAGCATAAGCACACGAATCAAGAATGAAGGTGATGCATCTTCGGGTTCGTTCCGTTGGGGTCTTTATCTTTCAACGGATACCACGATTACAACCAATGATATTCAATTGGATACTTGGTCACAATCCAGTATATCATCGGGCAGTTCACGTTCTTCAACCAAGTCGGTCACCATCCCCTCTTCGATTTCGGGTGGTTACTACTATGTTGGGATGATTGTCGACATCAATAGTCAAGTCAGTGAATCCGACGAAAGCAACAACGATGATTACGATTCAGGCCGAGCTCGGATTTACGAATTGGCGGACCTCGTGCCTCGAACGACGTCTTCATCGTGCTCTACACCGTCGACGGGCACCATTGGTGAGTACCTTGATTCCTCAATTTCCATTCAGTATGAAAATGATGCATCCAACAGTTACGGTCAATCCACGGGTTCGTTTGATTGGGCCATGTACTTGTCCACAGATTCCACGATTACAACGAGTGACACTCAAGTGGGTAGTGATCAATACTCGAGTAGTCTTTCTTCGGGAAGTTCTCGTACAGATTCTCTTTCGACCAGCAATCGTATCCCTTCTAGTCTAAATGCTGGAACATACTATTGGGGTTACATTTTGGATGTGAATTCTGATGTTGACGAATCAAGTGAATCAAACAACGACCGAACATGTGGCCAAATCACTCTACAGGAGGATTTGCCGGATCTCGAGGCGACTTCCGTTAGTACGTCTTCATCTTCTGTCGTCATGGGTGAGACTATCACGGTTCAATATCGAATTGACAATATTGGAACCGATTATTCAGGTTCGTTCTATTGGAAATTGTATCTTTCAACGGATTCTACAATTTCGGCATCGGATGTTTTTGTAGATGAATTCAGTGTGAGCTCCATCAGTGGTGGGTCCTACAGATCGAGTTACGAATACAGCGTAACCATCCCAACTGGGATGAATTCTGGTTATCACTATCTTGGGATGATCGCAGACAATCGGGATAATGTCAACGAATTGGATGAAACCAACAACATCGTCTCTTCAAGTTCACGAATCGATATCGAAGAGCCTGCTGACTTGGTCCCAGACAACCCCTCTGGGCCAAGTACGGGCCAAGCTGGACAACAAGTGAGTATCTCTTGGAGAATCGACAATTCTGGAGATGATACCTCTGGGTGGTTCTATTGGGAGATGTATCTTTCAACCGATTCTACAATCTCAACCAGTGATACGAAATTGGGTTCGACCCAACAGGTAAGTAGCATTTCAGGAGGATCATATCGAAGTGGAACATTTAGTGCGACCTTACCTAGCAATTTGGCCCAAGGCACCTACTATTTCGGAATCATCGTGGATTCGACCAGTCGGATTACGGAGGGTGATGAGACCAACAATATCGAAGTCGGGAATTCAATCTACATCTCCGTTCCAGATTACGATTTGGAAGCCACCTCAATTTCAGTTGACTCCGGCTATCGTCAAGTCTGCGAAGGTTCGGATATTTACATCACGTTGAGTGTGACAAATTTGGGTACAGATGATGCCGGTTCACACTACTACGAAGCGCTAGTTTCGACAGGGAATTCGGCTTCTGCTATCTTTACGGGGACATCTCTTGGATATGCGAGTGGAACCGCCAACGTCCCATCCTATACCCATTCGAGTATGTTGGCAACCCTACCGACGAGCATCACACCAGGAACATACTATGTCGGACTCTACGTGGATTATGGCGACTACATTTCAGAGTCCAATGAAAACAACAACATCGTGGCCTCAAACAGTGCCCAATTGACAGTGATAGATTGTGGGCCCGACCTAGAACCGACATCTGTATCTGGGCCCGCATCCGGAGTTCGTGGAGGGACCGCCCAAGTTTCCGTTCAAATTTCTAACACTGGACTAGAGGACACCTCCAGTGTCGATTACAGCATCTATCTTTCCAGTGACTCATCAATTAGCGGGACAGGCAACGATGTGTTGGTCGGCTCTGATGTGACCGGTACAATTGCACAGGGTGGCGCTTGGACAGGGACGATCAACCTTGGCATCCCATCCAATCTAGGGGATGGTTGCTGGTATTGGGGAATTGTTGTGGACCCCAACAACTCGATTGTCGAGATGGACGAGAGCAACAATGCCATGCCATCTAGTGGACAATTTTGTCTTGAGCAAGCGGATATTGTCATTGATTCAATTGGCTATTCCAATACCGCTGTGAGCGGTCAATCGACCACTGTATACATCAATCTCAGCAATATTGGTGGTTCAGACGCACCTTCTTTCGCGGCCCGTCTATTATTGTCGCTAGATGCTCAGGCGGGGACGGATGACACACAGGTGGATAGCTTCCGCGTCAATCCCTTGGCCAGTGGTTCTTCAACTCAAATTGTACGGGATGTCACCATCCCAGGTCAACACATTGGGGATTTCCATTGGGTTGTGATTGTTGACACATCATCTGAGGTCGCAGAAGACGACGAAGCGAACAACGCAGCCGCCAGTCCTTCGTTCACGATTTCAGCACCCGCTCGTGATCTTCTTGCAGCATGGATTGAATCACCAATTTCAGCCGAACCCGGACAGACCGTCTCGATTGAATGGGGTGCCGAGAATCTGGGGCAAGAGCCCCTTGGATTCGACATGGAGATTTGGCTTTCTGAAGATCGCGCTTTGGGTAGCGGGGATATCCGCCTTTCCCAATCGCGTGTTCCATCATTGTTGAGTGGTTCAACCATCGTCGATTCACAAGTGGTCAATCTGGTTGGCGATATAGATGGTGTATGGTGGGTTGTTCTGGTCATCGATTCTGCAGAAGAGCACTATGAGGATGATGAATCGAACAATATCCGCCTGTCCAATTCGACATTCACAATCGATTCAAGCAGCCCTCCTCCAGCAGGGGATACACTCCTCGGATGCGCAAATCCACAGACAGATGGTGACTTTGAATCTGATGCCGCGTCGACTCGATCATCAGCACATCATTTGGGTGCAAATCCAAACCTCACTTTGGATGGTTGCCTCATGGGTTTGGATGTGGTCGATTGGTATGCGATTGTCATCGATTCAGGAAACCAAACATCAATTGCATTGAGTGCTGAAGGCGCTCATTTAGAATTCGCTGTAATGAATGGTTCGGCCGCACTTGGTCAGGGGCTTGTCGATGATGATGTTCGATGGGTGACGATTTCAGCGTTGAACGATGATCCTGATGGGGTTGGGCTATTGTATCACATTCGAGTCACTTGGGATCCAGCGATGCCTGGCGGACCCTACCAATTGAGATTCGTCACGGCAAATGCAAGTATTGAGAGCGATTTGAATCCACCACCTGCGCCCCAAATCCTTCCAATGGATGAGTGGGAATACGCTGATGACCTCATGATTTATTGGCCACCGGTTGTAGATGACTTGTCTGGAATATCCCACTATGAAGTTCGGTGGGCGGGCGGTTTGTGGGCACCCGTCACTCAAAATGAGTCGATGGTGAATCTGACGATGCTCATGGATGGCCGGCATTCATTTGAGGTCCGAGCCGTTGATGAGGCGGGAAACATAGGTCCAGCGAATGCAACTTGGGTCCGGGTCGACAGAAACGCGCCTATGCTTTCGATTGAGCAGCTCAATGCCTCACGCTTGCCAGTATCAAAATTGGTTGTTGAATTCGTGGTTGATGATGGACTCGGTAGTGGGCCATCGAACATTGAATGGTCCAATGACAATTTGACTTGGAACACATTGCGAGAAGATGGATTGATTTTGTGGGATGATTGGAACAACACAGAATTATTTGTTCGGGTTACAGATGGAGCAAATTTGCAAACATTTTCACATCTCAATATCGAAGTTCCTCCGGAAGAATCAGACGATATCAGCACATCAGAGAATGAAAACTCCGCAGCAGGGGGAAGTGGTGGAGTCAACACATTACTTGCGCTTATTGTCGCTCTTGCCATCGTGATTCTAACGATTTTCACCGTCATGCTCGCGATTCGATTGCGGACACAAGTCGACACGGATGACGAAACAGAAGAGACTCCTGAAGAGCCACCTGATTCAGAATCAACAGTAATCACCAACACGGTTCAACTCGAAACCTTGCATGTTCCGGATTACAATCACCTTGTGGGGGGCGGAGTGTATGATCAGTCTACAGGACACGTCGCTTACATTGACCCAGAGGGTCGTTGGTGGTGGCAACAGGAAGACGGGTCTTTCTTCTATGACCCAACGTTCAATGCCAACGATGCCACGCGGGATGACCTTCCTTGACAGCGACGAACAGACCATCCCCCTGGGCACAAACTTCACCATCCGCTGTCAAAATCATACTGATTTCTGCTCGATCCCCTTCTAATGATTCAACCTGACTTGTGACATGCAAGGGTGTTCCATGCGGTGTCGGTCTTCGTAGTTTGATTGTATAACGGGCTGTAACGGTACAAGGCGGGTGCTCATCGCCTCGATCAGCCATGATAGCCATCGCAGCAGTCCAATTGCCATGACAATCAAGTAAAGTTCCGATAATTCCTCCATTGATCATGCCCGGAAATGCCTGATGTTCATCCGAAGTATCAAATGTCATTTCCAATCCATTTTGGATAGGGAATGAGGAAATTTTCAACCCCTTTTCGTTGGCAGGACCACATCCAAAACAGATGCTATTTGGGGCATGTAACTCTTGCACACTTTCTCCGCCCATATGTCAATCAGAAAATCGACCGCCTTTGAGGGTTCACTGCAATATTGACTCCTACGGAGTCCTTTCAACCATTCATTCAAAGAGGGGCGCAGGTAACGCGGCATCACACCCGTTTGTGCGGAGGTGATGCTGATGCCTGAAAAGGACGAGAAGAAGAAGAAATCATCTCGGGCAAAGCGAACCAAGACGCTGAAGGTTAGCAATCAAATCCCCAAAAAACGGCGACGTGAAATCGAGCGTGCACTCGATGCACATGAACCTGGAAGGCCGGAATGGGACCGCCTTTCAGGAGCCAAACAGCATCGGTTTTTCTCAAAGCGAATCAAACCGGGTTCCATTCGTCATATCGAACTTCCATTGCTCGATGTCAAGTTGGGTGATTCATGGCCAACACCCGTCACAATCATTCATGGAAATCGGCCAGGCCCTACGATTACAATTACTGGAGGGGTCCATGGTGACGAAATGGTTGGGCAGGTTGCAACAAGCCTCCTTTCGCAAAATGTGTTCACCGGTCCAGGACGGCCCTTAGATCCTGAAATGATGGCCGGAACTGTGCGTTTGGCTCCTGTTTTGAATCCTCCAGGTCTTACCCGCCAACGCAGATATTTCCCCGATGGCCGCGATCTCAATCGAGAATTTCCTGGTTCTGAAAGCGGTTCAACAACGGGTCGGGTCGCACATCGAATTCTAAATGAATTAATCACAGGTTCAGATTACGTACTCGATTTACACACTGCAGCAAACGGTCGCGACAATTTGCCCCAGGTTCGTGCAGATTTAGCACATCCACCTAGCAATCGAATCGCGCGTGCATTTGGAATCGAAGTCATTCTTGATTCCAAGGGCCCGAAAGGTTCGATGCGTCGTGCAGCAGTCGATCTTGACATTGGATCATTGACCTATGAAGGTGGAGGCGCCAACCTTGCAGATCACGAAGCGGTACAAATCGCCATTCATGGAGTTTTGAACGTACTGCGTAGCCTGCATGTGATTCCTGGGAATGCTGCTCGACCAAAGTTCCGATTGCTCGCCAGTGGTTCTACTTGGGTTCGTGCTGATGAAGGCGGCTTGGTTGATTTATTCATTGGGCGCGGTTCATTTGTTGAATCTGGCGAGATCATCGGTCGAATCGTCGATCCTCAAAGACCATCTGAAAGCGCCGATATTTTGTCTCCCGCACGCGGGATATTCATTTGCACCGCAAACAATCCGATTGTCACACCGGGAACTCCTGTCGGCCACCTTCTTCCGGTCAATCGAGGCATCAAATTAATCCGCCGAGGCTTGGATAAGAAAACCAACAAACTGATTATTTCAGGCTCAAAGGGTGAACCCATTTGGCGTGAAGATTTCGAGGTTGAGGAAATCATGATTGAAGGCGAATGGTCAGGGGGCGCAGTTGATGCTGAATGGCAACGTGATTGGCCCAATGCTTCTGAAACCGAGCACGTCGAAGCCTCTGAAGAAGAAGATGCAGACTGAGATTTGATTTAGGGGGTTAGATTTTGATGGAAGATTCCAAGTGGTTCCGTCTACATCATCTTCCTTTTGGCTTGTTCATTCTGACCATGGTCGTCGTCGTGGTTGGGGGGAGTATCCGAATTTACGATGCTGGTGAATCTTGTCCTGATTGGCCTCAATGTTTTGGAACATGGGGGTTCGATATTTCTGAAGATGAACAAAGCGCTTGGTATGATGCAAACCCTGATGAAATCGATTCAAGAGGTGCAGATTATTCCTACACGGTTTGGGAGATTTTTCTAGAATGGGTCCACCGCTTTATTGCGGGTACAATACTTGGTCCCCTGTGTATTTTACAGTGCTTTATTGCCTTTAGACGTAGAGCTGAAATGCCACGAGTGTTCAAGGCCTCCAATATCGCTTTGGTTCTTGTAATCATTCAGGGGGCAATTGGAATGATTACGGTCAAGTACGACAATATCCCTTGGTCAGTTGCCATTCATTTGACCTTTGCAATGGCATTGGCTCTGTCGCTATTGTGGGCTTGGATACGTTGGATGGAGGCAGAAAATGCATTGCCGAATTGGATGAAATTAGACCAAGCCTTGGCCATTCGTTCGACAACCCGGCTATACGACCTCACAATTTCGACCCTTCTCGTACTGATTTTTGGGGCATTTGTTTCTTCATCAGATGGCCAAAATGCAGCCTGTAACGTGGGATCGTTCTCCGCTTGGCCACTTTGCAATGGCAGTCTGTTCGGCAATCTGTTCCAAAATATGCAATATGCACATCGCTTTGTTGTCGTCATCGTTGGTGCTTGGCTCCTTTGGAATATACAAAAAATCGAATCAGGCACCCTGCGAAAATTATTGCATTCTGGCATTGGATTATACGCGTTGAATATACTATTGGGCGGAGCCTACATTCTAACTTGGGACAATGGATTCATCGAAATATTGTCCTTGCTCCATTTGTTATTGTCGTCGCTGTCGTTCCTCTGTATTGGATTCGCTGCGTTGCTTGCCCGTAATGCAGCGATTACAGACATTTTTTCAGAAGATGAATGAATTTGTAGCCCCTACGGGGCTCCCGATGGCCTTATGACACCGGGGCAGGTCGCCGTGTCGCAGCGAACTGCTGTTAGTGATTGACATGGTTGAGCCAATACGCCCCCACACACGCTTTGAGAAGGCTCGAATTATCGGTGCCCGAGCTCTACAAATTAGCATGGGAGCCCCCCTCTACGTTAGTGAACAAAAGCTTCGAGATGAATTCAGAGAAGAGTTGGTTTCTCTCTACGGTGTCGAGGAAGCGAGCGTCCGCTTCGTGCTAGACCCCCTCAAGATTGCGCTTCTCGAATATGAGCGAAATCTAATCCCCATCGATGTCGATCCTCACGACGATTAAGTTGGATTTTCGGACGCCCTGTAAGGGCGTCATTGATAGAATGCTTTCGGCCGCACCCCTAGTATGAGCGATGTGGCCGACCCCGGTTCGGTGAAATTATCCGATTGGTTTCAACTCATGAAACCAGGAGTCCTCTCGTTGTTGCAAGTCACTGCGATGTGTGCCATCCTCATTCATGATTTGATTCAATGGAATATCGCAGATCGAACTGGATTTGACTTGATGGACACACTTCAAACCATGGCAATTGTCTTTGTTGGTGGATACCTTACAGCAGGCGGCGCTCACACATTCAACAATGTTCTCGACCGTGATATTGATCCTAAAATGGCTCGAACGGAAAAAAGGGCGATTGCTAGAGGCGCAATCTCTCCTCAAGCTGGTTTTGCTTGGGCGTTGTTTCTCTCGATTATGGGCACACTCTGGCTGATCAAATTTGCCAATGAAGTGGCCGCATTTTGGGCGGCCTTCAGCATTTTGTTTTACGTATTTATTTACACGCTCTGGCTCAAACGAACCAGTGTGCAAAACATTGTGATTGGTGGTATCGCTGGAGCGACCCCTCCACTTGTGGGTTGGGCCGCAGCGATGGGAGATGCGGTGTCAATTTCGAACCCTTTCGATCTTGGATCGGCTCTTCCTTGGCTTATGTTTTCACTCATATTCCTGTGGACTCCACCCCATTTTTGGGCGCTTGCTCTGTATCGAAGCGATCAGTACAAAGAAGCAGGGATTCCAATGATGCCGTGGGTCAATGGGCCACATCGAACAATGATTGAGATGCGCGTCTATGCATTAATATTGATTGGGATTGCTGCAATGCCTTGGCTCAATCCAGCAGAAGTTGGAGAACTTCGTGCATATCTGTACACGCTCATCGTTCTAGTTCTAGGCATTTGGTACAATCAATCGGTAATTTCAATCGACATTCACGAGAAGAAGGATTCTGAAGGTCGCATACCCTCAGCAGCCCGTTCGTTTTACATTTCTTTGTCATATTTGGCACTGATGTTTATCTCTTTAGTGAGCGTTTTATTCAGCCCAGAATTGACCATTTTGTTCTTGGTTTTGATTATGCTGAAGATTCTAACCAAAACCAAACGAAAAAGTCCAGTTCCGAGTCCTTAACGGCGTCGGATTGATACACCCCACCACCCCTTCGGGTGGTGCACGTCGTGTGCGAGGTGGAGCCAATGCAGGAAAGCGACTTGATTTATGATTGGAACATTGTAGACTATGAATTCAAGCGAAACGCTTCAAATCATCCACATGAAATCTGGTTTGACGATGAAACTTTGCGCGATGGTCTTCAAAGTCCAAGTGCTCGGAATCCAACGATTGAAGAGAAGATTGAATTGTTGTCTTACATGGAACGCCTTGGCATTCAGAAGGTGGATTTGGGTCTTCCTGGTGCCGGTCCATTTCATGTCAATCACATCGATGCAATGCTTTCTCATATCGTGGAGAACGACTACAATATTCGTCCCGGTTGTGCGGTTCGCACCGTCGTGTCAGACATTGAGCCACTTGTCGATTTACAAGCCAAACATGAAATGAAAATTCAAGCGAGTGCATTCCTTGGCACCAGTCCGATTCGACAGTATGCCGAAAATTGGACAATGGAGAGAATTCTCAGCACTGCTGAAAAAGCAGTTTCATTTGCTGTTGACAATGACATTCCAGTGATGTTTGTCACAGAAGACACCACTCGTTCAAAGCCTGAAGAAATCAAAGAGGTATACACTCGCGCAATTGAACTCGGTGCCGATCGAATATGTGTTTGTGACACCTGTGGGCATGTGACTCCAAACGGAGTCAAACAATTACTGACCTTCATTCAGGATGAAGTCATTCCAGATGCAGGTGTCAAACGCCGTGACATCGAAGTCAATTGGCATGGGCATCAGGATAGAGGGCTGGGTGTTGCGAACAATCTAGCTGCGGCAGAAGCAGGAGCCGACGTCATCCATGGCACAGCATTGGGTGTTGGTGAACGAGCGGGCAACGCCCCTCTGGATCAGACTCTTGTCAATCTGAGTTTGATGGGCGTCATTGAAAATGATTTGACCTTGCTCAATGAGTATATGCAGAAAGCCCATGATTACGTCGAAGTCGCCTTGCCTCGCAATTATCCAGTCTTTGGCGAAGATGCGTTTGAAACTGGAACTGGTGTCCATGCTAGTGCAGTGATTAAGGCCATGAAAAAGGGTGATCATTGGTTGGCTGATCGAGTCTATTCCGGGGTCCCTGCTCAAGATTATGGTCTTGAACAAATCATACGAATCGGTCACATGAGTGGCCGCTCAAACATCATCTGGTGGCTTGAACAACATGGTCATGAGGCCAGTGAAGAATTGGTTGCACACTTGTTTGAAGTCGCCAAAAGTCAACGTCGATTGATGCCTGATTCTGAAGTGGAATCTGTGGTTCAAGAATTTCTTTCGAATTGAACGGCTCATCCATGGTTTCAATAACTAAATCATGCCCCTACGGGGCATGAAGTGGCTTGGTATCTCATTGGTGCTCATTTTTGCATCATTGTCACCAATTGTTTCAGCCACAGAAGTATTCGAAGAGACAGACCACCTCTCATCGTATTCTAAGGCAGTTCAAACCGCTTTTGAGCGCTGTTCAGAAACGTCCGCAAATGAAGGGACATGGTTGGTTGTAAGTACACATCCTATGGGTGAAAAAGCACCCTATCTACCCCATGCATGGCTTGTTGAAGCCGACCTCAATGAAATCAATCTCTGGTTGAAATCCAACAAAATCGAAATCGCATGTCCTGAAACCAATCGTCAACATGAACCACGTTGGACCCCAAATGATCCCAAATTTGATGATCAATGGCACTTGGAAAACACTGGACAAACCAGTGGTGGACTTGCTGGTGAAGATGCCAACCTGACCGGTGCTTGGCAATCATACCAAGGCACAGGTGTCACCATTGGAATTGTCGACGACGGATTGGATTGGGACCATTCCGATTTGTCAACCAATTATGATTCTACAAATGATTACGATTTCTGTGGAAATGATGGCAATCCTTCTCCTTCCAATTGGAATGCGCACGGAACCGCGGCAGCCGGTGTTGCTGCCGCGACAGGCGACAACAACGTGGGGGTTTCAGGGGCTGCACCGGATGCAAATCTTGCCGGTTTACTGCTCATCGCTTGCAATACCGCTGATTCAACAGAAGCGGATGCACTGACCCATGAGAATCAAGTCATAGATATCTACAGTAATTCATGGGGGCCAAGTGATGATGGAAGTACGCTTGAAGCGCCCGGCCCACTCACCATAGCAGCCTTTGAAGACGATGT
>JASLKO010000047.1 GCA_030747475.1 Candidatus Thalassarchaeaceae archaeon | reverse complement strand
GTGTACCATTTTTCTTCACACTTGTTTGAGTAACCATCTTGGTCAACATCGATGATTGCGTCTGCAGCATCGAATGGATCGAACTGGAAGTAATATTCCCAACCGGAGGCCATGCCATCGTCGTCATGGTCTTGGTAGTACACTTCCGGGCCATCTTCCAAACCATCACCTTCGGTGTCGTTTTGAACCGGACTGGTGCCGTTCAGCAATTCCTCGTAGTTGGTATAATTCTCCAAGTCATCATAGAACTGGCTACCAGATTCAGTGGTTGGGTCAATGTGGCAATTGAATGTCGTCGGATCATTGTGTGATGGACAATATCGATTCAGAAGGTTTGTCCGATTCAATCCATCCCTGTCGAAATCTTCCTCTCCATCTTCAATGCCATCCAAATCACTGTCAATCATGCTTGGGTCCATCGGTCCACGTGCTCCAATCGCTTGCAATTCCTCTGAATTCGAGAGGCCTAGCTCAAGGGCCTTGCCGGACCAGTATACTTCCCAACCGTCAGCCAGACGATCTTGATCCGTATCGTCATCTACGGGATTGGTATTCCAACGGTCAGGTGCTTCCATCGCGTTGGGCAATGTGTCATTGTCAACATCGAAGTTGGCATCAGGTAGACTTCCCAATGCAGGGTCTAGCGCCCATCGACCACCTTCATTTGGCATTGAGAACCCTGTTAGATTCATCTCGTGAATGAAGTATCTTGGATCTGGCTTCCCATCATTGTCTGCATCCCCTGCACTGCCAGACCATTCCTGAATACCATTGAGATAAATCCAACCACCAGGTGCTTTCTCGCAGGTCGCATCTTCGCAACCTAGGGGTCGCCATGTACTCATGGCAATCCACAATGAATGTGAACGTGTATTCTCAGTGGTCGATTCTACTTGCATTTCCCAACCATCAAGCATGCCATCTCCATCCGTATCATTCACGAGTGGATTTGTTGCGCTTTGCCATGGCCGTGGAATGTAAAGAACTTCATCGCCATCATTGAGTGTGTCATTGTCTGTATCGGAGTTATTTGCATGGGTGATGTATTGATCCATTCCAAGCGCAATTTCTTCTCCATCTTCCAAACCGTCGTTGTCGGTGTCATACATTGACGCATTTGTGGTGTAAGGCACACCATCCCATACAAAGCCATCAACGGCTTCTGTATAGTCTTCCAAATCATCACCATCGGTGTCCTTGTTACTAGCATTGGTGTATGTGATGTAATATTCGCGACTATCATTCAGGCCATCGCCATCAGTATCGAATACACCAGGGTCACTGGTTACATGAACTTCGTTTACTCCACGGTTGACCACTCGTATTGTCCACCCCATGACTTCAATTCCATCAAGTAAACCATCACCATCAGTATCAGGGTTAAGTGGGTCACTTGATCGACCATCGACAATTCCATCACCATCACGATCTCTGGCTTCATATTCGTCTAGATTTGTAAATCGTTCATGTTGCTCAACGATATTCATCCAAACAAAACTTCGCTCGGTGATTTCTTCATTTACAACGGCAGAAATGGAATACACAAAACCGTCGCAGGGTGCTGACAATGGTATAATCTCATACTGCTGATTGGCACCACCTGAACTCGCTCCGGACAATGTTACCTTTGCCCACGCAACAGTTTGGTTTGCAACTACTTCTTGATAAGGTTCAACCGAAATTGCATGAACTCTGGCGAATCCATCAAATTCTGCGAGGCGTACATCACCATTGCCGTTTTGATCCCATCCATCATGATCAGGGTCGTCAATACCATTGCTACCATTGCGTGGATTCAATCCATTGGTCGCTTCCCATCCATCGGGCATGAAATCATCATCTGTATCTGGATCAGTTGGGTCCGTAAATTGGGACGGCCCCCATGTGTAAGCGACTTGATATTCTTCAACATTTGAAAGTCCATCACCATCACTATCTGAAAACGAATCTGTAGCATTGGCTGGGTCCAGAACATCGTCGCTGGCATCACTGGTGGCTAAACCAGAGTAACAAAACTCAAATCCATCAGGCATACCATCTCCATCTGTATCCCAATCACCAGGTCCATTTGCTCGTCCATCCCCATCCATGTCCTCTTCAAACCAGGCTAGGTTTTCCTCAACAATACGCGCTTGCGTAAATGGGGCTTGAATTGACATTGAATTGACTGTATTTCCACAGAATGAATCGATTTGAATTTGGCCGAATGCAACTTCAACTTCATCACCGATTAGGTCTCCATCGCTGTCCATCGACCAAGGGTCGGTACCATATCGCTCTTCGATATAATTTGGCATTGTATCCGAATCACTATCGAGAACTTGGTCGCACGAATGTCGACCTGAAAATGAGTCTTCAAGAATATTCCATTCATCTTGACCAAATGCCAGAATCCATTCAGCTGTCGTTGATGGGGTAAGTAGGCTGCAATCCCAGTTTGCATCGACTGGATTCATCAGTGTAAATGGGATTCCATCTGCACCAATAATTGTCTTCTGGTGCTGGACTTCCCATCCATCATTCAAACCATCGGAATCAGTGTCGCGAAGATTTGGGTTGGTTCCATATTCAGCCTCCTCAGCATTCGGCAATCCATCGCGATCTGGGTCACCCATTGGACCATTATCTGGGTCGGGGAACGTTTCGTTATTTTCACCAGTATTGGTATCATCGTCGTTGGGGTTTGTACTCGATTCGATTTCTCCAAAATCAGCGTCCCCATCGTCTAGTGGGTCCAGCCCATTCGCGACTTCCCATCCATCGAGTAATCCATCTCCATCGGTATCATCGTTATCGAATTCCGTGCCATATTGAGTGATTTCCATACGATCGCTCAATCCATCTCCATCCGTATCTTGACCCGCTTTTTGAGTTTCATCCTCGGGGGCGATGATGTCATCGTTCGCCCCTTCAAATCCCGCGGATTCGAGGGTTTCTAGTGCTGACCCGACGATGGTATACATCCCGGCCAAGCAGAGTGTTGCGGTAATTGCGACGACAGCCCATTGGTTGTGATTAAGTGCCATTTATTTCATCTCCAGCAGGGTGCGTAGCACCCTTGACTCTCCAACGACAATGCACTTCACACTTAATGCTTGAGTGAGGCTGTGTCGCCATGAATCACGGCAAATTTTGAGATTTTTGCTAATCAGCGATTCGTCTGCGACTTTCGATGTGAATTTTATGACCCGAACCATCGGCAACCCATGTTGCTTTTGCAGCACGTCCTTCAGCACGCTCCCAGCATCCAATTAGAACCCCAACAACAATCGCTGGATGGAGTGCTGCGGGTACTGCGAGTTCAACACCACCGTGTTCATCGGTTTCAACTGCAGAGCCAATATGTCCCAATCCTCGCATCGACAAATACCGTCTGCCCACATCAATCCAGTGCTCAGGGGATGCGATGAGAACCAATTCGCCAGAGGCTAGAAACTGTCTTCGAGAGGCTTCTGCCATTGCATCCCAGAAAATATTCTGCTCGGCTTCGACAATACCCGACCATTCCGTTCGAGAATCCGTTGAACGTGAATCTGGCTCAATATATGGAGTCGATAATGATTCAAATCGCAATAGTAAATCTCGTGACAACATCATCATGCGATTTCCTTCAACTGTCCAAAAACCATCTGTTTCATGTCTTGCTCTATCATAAGCAACCATCTCCTTATTGATAGCTCCCACATCGTCCACCCATTGGAAATTAGATCCGCTTGGTTTCGGAATTTCACGTGGGTCAGAAGTCACTTCAATCACGGTTTCCCTCGCACCGCGATCTGACCATTGGAACCTGAATCTCTGCTCTTCAATGCATTCCCAAACCGCGTTTGCCATGCCGGCTGCTAACGCCGTATGGTTGCGGTTTGCAACCAAAATAGTGGCCGTATTCCCTGAGGACTCGAGCATGGCAAGTTGCCCCATTCCCCGTGTTGCCCAATCGGCATTTACAATCGTAATTCGCTTTTTTTGTTGACCTATCCATTTGGATGGTAGCGGTGGTAAAAAACTCCATCTCCACTCTTCTGATTCAGCAGATGCGTGGGCCAATCTTCTTCCAAGTGTATGATTCAAAATGGACTCAATTTCTGAGAACCACCGCTCAAATCCTGAGCATGTCACACACCATTCTGGTGTATTGGAGCATTCACTATCCAAAATGAAACCATGTTGAGTAGTCAAAAATCTCGCTTGCATTTTTGAAATCAACCATGGTGTTGATTCATCTACTGAGTCATCAACAAGTGGCACATTATCATCTCATGAAAAATCTTGGAAATCATCATCTTCCTCGGCATTTCTTCCCCGCTTTGGCGCACTTTTTTTGCTAGAAATTTTCTGTATTCTATCAACTTGTTCTGGACGAGAAGTCGGCCTTCTGGCCGCTCCCTCATTGGCCATGCTGTGAGTCGGTATTCCGCGCTTGTCAGGGAGGGTGTCCATGATGAATCGTCGATCTTTCTGTTGACCAGATTTCAATGCCTTCCCTTGCAATCCTAGGCTTCTTCTATGGCTGCCACGATATGCTGCTGGGCCAATGAGTCTCTCAAGTGTCCGCATCCCTTTTTCTATCGGCTTAGGACGCTTTGTCCACCACCGTTCAGGAAGGGGGCTCGCTCGGGCCAACTTACCGGTTTTCAAATCCCTCATTCTATTTCGGAGCCGATTTCTGAACTGTCTTTCCCTTTCTTTAGGCAGTCGAACAACTAGCCAACCAGGGAATCCTATGTCGTATATATTGCCGTTAACAGTGACAAGTAATCCTTTGAGTAGTAGATGATTTCCAATGGGCATTTTATTTTGATCTGCGCTGACTTTGTAACTCTTCATTTTCTTGGCATACAACAGCATTGCTCGTTGGTCACGGTGCTTGATAACCCTTCGTTGTTGACGCCTAAACCTACGAGTGAATAAATGCAGGCAGATCAAGGCGAATGTAACACTGACTCCGATGAACGAATTCTGATTTGTTTCAATCCATGCAAGCCACCCGATGACCATCCATGCGGGCAACAATACAGCCCAATTGAGTAGGATGATGTAAAGTGGTGGTGTATATGTTGGCGTCACGCCTTTCTCCAGCGCTTCATGTGCGACGACCATGACGTTTGCATTGAGCGCTTCATCCATTCCCTTACGGGCGCTTAATGCGGCATAAGGATTGACTGGGGCGTCATCAATCCATGCAGACCTCTGCGCATCAGTTCCAATCGCCAGTGCAACTTCCAGCTCTTCAGGGTCGGCATGAAATCCAAGAATTCCACCGAGAGCTTGCACCCGTGGATCTTCAGGGCTTGATACATTGACCTCTTCAAATACATCTAGAGCATCAAACCATTCTCCCAAATCTATCATACATAGTGAACATGCGATTCGAGCGAGGGTCGAATCTGGATGAGTTCGCACCATATCTAGGCACAAATCCAGTGCTTCTTCACTCCGTCTTTGCGCACGTAACATAGCAGCGCTTGCAATTTGTGCATGAAGCGATAGCCGGTCAGTATGTGCATCACCCAATGTTGTATCAGGGGACCACGATTTGAGGCGCTTTTGCAATTCCCTAAGATGGTCCACAGTCGAGTTGTTTTCCCAATCATACAAGTCATCATTTCCAACCCGACCACCCCACGGATCTAGCCATTCCATGGTGAGTGCGAGCAATTCAGGTTCATCGTAACCTTCTGGCTGCTCCATTCCTCGAAGTGCTTCTTTAGCAGCATCAAAACGGCGACAAGCGATATGCCCAGTAGCGATAATCATCCGTGCTTCATCGTCATCACCACGTTGCTGAGCCAGTACTTTCCTTGCTTCTTCGATGGCCCTGGGCCAAAGACCACGCATGGCGGACTCGATCATTTTCGCCCGTCCCTTTTCAAGTCGTACAACGGCCTTATCACCGTCTATTTGCTCGGTTTGGAAATTACGTAATGCGGCTATATCATCCGCCCTAGCAGCGATCTCGATATGGTCACGCATCCAATCGCCACCGCCTGCCATAATCACACCTTCACGCCGTTCGTCAGGTGAAAGGTCAAACTTCAACTGCTTGAGATGTGCAAATCTTGTGATGGATAGCACCCAAGTCAGTAGGAAAATTGTCTGACCAGCAGCAATAAATTGCCAGGTGCCACGTAATAGCAAGTCCTCACTGATGCTATTGCCATATGGCATTAAATTGCCAAATTCTTTGTAGGTTTGTAAAACGAGTAGGAGGACGATATACCCTGAAAATCCTGCTAGGCCAAAGAAAAGGATGCGTCCTTGAACTTCAGTTTCAGTTCGGATGTCCCGGGGCTGAGCTAAAATGACACCACCGACACCGGCAAAGGTTTGACCTCCAAGGAATAAGTTCCGTGTCAATTCAAAAATGAACGCAAGTCCAACGATTCCAACATTCAGCATGAGATAAGATGCCAACACCTCTTCCATACTTTTTGCCGATACAATTGCATCAAGCCATTCTTCTCTTGCCCAAGTTCTGACAATCGTATCCCCAATAATCCCACCATAGTTAAGCAAATCATATGTATATTCTGGATCGGGTTGATTGATGTAAATGTAAACCAATGTCACGATACCATTGATTGCCGTAATTGGCATGGTGACTAGGAATATCACTAGGAAAAGGGCAATCAATCGCTTCACAAAAGCGGGTGTGTCTGGATCGATTGGTGTTTTCCAACCCTTTGCAGTTCTCCATTTTGAAAGCAGCAGAGTATTCCAGGATGCCCCCATGATTCGTCCATAGGCAAAAATTGTCGGTGCCATGAAGATTAGCAATGCGTAACCAATCCATTTAATCATCACATTAGAATCAAATTGACCTCCTGTATTCGCAGTAGTCCATCCATAGTACATTGTCGAAATTAACACCAATACCATTGCAAATGCGGTCCCGACATATCCAACAAACTGCGCGCTAAATTTTTGGGTGATTTGGTGCTTGTTCATGGCCCGAATCTGAGCATACATTGTCACGATTGGTGAAATGGAAATGGGGACCAGTACAAAGGCAGCTGTGACAAAAATAATCGGTTTGTAAAATGTATCTGGGCCGATTAATAATTCAGCAACAATCAGCATCACGCCACCCATTGCCATCAGATATGAGAGCACGCCAAACGACACACCTCTAAGGCCGAGCAATTCCTTTGTCTGGCTATTTTTCTTGGTCAACCGATGAACTTCGTAAAGGTCATCATCAACTTCGAAGGCCACCTGCAGGTTTCTTAGGCTCAATGGTAGAATCCACTTCCAGAGAATGACCGTACCCACAGATGCGATGAAAATTGGAACCAGCAAGGATATGTCTAACGACCCATAATCAACGATGTTTGCTTCTGCTGCACATAAAGGCAACAAGCAAATGAGCAATGAAAGGCCCAGCAGAACGTGGTGAAGGACTCGCATCACACCTCCACCCTTGCCTCTGGTTCTAAGCGCTTGCGACTCCACGCTGCGGGAACCGCAGCGTGCGTGCGTACACGAGGGGACTCAATTTGTTTGTAAAAACCGCTCAATTCTGTCAAATGCATCATTCAACACTTCTTCGCTGGCCAAATACACCAATCGGAAGTGACCTTGACCTTTTTCTAGCGAAAATCCGCTTCCGTGAACCACTAAAACATGTTCATTGTGTAACAGCTGCAATACGAATTCCTTGTCGTCATTTAACCACTTGGGATCAGTGATTCGAACAAACATGTAGAATGCCCCACCTGGAGCTTGAACTTCCAACCCATCAATGGCCTCAATTCGTTTCAGACAAAGGTCACGTCGAGCCAAGACTTTTTCCGAATATTCTTCCATCCAATCTCGGGAGTCTTCAAGTCCAGCCAAATAACCCATCTGTGCGGGTGTTGAAGCACACAATCTGGACCTCAACAGCCTCTCAATACCATCGCGAACCAAATGTAGACAATTTGTCGGATCGTGTAAAGCCATGTACCCAATTCTCCAACCCGGTGCGTAGTACACTTTGGAGACTCCATTCAATGTAAAAACGGGGACAGTTTTACTTCTTGAAGCGACACTGACATGTTGGCCTGTGAAATCGAGTCCATCATAGATTTCATCAGCGATAATCATGCAATTTGGCCACTTTTCAGCAATTGAAATCAGTTGATCTATCTCCGCCTCGGTTGCGACATTACCAGTTGGATTATTTGGGTTAATCAATACCAGTAATCTCACATTTTCATCCATTTTGTTCTCGATGTCAGCGAAGTCAATTCGCCATCCATCATCTGAATCGAGTCCATACTCGATTGTTTGTGCCCCAAACATCTGTGGGTAGGCCATATATGGTGGGTAATGTGGTCCTGGTGCGAGAACTTTGCAGCCCTGTTCAAGTGTTGCTGCAAAAATAATTTGCAACGCTTCTGTAACCCCGTGGCAAACATAGACGTCATTCGAATCACATCCCCATCCTTTTGCAACTTCATCACGAGCGATTGCGGATCGTAAATCAGGCAGTCCATATGATGGCGAATAACCAGTTTCACCTCTCTCCAAACTGTCCTTGAATGCGTCGATCATATGTTTTGGAGTCGGCAATCCTGGATAGGCGATAGGGTCGCCAATATTTAGCTTGATAATTTCGTGTCCTTGAGCTTCAAGTTCAGTTGCGGGGACAACAACATCACGAATTGCATATTCAATTTGAGCGGCCCTTTTAGACACCGGGATATCTGTCATTGGAGGCCCCCCATTTTTCGAACAATTTTGAAGTACTCTGCAGGAACATTTTGGACACTAAGACGACTTCCTTTGGCAAGTAATGGCATCCCTTCCAGAGCTGGATTTGCCTTCATATCGGGCAGTGTAACAATCGATTTCATGGGTTCAATCGGTTCGATATCCACCATCATCCAACGAGGATTATCGGGGCTAGCCTTTGGGTCAAAATATTTGCAATTTGGATCTTGTGCTGTGTGATCGGGATACCCTTCTCTGCAAACTCTAGCAATCCCTGCCACATGTGGTGGTTTTGTATTTGAATGGTAGAACAATACCAAATCCCCAATTTTCATATCATCTCGCATTGTATTTCGCGCCTGATAATTTCGTACACCATCCCAGTGCGTCGACCCGTCCTCAACGAGTTGTTCCCAGGGGTATACGTGCGGCTCAGATTTCATCAACCAGTATTCAACCATCGAGCCCTAAGGGGCTCGACTCGGTTTGAAAGACTTCACCATGCGTCATCAGCACTTGCGAGTAGCACAGCATCGTAGGATTCTGCAGCATCCAACTGCGCAGTAATCGCATTTGCTCCACCGGCAAGTCCCGCCTTTCGACGCATTGCATCGCTCCCACCAGCCAAACCCCACCCTTCCTTGACGAATGTCGCATAGATGGCCGGCAAGAGTAGGAGAGCACTGATTGCAGCGAACGTAAGTAGGATGATGATGACTGTCACGAAAGGCTTCAGTGCAGGGATCGGAATGAGGTATGCTGTCATTAGTCCAGCAGATGTGACAATTGTAGCTTCAAACAATGACATCCCCGTACTGGCACAAGAATCTTGAATTGCTTCTAAAGTACCCCCCAATTCTCGAACACGATTGGCAATGTGGATCGAGAAATCAACACCGACTCCAACTAAAATTGAACCAATCATGACCGTCACCAGAGATAGTGTAACGGATTGAATGTCCATGACATACCATTGCATCGCGACAGTGAAAATCACAGGCACCGTGGTCAACATCGCATATTTTGCATCTCGGAAAACGAACCCGAGGGTGATGACTGTGAACAATAGTGCAAACCCGAGTGATTGCCATTGGCTTCCCACGATTAGATTGTTGACGTCTATCGTGACCGCTGCAACCCCAATCAGGGCACTAGGCCTAAACCCGTGATCCTTCATCAGATCGCTAGCGTCATTGATTTGAGCCGCAGCAGCTTCAGTTTGCTTGACTGGTAGAAATGGCATATCGATATAGATTAGTGAGCGTTGGAAATCCTTAGAGATGAAGAATTGCCTCAATTCGGGAGTCAATCCATCATAGAACACCGAAATGAGGAAGCTTTGAGTTTCGATACCACCACGGCCACCATCATCCAAACTCTCGAGAACCAACCAGAATGTCGCATTTGCAGCATATTCCTGCGCAAAGAGAATTCTGCAGACTTCGTTAACCACTGAACCATCAGGGAACAATTCACACCAACCAGAGAAATCCGATCCTGAGGCATTGACTGAAACACCAATCGATTTCATCAAGAATGCAATTGAAACAGCAGTCGTTTGGTTAACATCATTTGCCAATTGAGCCAACTCTTCTATTTTGGTCAAACTTTCATATGGGTCTTTTTGTAATTCACCATCACCCGATGCCAATAATTCTGGCTCAGCAGCAATATCTGCTTCGACCAAAACCATGCCCACTTGGCCACTTTCGAATTCGTCGGAATAGGTAATCATTTTCGACACCGCTGGCTCATCCTGCGGGGCCATTTCAAGCAAATTTACGTCTTCAACGATGTTTTCTCGACTAACAAATCCACTGAATAGCATTAGGACAAGGAAGACTGCAAGAGCGGCTTTGTTCCAACGAATGGGTGCTCTTACCGCCACAACAAACAGTTTCGGAGGAGGGTGTGACGGTTTTTCTAAATCTAGCAGCATCGTCAGATTTGGCACCATTATCATTGTAAACAAATACACGATAATGATCCCTCCTGCCAGGGATATTCCAACGGTTTTGATTGGTGCCATTGGGGTCAGGATCAACGATACGAATCCAATCACGGTTGTCACTGCAGACAGGAAAACGGCCCGACCGGTCGATTGCAAAGCCAGTGCCATTTTTTCCCTCGGTGTACCTTTAGATTCAGCATAACGATTCGTAATGTGTAAACCGTACGAAACGCCAAGCGCCAGAATGATTGGGCCAACAATAATTACAGTCATCGTGACTTCATAATCCGTCCAACCAATTAGCCCCAATGTGGCGAATACAGAGCAAAGAGTGGGCAAACCTGCAATAATCACGACCTTGACTCCCTGGACCCATCTCACACGGCCAGTTTGTAACACATCACAGTGGAACAGGAACAGGACACCGGCAACAGCCACACAACCGATGGGAAAGATCTTCCAAAACAGTGCGAAGGTGTATTCTGTCACGGCATTCGTAATGGGCACCGGCCCAGTCAAGGTCATGGTGAGGCCAAGTTCATTGCCATCACAATAATCAGGGTGACTCGAATCCTTTTGCTTTTCATCACAATTCCAATTGTTGTCTCTGGCAATCCTGTCGATTTCAGCCTGAGTCTGCTTGATCAATTCAGAGGTTGGGATATCGGGTTCTCCATCGCCGTTTTTATCATTCTCTGCAACGCCAACAATAATCACTGCACGATTCCAATACCCAACCTCGGTATCAGTCAATGTGCCATTTTCTGTTTTGCCAACGTCCCGGACCAATTTATCGCGTGCGTTGTCTGGCAATTCACCGATAATCTGGTCAATTCGAGTTTGATCCTCCGGGATATTGTAACCGCCGACGAAGTCTCCGAAATTGTTGATATTATTGCTAGCATTTTCAGCCAACCAAGCACATATTTCGATTGGGCATGCTTGTCCAGCATTTTGAACAAATGAATCAGCAACTCTCGGTGCACTGGAATTGATTTCCTTCACGACGGAAGAAATACTGAGGATATAGATGATGTTGTCATCAACACCATCGTCGGAATTTTGCCAATTGAGTGTTTGTTCTAAAGAATCCATTTGAGTCAGGATGTCAACATTGGTGATATTCGTCGAATCCGATTCGACGTAGATAATCATCACATTCGTTGTCCAATCCTTTTCGACCTCTGCAATATCGGCTGCAACTTGACTTCCATC
>JASLKO010000046.1 GCA_030747475.1 Candidatus Thalassarchaeaceae archaeon | reverse complement strand
GCCCTTGGGATTGTTGCAACCCTAGAATGCGAAGAAGGCATCACCATCGAAACTGAGAGTACTCAACCCATCATCAGCATGGGCGCCGGTGCAACAAAGAAGTTAGAGTGGGAAATTCACTCCACTGCTCTTAATTGGTGGGCATCTTCCAACGAGGTCCCATGCACTGTGACAATCGAATCACCATACATGGAGGGCGACATCGAATCAAACGACGCAAGATCCACATCTCTTGAAATTCAATCATGGAGCGCCCCGTTGTTGATTCTGATACCAATCACAATCGGCCTTGTAATCCTGTCAAGCCGCCTATTGCGTAGAGCGCCTGAAGACGAACGCTCCCTCATGCTAAGTGCATATTCTGGAACTGCTTTGCTGGGACTTGCGACACAATACAATCTCGGCCCATATGTCAATTTCGCTTTAGCAGCGGCCGCTTTACTTTGGGTCGGATTCATCACATCCCGCTCATCTGCATTTGAAATCCCAGCCATTCTTTCAGACAGACAAAACAAACAAAGGGGGTCAGAATCAATCATTGAAGATCATGAAGAAGAGATGAATAGGGTACTCAAACAGTTAACCATCAAACTTTGTTTCGCACCACTCGGATTTATCATCGCCGTCATATTCATCCCAGGGGATATTTCATGGTCATTGTTGAACATCGGCTCAGTGGTACTGTTTACGATTGCCGGCGCACTTTCAGTGATGTCGATCACATTCCGAACAAGGAACTCTTGGCTGTCAATATTTGACCAACTCGCCTCAATGGAAATAGAGTCGCAAGAACTTATGGTTCAATTGGGCAACCCATCAGCCGACTTACGCAGAATAACCATTGGCCAGAGATGGGGAATGGCTCACGATGTAAATGTGGAGGTGGATGAAAATGTCTGAGACTCAATCACCACCCCCCCGCGGCTCATATCGCGCCCAAGTCACCCGCCTCAACCTCATCCTCGACGAGCACCTTCGATTGATTCAGGAATCAGTCACCGACAAACATGCTAGGGACGCAAAAAGGAGTATTCACCAAGCTCGAAACGACATTGACCAACTCAAGGGCCAAGTCGGCAGAATGCACCGCGCCATCGGCATGATGCACACCATCATCAGAGAACGCTCAACAAGTGAACCAGAATTGGTCGATGTCTTGTTGACAATGAAGACTGCAGAAACTTTGATTCTAAGGGGTGCATTTGACGAAGCATCCCTGCAGTTGGAACGATTGGTTGAGCATTTACTTGCAAATAGTGCGGCATTGAACCCATTTATTTTCTACGAGTTTTGGATGGGGGTAGAAGCACGATGGGACATGGGCTCTGAGTCGGGTAAGTTACTGGTTCGAGTTGAAAATACAAGTGATGGGTTGCTACCAGGGTTCAATTTCAAGGCCCCTGTACCTCCCAATTGGCGTTCATCACCCCAATCCCAATCGATTATTGCATTAGGGCCGGGCGAAACTCATGATCTTGTATTCAACATCATACCTTCGGCAATGGCTGCAATTAGAGACATCGGCGCACCGGGTAGTTTGCAGGAACGACTTTCGATCCAAACCGGATACAATTTGACCAAGGAAGGCCTCACAATCGATTGCAGAATAGAGAATAAAACAGATGAAACAATGACCGAAGTTTTGGTGACTCCTTGGATTCCGCCTGGCTGGAAAACAAACTCGTGGCCACTCATCCGAACACTAGAACCAAATAAGACCGAATTCGTTGCAATAAACCTAGATTTGGCCAAATAAACCCACGGGGTCCTGAGTATAAACATGGAGTACAATAAAATACCTTCTTGACATAAAAACAACTACACGGAGCGAGAACAAATGTCCCGAGAGAATCGATACTTAAGCAAGAACGAAAGCGGCGCCATCGGCATCGGTGCGATGATTATCTTCATCGCATTGATTTTGGTAGCTGCAGTAGCATCAACAATCATCATTAAGACTGCTGAAGAACTTCAACAAAGAGCTGAAGCAACCGGTGACGATACACGTGACGAAATCAGTGGTAAAATCACCCTGGTTGGCGCGTACATAAGCACAGAGGCAGCAACATCCACGGAAGCTGACGGCATCACACTCATCGTTCAATTGAGTGCAGGTTCAGATACCACACTACTTACAGATATGTCTTACTTCATCGTCTGTGACGGTGGTACCACATCCGATGTAAATACAGATGACTTCTCTGGCGCAACAGATCTTGCAGGAACAGCCCTTGTAGCAAATTCGGTCGATGCAGGCGAGACATTCCTCATCCCAATTGACCTATCTGCCACATCCACAACTGGTGCCTGCCAACCTAGTGTTGGAGACGAGCATGAAATGCGCGTAATCATCGACGGTGGTGGCGAAACTTACGCCCAACTCCACTACAATGGAGTTGAAGCAGGCGACACCATCGTATGATACTATGATAACCCCCCTGCCCCCCTACGGGGGGCAGAGGACATCATGGAGGTTTTGTGATGGGTTTGTTGGATTTTCTCAGATTCTCCTCAAGTGACGATGAAAGCGAGGTCGACAGCGCCTCAGTGGAACGTTTAGAAACGTTGTCGGAACATGCAGTCGAAGCGGTCCTGGTTCCGGAAGAAACCATTCCGATCGAAGAAGACGCTTGGACCCTTGCCCCGTCGCCAGCTAGAGCACGCGTGGGGGCCAGCGGGCTTGAACCTGCAGCGGCCGAAAGCAAACCGACCCCCGCACCAACGACCATAGACACCAAGGCCATTGAACAACGACTCGACGACCGCTTCGACAGGATTGAAGCAACCATGAGTATCATGGATGCAAGACTGACTCAATTGCATATGACTGACAATATACACCATGCATTGCCAACCGACACCTTAGTGACGGCAAGCGGCATAGAGTCAGATGAAAGCAACGATGAAGACTCAAATTCTTCCGAGGATACCACGGAAGAAGTCATTAGTCAAACAGTCAATTTACTAGATTTATATGAGGGACGCGTCGCTGATTTGAATCCATTTCTAAACCGCCGAACAGATTCGAATTCACAAGGACCAACAGTGTCTGTAAGCGAAATTTCCGCATTATTACTCGATCACCTGTCTTCCAAATCTGCAACAGAATTTATCGATAATGCAAAATCCAGTGGCATGATTACCAAGGGAGAATCAGCTGAACTTTTAGCAATTATTGGTTTGGCAAATCCTGAAATTAATGATGATGGTGCAAAACACCTTCCTCACCGTACATTACTGATGTTTGGTGCAATGGTCGAAGCTTGGCGCTCATCTCGTACGCACTCAGGCGAGGGGGCCTGAAATGTGGCGGGATCGGTCAGCATATCGGCTTTGATTGTAGGCACAGCCCTCTTGGGCATATTTGCTCTCGCCTCATTGTCACTGAATGACAGTGCACGAACAGCTGCTGATGTATTGGATAGCGGCGAAGAAGAACCCGATATTCGATTGATCAACGCATCAGAATCTTCCGGAACCATCCACCTTAACATAACAAATACGGGCGATGAACCTGTTTCCTTTGACCAAACCTGGTTCAGTATTGACGGGGACACCCCATTCAGAGCCAGCGACTTCCATACTCAAACCACCATCTTATTCTCTGGTGAGACACAACATCTCCAATTGACAGGAACGGGAGCAACCTCCCCATCTCGAATTTTCGTTGCAAGTATGGGCGGACAATCGGGAGTATCATTTTCGTGAGGTGTGGCAATGGCAGACGGCGGCGCTAGTGAACTGATTATGCTGATTACAGGCTTATTGACAGCCGGCATCGTCACAAGTTTACTCATTGCATCATGGGGTGGGTTGGCCACATCTGTGGACTCCGCAAAAACACAGGCAGAAGCCGACGCGAAAACCCAAGCTGCCCTAGCCAGTGATCCAATGCAAATATCATGGAATCAAACGGCATGCAACCTCACACTCCACATCCAAAACACAGGAGCTCTTGAACTCAAAACAGACAATATTGGCCTCGTAATCAATGGAACAGCCTCCACTGTCAATCAAGTCCAACTTTTGGGCAATGCATCGTTCTGGGTCAAGGGTGAAGTTGCAGAATTGTATGCCTGCCCTACAGGCATGTCTATGACAACAGGTCAGGAAATTACCATCACCGTCATTGTTCAAAGTGAGAATTACAAGGGAATATCTGGACAATACGCCTTCAATGAGGTGATTCGAATTGTCTGAGGATGTAGGCTTTGCCTTTGAGTTGGAAACCGACAGCCTTTCGGATAGTTTGGGTAAATTACTTCCGCGAAGAGCCCTTTACATCGTCACGGGTGAAATCGGTGCGGGCAAGAGCCTGATCGCTCAACGATTGGCATACGGATTGGTGGCCAATGGAGTTAGAACAACCATGGTGACAACTGAATTGACAACCCGTGGATGGCTAGAACAAGTCAACAGTCTTGGTTACACATTGAGTGATGAAGCCGACTCTGGACAATTCACTTTACTGTCGCGATTCGGCGTAATATCTGATGAAGTCGAAGACAAAGTCGACATCGAATCAATTCTATCTTCTACCGCTCTTCAGTCATCCGATATTTCCATCATTGATAGAGCCTCTACAATTCTTGGACACTATGATGGCAACCCAGACCAACTTCTGAGTAGACTTCGTGCATTCTGTGCGGAAGAACGCTCTCTGATGCTGTTGCTCGATCCAGATGAAATCACACCTGAAATGATGCGTATACTCTATGCATCTGCCGAAGTCGCGATTGAAATGCGGACTTCCGAGATTGGCGGCGGTCTTTCTCGTATATTGGCAGTCACCCGCTTCCTTAGGGCCGCTGGTCCGGTGCAACCCAGAATTGGTTGGCGAGTTGAACCTTCGATGGGCTTTATCGTGGATATTACTGCAGTGAGCTGAGGTGAGTAAATGGTGGAACTTGAAGAACTTGAATTCGAACAAGGCGATCTCGCGGGCGTCATGTCACGTTTCGACCATGTTCGTGAATGGGTCGAAGATTTCGAAGCCCAACATGGGACACGTCCGATGTATTACGGCCCACTGGATCGCGCAGCCTCAAAAATGGATCCACTGAACTTAATTTACCATCTCCGTGGACCACTATTCGCTCATGTATATCGCCCAACACAAGACGAGGAAGGTGGTGGACAGACCCTTTGGTTTGGAATCGAACCCTACCTAACAGAGGAAGAAGAAATCATCAAACAAGTATTGGTCGAGAGGCTACTGAAAGAAGCCCCCCACGCTCCATCATTTTCTACAGATGCAGAATTTGAGGCCATGCTTGAGAATATGTTGCTTAAGCACACCAAAATTACCAACACCCCCGCCTCAATCAACGATGTTGTTGCACCGGTTCGCAGGTTCCTCGGGTTGAACGACCCTCCAATCAGCGTCACCACTCAACAGATGGAACGCCTACAATACACCGTAATTCGAGACCTTGTTCGTTCAGGGCCCCTGGAAACTCTACTTTCTGATGAGATGTTAGAAGATATTCACGCAATCGGACTTCGATACATCAGCATGGACCACAAGGTGTTTGGGATGGTGACATCAAACATCCGATTCAGAGATCGCGAGATGCTCGAACGATATCTAAGAGCGATGTCAGAACGTATTGGCCGCCCAGTATCGGATAGTAAACCAATTATCGACGGCGCCCTCCTCGATGGCAGCCGCATCAACATCATCTATTCTGACGACGTCTCCATGTTAGGGTCCTCTTTCACTATTCGAAAATTCGCCGAGGAAACCATCTCTATCACACAATTGATTCAATGGGGGACCATGTCTGCAGAAGTCGCAGCATATGTTTGGTTAGGTCTTGAAAATGGCATGTCGCTAATGGTGTCGGGAGAGACAGCGTCTGGTAAGACAACAACACTGAATGCCATTCTCCCATTCATTGATCACAACGTAAAAATTTACTCAGCCGAAGACACACCTGAAGTGAAGGTCCGACACCGGTTATGGCAGCGACTCGTGACCCGCGATTCAAAGAACGAGGATTCTAAGGTGGGGATGTTCGACCTCCTCAAAGCCGCACTGAGAAGCCGCCCTCGCTACATTATCATCGGAGAAATTCGTGGTGCAGAAGGAGCGACTGCATTCCAAGCCATGCAAACAGGACACCCTGTGATTGCAACCTTCCACGCATCATCTATTGTCAAAATGATTCAACGATTTACTGGCGACCCCATCAACGTCCCAATGCGATTTTTCGATAACTTGAACTTCGCAATTTTCCAAGAGGTCGTTGAAGCACCGGGTGGTGGAATCGCTAGAAGAATCACAGGTATTGACGAGGTAATCGGATACAACAAGCATGCAGATGGTGTACTCACACGAGGCATGTTTGATTGGGACCCGGTTCGAGATAAACACTACTTCCGTGGGATGTTCCAATCACACTTGATGGAAAATAAAATGGCCGCATTAATGGGTTTTGACAACAAACGTGACATCTATGAGGAAATGGCACGCCGAACTGAAGCATTACAGAGAATGGTTGATCGTAATATTACACATTATGACGACGTTTTCGATATTATTGACATCTATTATCAACAGGATTGGGATGTGTTCTCAGCCTCGATAGATAGTTGGGTTCCAATTGAGGACTGAGGTGAAAAAATGGAGCGTCTACCACTCTATCAAATCGCCTTTCGTCGAATCGAAGTCCCCATTGGAGAATATGCGGTAAAAATCGTATTCCCAGCATTCGTCGGAGGCCTCCTAGTCTCAGCAATCCTCCTCTATACCCTAGGTTCCTTCTTCATTGGTGCATCAGGCATCGTTCTTCTGATTCTCTTCCCCCTCATTTCGACGTTTGCAGCCATTTCTTGGCCAATTGTGCTAACGCTTCGCGAAGCGGTCATGATTGAGAAAGAAATGCACATGTTCATCACAAGGATGGGCATTCTCAGTATTGGTGAAGTCACATCTCAATCAATGTTCGATATTTTACGTCAAATGAGTGACTATGGTGCATTGGCAAAGGAAGTAAAATCCATTGAGACTTTGGTTGATAAATGGCACACAAGCCTACCAGAAGCCTCGCGAATCATCGGCCGCCAAAGCCCATCTCCAATTTGGGGAGATTTTCTTGATCGAATGGCATTTTCAGTCGAAGCAGGCCAACCTATTGATGAATTCATGAAAGCCGAGCAAAAGACATTTGCAAAGGAATTCGATACACTGTATGACACACGACTTGAATCGATTGACATGCTAAAAGAAATTTACATCTCACTGACAACAACAGGGATTTTCGGTCTTGTAGTGGCAGGAATTCACTTGGTTTTGTTCATCACCGACGATGTCGGGACCACACTGGTCGATGTGTTGGTCAGAATCCGATGGGTTCTACTCGCCGCGCTTCTGTTTGTCGTCATGCAAATTTCAATGCTCGTTGCCTTTCGTTCAATCGTTCCAGACGATCCGACATTTGGCCGACATGAATTTGAAACAAAATTCAGGGTTCGTTTGCGACAAACTTGGCTCACAGCGGGAAGTATGGGCCTCCCAATCCTACTGTCTGCAATTGTAGTTACAATCCTGTACAGCGATGTCATTGCCACATCTTGGGATAGATTCGGCCTTGTCTTGGTCGCCTTGATTTTCACCCCATTCTTGGTCCCGGGAGTGACCGCATCACGGGAAGAGAAGAGCATCACTCGTCGAGACGAATCATATCCTGGATTCATTCGAGCATTGGGTGGAACGGCTCAGGCGCGTGCATCAGAACCTTCCGCCACAATCAAAGCACTCCGCGGCATTGATTTCGGGTCCCTCAATGAATCAATCGCTAGTTTGGAAAGTCGTTTGATGTTACGTGTTGACTCTGAACGAAGTTGGGATTGGTTTTCTGCCGAAGTCAACTCATCTATGGTTTCGAGATTTAATCGAATCTATTTAGAGGGCGCTCAAGCCAGTGGAGAACCTGCAGCAGTTGCAGACCTTGTCAGTCAGAATACGACAAACCTTCTTTCATTACGACGCCGAAGATCTCTTTCTGCAAGCACAATGAATGGTGTTGCATATGGGTTATTGATTGCCACAATCGTTTCGTTTAACATTGCAATTGCAGTTGTATTCCAATTGGGAAGCAATGTCGCAGGCGTCGCCCAAGGAATGGAAAGTGTGGACTTCAGCGATGTTACAGAAACGACGGGTGGCCTTGGGTTGCCTGTTCTTGAAGATGCAGGTGGTGTAGAATCAAATATTGCATTATTCAAAATCGTCACCTCATTCCTGATTGTATTCATGATTTTCATTCTCTCTTCAATCGCTGCTCGACTACGAGGTGGGGGGGCTGCATTGGCGCTCGGTCAAGTGTCAACAATGCTGTGGGTTGCAGCAATTGCAAGTGTTACAACGGGTATTTTGCTTGAGGAAACTCTTGGAGCATTCTTCACATCGACATAGTGATTGTCATGCGGAACAC
>JASLKO010000045.1 GCA_030747475.1 Candidatus Thalassarchaeaceae archaeon | reverse complement strand
CCCACGTCCCTTCTCCAGGAGTATAGTCGCTTTCTGAGTCGCGTAATTCTCGATCTGACTCAGATTCTGGTTCTTCCTGATTTTCCTCAGTAAGGCCATCTAGCGAGAACGCTGATTCATAATCTTCATCTTCGTCTGGCATGATTATTCCTCTTCATCACTGAGTGGACCTTCAAAGACAAACCAAGCATAAGCAGAAGTCAACAGAATCAACAAGCTGCATAATAGTAAAATCAATGAAATTGGTGCTGGGATGGAATCCACGGTTCCAAGCAAATACGAACAAAAGAACAATGCAACACCCAATGCCGCTAGAATACGCGTTGATACGTGGGGGTTGGACCACATGGAAAGTGCAGGAATCACACCCCATAGAGCAAATTTATGACGGTACCAGGCCAGGTACAACAAAACGCCTCCAACCAATCCAAAGAGGCCTCGTGTAAACGATTCTGAACCCCAAGGTCCATCTGGCGCCCAACCTGAAATAAACGTTGAAATGACGAGGGTCAAACCAAGGCAAGCAATTGCCGGATGGTTCGATTTTGGTTCGTCCATGGACTTGCGGTGGGCCCTAGGTTGAAAGCATCTATCCCGGCATCAAGGCAGTTCTGCCCCGTGCTCAATGTGATTTCGCCAAGCGAATGCTGTGTCGGCGGAGCGAACTTCGAGCACCCTCCAAAGATCTTCTAATGAATTATGACCATCCATCGAAGCGATCCTCATCAAAATACTCGAAAGGTCTGTAGCGTGTTCATCGACCATGTGGAGTAGTAGTTCACGTAAGCGCGAACGGACCACTTCATCTCCTTCAATCCACAATTGGACCGTGAGTCCTTTCTTGTCTTCTGGATGCATGGCGAGATATTCACGCAAAGTTGTCTGCGAAAATTGCCTTGAGATCCCGACATCACCTTTGTGAACAACGCGTGCACATCGATTGGCAAAATCAGTCGAATCTAATGTTGCAGTAAGACGTAGAGAGCCTGTCGCGATTCGGACCACATCAGTTGATTCATCTGAAAGAAGGGCGTCTACCAAAGGAAGAGTGGATTCTCCACGGCGACGGATGATTTCATCAAGCGCGCCAGCGAGGCCACATCTCACATTTGCTTCTCGGCCTAGGAGAGTTTTCTCCAATAGGTGAGCGCCTTCAAAATCAATATCCCATGCTCTGGGTAATAATGAGGCAATTCGAATGGCCAATTCAGAACTGCCATCTCCTGCCATACGATTCAACCGCGACAATATCTCAAGTGGGGCAACCAATGTCCTGCGCGCCAATGCAATATCCAACCATTCCACAAGAACCGGCCGAGGAGGGTCTGCCTCCTCCATTCTGTCAAGAAGCCACCCCGCTGCAAATGAACCACCAGAGTCGGCTTGCAACTCAACAGTTGTCGATTCCCTTCCCTCTTGCCAATCCAACAAATGTGGGCCAGGTTCCGCTCCACCATGCCAATATCCAGGGGGTTTTGCCAACGCGATACTCTCCATCAGATGGTAACCTTGTTGTTGAGATATCGGGCTGTCTTTTGATGACATGCCATTCAACAAGGCTATGGCGACCCACCATCGATCTACATCGGGAGCAGTGGGGTCTAGAGCTTGTGAAAGAAGGGTTTCCACTCGAATGAATAAGGCACGCTCGGCAACCTCATCGCCTCTGCGATCAAGCCACTTTCTTCCTTCACGTGCAGGGTCTGCTGATAACGACAAACGATGGGGTATCAATGATTCGCCAATCGATTCCAAATCACGATCAAAGGCAGCGCGATTGGCCTCAAGCAATGCGTGAGCGATTTCTTTCAGCTTATCGGGGCTGGTTGGTGGATGGACTGGGAAATCTGGATCTGACAGTGGTGGTTCTGGCAAGGGCCAATCCTGACAGCCGCGGATTATGGTGGAATCAAGGACTCCTTTGGTATGCTCAAACAAACGCTGTGATAGTTGGTTTTGTTCGCGCCAATCGCTCATCGGCGATCACACCATCAAATGTCAAGTTCGATGTTGAGGTTCTGGATGAGTTCCTTGTATCGATTTCGAATGGTTACTTCCGTTACACCTGCAACTTCAGCAACTTCGCGTTGAGTTCGGCGCTTGCCACAGAGTACACTTGCGATGTAGATAATCGAGGCGGCAATACCTGTAGGTCCACGGCCACTTGTGAGTTCTTTTTCTTGGGCTGCCTGAATCAATTCGTATGCCTTGGCCTCTACCTCTGCATCCAATCCGAGTCCAGAACAGAATCTGGAGATGTAGTCTTCAGGTCCTGTTGGCATGATTTTCATCTTGAGTTCACGGACCATGAAGCGATATGTTCGACCGATTTCCTTTCGACCTGTTCGACTGGCTTGGCCAATTTCATCAAGTGTACGTGGTACGCCACACTGACGGCAGGCCGCATAGAGACTCGCTGCAGCTACACCTTCGATTGAGCGTCCACGGATGAGGCGCTTTTCGACAGCCTTCTTGTAATTCACAGCGGCGGATTCGCGCACGGTCTTGGGCAGTTCCAAACGACTTGCCATACGATCTAATTCTGCGAGAGCCATGGCCAAGTTGCGTTCGGTTGCATTGCTTACTCGACTTCTCTTTTGCCACTTTCGCATGCGGTAGAATTGGCTTCGGTAACGGCTGTTGATGGTCTTGCCAGAATAATCCTTGTTTTGCCAATCAATATCTGTGGAAAGTCCCTTGTCGTGGAGCATGACGGTCATTGGTGCACCTGTGCGTGCGCGTTGGTCGCCCTGTTCTGGGCTAAATACACGCCATTCTGCGCCTTGATCAATAACATTGTCTTCTAAGACAAGACCGCAATCTTGGCACACGATTTCACCACGAGTTTCGTCACGATCTAGATTTCTCGAATTGCATTCTGGACATTTGACAATGTCTTCTACTTGTTCATCAGCCATAATTTCACACCCTCCCCTTACGCATTAAATGTATAAGGAAGTGATATAACCCCGAAGGGGATGCTATTTAAATTTAATTAGTCAGAAATCGAGATGTATTTCTATCAAAATGGTGTCTAAACTCCACCGTAGGTGGAGAGAGTTGTGTACTTCATTTCGTATCGGACTGTTTCCGAACCGTCATATAGGCCTGCTCTCTAGACATTTCTGGGTGAGTTTGTGTCAGAGTCGTGGCCTCCGGAATTTATCGCGCTCACCCCCGGAAAACGCGTATTGTTCTTAACCAAGGATTTGA
>JASLKO010000044.1 GCA_030747475.1 Candidatus Thalassarchaeaceae archaeon | reverse complement strand
CCAGATGACGACAGGATGATTCATGGGACAACCCCCCGGTCCGACACATGCCCTGGGGCTGGGTCAGGATCACGAGCTACGGCAATGAAACGGTCCGTTACGCCCCGGGGCACACTTTCTTATCCGCCGGATTGAAAGACTGCGGGTCCCACGAATCAATTGATGAGCCGGACTCTCTGCCTTGTAGGCGGGACATTTGATTGCTTCCACGCAGGTCACCAAGCCCTGCTTGAAGCCGCGCTCAATTGTGATGCAGTTGAAGTATGGGTGACCACAGATGCCACTGCTGCAGAGAAGGACCCACGAATACAACCACAATCCAAACGGTTTGAGGAAATTAAAAATTGGTCAGGAGACCAATCTCTGACTACACACAGTTTGGAGGACACATGGGGCCCTGCTCCCAATAGGGGTGATGCAACACACATTGTTTGTACTCCTGAAACTCGTACAAATTGTGAAAATATCAATCAAATGCGTATTGAGAATGCATTGGAACCCTTAGAAATTATCGAAGTCGAACATCTATTGGCACGGGATGGTGAGCCGATATCCTCTTCGCGAATTCGCCAAGGTAGCATAGATCGGGATGGCAATCTTTGGATTCGAGCTGCTGATTTGGATCGCACCGTTCACATGCCATCTAAATTGGATTCTGAACTGAAAGAACCCATGGGCACACTGTTTCGGGGCCCAGAGGACACCCCAGAAGTTGCGATTCAAGCTGCGGTGGAATCCATCCCCGCATTTTCACCTTGCCTGATTGCTGTGGGTGATGTAACTGTCCACTCCCTTCTAGAGATTGGTTGGGTTCCAGATGTTGGCATCGTTGATGGCCTCACAAAAAGAACTCCATGGGATGGTGAATTGGACAAATCATCGTTTTCTGGCCAACTTTCGTGTACAAACCCTGCCGGCCAATTGACTCCTGACCTGCTTGAATGTGTAGATATCGCAATGGATTTTGCCTTCTCGGATGACGGGGGCCCAATATTGCTAGATGTAGAAGGGGAAGAAGATCTAGCCCCTATCCTAATCCATTTGCTTGCACCGTATGGAACGGTGGTTCTCTATGGACAGCCCTCTGAAGGTGTGGTCATGCGCATTACGGATGAATTGACAAAAGTTCGATGTCGTGCAATGCTTGATTCATTTGAAGTGAGGTGATTGCATTCCCAATGAACCGTTGATTAGTATCACAGTTTGCATGAGGAACGCTGAGGAATGGGTTGACGATTGCCTCCAATCACTTGTCAATCAAACATATCGGCCATTGGAAATTATTGCAGTTGATGATGGATCGGATGATGACGGTTACTCTAGGCTGAAGGCCTGGGAGGGTGTACACAACGACATCCCAATCACAGTGCTAAAACAAAATCCAGAGGGACTTTCAGCGGGCCGTAATTTGGCACTTGAACATTCAAAGGGGACGTGGGTTGCAATTACAGACATTGACTGTCGGCCAGACCCATATTGGATTTCTGAATTATATCTGGTTAGTAAGGGGTTAGATGGCGAACAAGTATTGGCGGTCACGGGGCGAACAATATTTGATGTGGGTGAAACTACAATCAGTCGCTTACGCGCACGATCAATTGCACGAAAATATTCAGGACGTCCCAGATTAACAAGTCTTGCAAATGGCCCTTGTTCGATGTTTGAACGGGTTGCATTGGTTTCGATTGGTGGATTTAATCCAAAATGGTACCATGCTGAGGACATGGAGGTTAGTTTACGATTGTTGCAGACTGGAGGTGTCATCATACATTCACCAACTGCTGTTGTACACCATGTTGCGGAATCATCCTTACGTATTTTTTTGCACAAGCGAAGTCGTGACGCACGGGCACATATGAGGATTCGAAGACATTTCGGAAAGCATGGTGTTCGTAAACCAAATGGTGCCATTCATCTACACGACTTTACTGCCGATGCCGAAGATGTTGTTTGGATGCTACCCATAGCCGTGATTGGTTTATCCCTTTCAATTTCTTTTGCATTATGGGTCCCTCAAGGATCACCATTGTGGTGGGTCGCAACCATCACCTGTGCCACATGGGTATTCTTGTATGCCTCTAAATTTCACAAATTACTGTGGAGTGGTGCTTTGTGGTATGGTGCAATCCTCGGCAAAATCGATGCACTATTGGGCCGTCATGGCCATTCTCGCAATTGAAGAGTGAAAATGTTCACTCTTCTGCTTCTGCCTTGGCGGCAAACATCAAAGCAACACCGAATCCAAGGAGGGCTGCGGTTACCGAATATACACCTACATCAACCCAGTTCCAATGAACGACGCTTTGATAGATGTAGAATACCAAACCCAAGGTGATACACCACATGGCACTGGTCATTTTACCCCCGGCTTCTTTTGTGGACATCAAACTGAGCCATGAATCACAGATTACAATAGATTGCAACCAAGCGGTGATGCCTCCCTCGGTTGAGTTGTGCAAACAGCGTCCACCCCAAGCCATCAATCCAACGGACAGAATCATGAATACTGTATCACTGAATGGTCTGTAGACCATATCATCAACAAATAAGTCAGGATATAGCTGCCCAACGCTGAGGTAAGCGGCCCAAACCACTTTCATTTTACTCTCAGCAGTACCACCGATTCCGAAAACAATGTTTAGAATTCCAAGCAATGTTGCCCAAAGACCCAGTGCAAAGGCTAGTGATGCTAGGGTTCGGCCCCCGTGGTCGTTATCTTCGGTCATCGGCCCGGCGACCGATGCCCTCGTCATAACCGTTGCCCGCGCATCACAACCTGGACGCATCGACTCTAGAGTCTGTTTTGGAGCCGATATCGTGCACGAACAACTTCTTCCATCACCGGTTCTGTTTCCTGCATGACCTTTAATGCATTAAATGCAGGTGGGAGGCATGAATTGATTCTCTTTGACATGCCATGGCGTCCACGACTGGTTGTTTTTGCAGTGATAATACCTGCCATATCCAGTCCGCTGATGAGCGATGAAACTCGGCGACTTGTCAATGGTCTTTCACCTGCATTTTCACAGGCCATTTCATAGGTGCCATACACTTCACCAGTCGAAATATTTGCCAACCCATTTTTTTCATTGATTATAATCGAAAATAGAACCAGTTTCTGCTGCAATGGGAGATCTTTAATCGTCGGTGTAATTTGATCAAATTCAAGTTGATTTTGTGCTTGTCGGACATGATTAATTCCCACAACTGCAGTTTCAGTTTGTTCAGCTTGTTGAACTGAAATTCGAAGAAGGTCTAGTGCTCTTCTAGCATCTCCATCCTCTTTTGCTGCCAAAGCGGCACATAGAGGAATCACTGCGTCGTCCAATACATCCGGTTTCACACCTCGAATGGCCCTTGGTCTCAACACATCTTCTAGTTGAGAAGCATTGTATGGTGAGAACACGACGTCGATTGGAGCGAGCCTTGATTGAACACGTGGATCAAGCATTTCTGTAAATGCCAAATCATTGCTAATTCCAATCACGCAACAAAAGGCGCCTTGGAGTAGACCAATATTCAAACTGGTTAGGCTGTATAGTAAATCGTCGCCTTCCTTTCCTTTTCGAACCAAATGATCAATCTCATCGAGTACAACAACATGTACGCCCCCGCGTGCCTCCATGCGCGCGCGTACGCGCGACAATACTTTGTCAGCAGGCCAACCAGTGAATGGTATCTTTTCATCACCATCA